>DATKZB010000001.1:0-3771 GCA_035528235.1 Phycisphaerae bacterium
CTGAACGAGATCGCCCGGTGCCTGAACATGCCGTTCAACGTCGCGGCCGGGAACTCGTCGGGCTACAACTACGCTTCCGGCCGCCTGGACCACCAGACGTACTTCAAGAGCATCCGCGTCGATCAGGCCCACCTGGAAGACGTGGTGCTCGACCGACTGCTCGATGCCTGGCTGCGTGAGGCCGTCCGCGTGCTGGGCCTGCTGCCCCCCGCCGCGCGCGCCCTCGACGACTATCCGCACCAGTGGTTCTGGGACGGCCACGAGCACGTGGACCCAGCGAAGGAAGCCTCAGCCCAGTCCGAGCGTCTGGCCAACCACACCACGACACTGGCCCACGAGTATGCCAAGCAGGGCAAAGACTGGGAGACGGAACTGAGGCAGCGGGCTAAAGAGATCGCCCTGATCAAGGAACTGGGTCTGCCGGCCGCGCAGGCGCAGCCGAAACCCGAAGAGGCTGAGGATGAGCAAGAGAAAGACGATGCAGAGACACCCGAACGACAAGCCGCCTGACCGCGTGCCGGCCGACCTGCGCATCTGCGGCGCGGCCGGGCCGGTGGAGATCGAGGCCGCTGCGGCGCCGGCCGACGGCGGGGAGCCGAAACTCCGCCGCTTCAGGATGACCGCCTACACAGGCGGTCCCCTGGTCCTGGCCGGGTGGCCGTATCCGGTCGTCGTGGACCTGGCGGGAATGCGGGTGCCGTCGTCTCAGGCCCGGCCGGTCCTCAAGGACCACAACCCGGCCCTGATCGTCGGCCACACCGACGAGATCGCGGTCGGCCAGTCCACCGTGAAGGTCAGCGGGGTGGTGTCCGGTGTCGGCGAGGTGGCCAAGGAGGTGACGGCCGCCAGCGACAACGGCTTCCCCTGGCAGGCGAGCATCGGCGCCCGCGCGGAGCGGGTGATCTTCGTGCCGGAGGGCCGGACGGTTGAGGCCAACAGCCAGACGGTGAAGGGACCGGCGTACATCGCCCGCCGGTCGGTCCTGGGTGAGATCAGTTTCGTGGCGCTTGGGGCGGACGAAAACGCGAACGCACGGATGGCGGCCTCGGCCGCCGGGAAACACATGGAGGTCTTTGCGATGAACTTCGAGGAATGGGTACAGGCACAGGGCTTCGTGCTGGCCGACCTGTCGGAGCAACAGACCGCGAGCCTGAAGGCCGCGTTCGAGGCCGGCCAGGGGGCCGACAAGCCCACGGCCACGGCGACCGTCGAGGCGGAGGCCAAGCAGGCTGTCGAGGACCTGCGGGCGGAACTCGCGGCCGAGACCGGCCGCGTGGCCGCCGTGCGCAAGGTGTGCGCCGGCCGCCATGACGACATCGAGGCCAAGGCCGTGGCCGAGGGGTGGGACGTGACGAAGACGGAACTGGAGGTCCTTCGGGCCGAGCGGCCGAAGGCCCCGGCCGCGCACGTCCGCGACGACGCCCCGAGCGGCGAGATCCTGGCCGCCGCCGTCTGCATGACCGGCGGCCTGCCGAAGATCGAGGCGGGCTATGACGAGAAGACGCTCGATGCCGTCGGCCGCAGGTTCCGCCGGGGCATCGGCCTCCAGGAACTCCTCTTGGAGGCGGCCTGGGCGAACGGCTACACCGGCCGCACGTTCCAGAACCCGCAGGCGATCCTGGAGGCGGCGTTCTCGACCTTCAGCCTGCCGGGCATCCTGTCGGACGTGGCCAACAAGTTCCTGCTGGCCGGGTTCGAGAGCGTCGAGGACGCCTGGCGCCGCGTCACCGCGACCCGCAGCGTCAAGGACTTCAAGACCGTCACCTCGTACCGCCTGACCGGCGGCTTCGAGTACGACGAGGTGGGGCCGGACGGCGAACTCAAGCACGGGGAACTGGGCGAGGAGTCGTACCAGAACCAGGCCCGCACCTACGGCAAGATGTTCAGCCTGACGCGGACGGACCTGATCAACGATGACCTCGGGGCGCTCACCGGCGTCCCGCGGCGGATCGGCCGGGGCGGCGCCCTGAAACTCAACAAGGTCTTCTGGACACGGTTCCTGGACAACGCGACGTTCTTCACCGCCCTGCGCGGCAACTATGCCGAAGGCGCCGCGACGGCGCTCACCATCGACGGCCTGACGGCCGCGGAACTCCTGTTCCTGGAGCAGAAGGACACCGAGGGCAGCCCGCTGGGCGTGGCCCCGCGCCTGCTCCTCGTGCCGCCGGCCCTCCTGGTCCGCGGCACGCAACTGATGCAGGCCACGGAACTCAGGGACACGACGGCCAACACGAAGTACCCGACGAACAACCCGCACGCCGGCAAGTTCGGCGTGGTCCAGTCGGCGTACCTGTCGAACACGACGCTGGCGGGCGCGTCGAGCAAGGCGTGGTACTTGCTGGCCGACCCGAACGACATGCCCGTCACCGAGGTGGCGTTCCTCAACGGCCAGCAGACGCCCATCGTCGAGCGGGCCG
This sequence comes from Phycisphaerae bacterium, assembly GCA_035528235.1. Lineage (GTDB taxonomy): Bacteria > Planctomycetota > Phycisphaerae > FEN-1346 > FEN-1346 > DATKZB01. The sequence goes on from DATKZB010000001.1 coordinate 2,418, forward strand.
ACGCCGACTTCAACGTCCTGGGCATCCAGTTCCGCGGCTACTTCGATTTCGGCGTCGCCCAGATGGAGTGGCGGGGCGGCGTGAAGATGAAGGGCGAGGCGTAAGCACCCACTCAGTCAAGGAGCACCAGACATGGCAGTTCGATTCGTGCATGACGGGGCGTCGGTGGACTACACCCCCGGCGCCGACGTGGCGGCCGGGGCGGTCGTCGTCCAGGGGGACCTGGTCGGCGTGGCCAAGCGGGCCATCGAGGCCAACCGCCTCGGCGCCCTGGCCGTCACGGGCGTCTTCGACTTCCCGAAGGCCACGGGCGAGAGCACGACCATCGCCGCCGGCGTCAAGGTCTACTGGGACGTGGCCGAAGCCGTGGCCAAGGCGGACGACGAGTCCGGAGCCAACAAGTACATCGGCAAGGTCGTGAAGGCCGCCGCCGACGCCGACGCGACCGTGCGCGTGCGCCTGAGTCAGTAAGGGCAGTCGCTCGTGGACCTCCTGGACCAGGCGAGCGCGTGGCTGGACGGGCAGCGGAAGACGCACCTTTCACGGCCCGTCATGTACCAGCGCGGGGCCGAAAGCGTGGAGGTCCAGGCCAGGGTCGGCCGGACGGTTTTCGAGGCAGCAGACGCCTACGGCGTGGTCGAGCGGACGGAGTCGCGCGACTTCCTGGTCCTCGCGGCCGACCTCGTTCTCGGAGGCCAGCCGGTCCTCCCGGAGCGTGGCGACCGGATCCGCGAGACCGATGGAGCGAAGGTGTACGTGTACGAGGTCATGGCGCCGGGCAAGGAACCGCACTGGCGCTGGTCGGACGACTACCGCCGGACCTTGAGGATTCACACGAAGCACGTAGCCACGGAGGCGGCGTGATGGGCTGCGGGACGGGACAGTACGACCAGGTGTGTAAGGGTGAGTTCGCGGAACTGCACACCAAACTCGACCGGCTGGACGAGGCGATCCGCGGCAACGGCAAGCCCGGCCTCCAGCGGCGCCTCGACCGGCTGGAGATGGCTGAGGCAGTCCGCAGCCGCCTCGTGTGGCTTGTCGCCGGAGCAGCGGTGACGCTCGCCGCCACGGCGGTGTGGAAGTACGTCTTCGCGGGGTGACCGATGGCCCTCATCACCGACATCGCGGACGCGGTCGTGGCGGAACTGAACGGCCACACGTTCAGCCGGCCGTTTACGGCGGCGAGGTTCTACCGCCCCGTCTTCGACCTGGCCGAGATGTCGGCGCTGCACGTGTCGGTCGTGCCGAAGGGCCTGGCCATCGAGCGGCTGGACCGGTCGCGCAACCAGCATGACGTGCAGGTGGACATCGCCGTCCAGCAGAAACTCGGGTCCGCCGACAACGCCGAAATCGA
>DATKZB010000002.1:0-26367 GCA_035528235.1 Phycisphaerae bacterium
AGGATGACCGACTGGATGCGTTTGACCTTGGTCGGGCTGCCGTCGCGGCCGCACCACGCCAGGTCGGCCTCAATGTCGTCGAGGGTCCACTGCGTAATGAGCAGGCCGCGGGCCTGGAGCGCCGCGGCACGCCTGGCGACCTCGGCCTCGCGGGCCTCGGCATCGGCGTCGGGCATGGCGGCGGCGACCTCCATCGTCAGTTCCGCCCGGCAACGGGCCCGCTTGACGGCCATGATTCGCCTGGCCGACGCCGGCCGGGGCTCGGGGCCCTGGTCGGTCACCGTCAGGAGGCACGGCAGCGGGCATTCGACGCGTTCCCAGCCGGAGCCGGTGTTGCGGCGGGCCCGGATGCGGCCGCCGGACACTTCCTCGACCCGGTCGACGTAGGTGACCTGGGGCCAGCCGAGTTTTTCGGCGGTCTGTGGCGGCACCTGGGCGGTGTCGCCGTCGATGGCCTGGCGGCCGCAGACGACCATGTCGACCGGTGCGGCAGCGGCTACCCGGCGGACCGCACACGCCAGGATGTAACTGGTGGCCAGGGTATCGCTGGCGGCGGCGCGGCGGTCGGTCAGCAGAACCGCGTCGTCGGCCCCGCGCTCCAGGCTCTGGCGCAGGACCTCGCAGGCCTGCGGCGGCCCCATGGTGACCACCGTCACGCGACCGCCGTAGCGCTCGCGCAGTTCCAGGGCCATCTCCAGGGCGTGCAAGTCCTCGGGGTTGAAAATGGCGGGCAAGGCGCTGCGGTTGACGGTGCCGTCGTCGCGCATGGCGTCGCCGGTGATCCGCTTGGTGTCGGGCACCTGTTTAACCAGCACCACGAGGTTATAGGACATCTCTGGCGATTCTCCAGCCGATAAAGTCCGCCCGGAAGGGCCCCCGAACTCGACACGTTACTTTCGGCCCCCGCGACGGTCAAGGACAAAACGCCCCGCGCCGCCGCGCGTTACTCGTCTGCGTCGCCGACCTCGACGCGGACGGTGTGTCGGGCGCCGGGGGCGGCCGAGGGGGGCAGAATGGTGCCGTCGCCGGGCAACCGCTCGATGCGCACGGGCAGCGTTTCCTCGTCGCGGATGGGCTCGACGTACTTGGCGCGGTACCGCCGGGACTGCATGCGGCACGAGTGGCGGTGGGGGGCGTACTCGGGGTGCGCCACCAGGCGGCGCCAAATGGTCTCAAGCGGTTCGTCGCGGACGTTGCCGAACGAGATCGGGTTGAAGTCGCAGGGGTTCACGTCGCCGTAGCACGTCATGTAGAACTGGGCGAACCCGCCGAAACACCCTCCCCCGTCGTACCCGTTGGCCTTGGCCTGGGCGATGATGCCCATCGGGTGCGCGTCGGCGTTGTACCGGTCGGCCAGCGCCCGGACGCGTTTGATGTCTTTGCGGCCCATGATGACCTCGGGCCGGGCGAGGAACTTGCCCGTCGGCACGCAGTCGAAGATGGTGACCTCGTGGAACCCTTCGTCGCGGGCGATCTGGAGGAGGTGCTCCAGGCCGCCGCTCGTGACCGACTCGTGCGACCCGTAGGTCGAGATGCCCGTCAGAATGCCGGCCTCGCGGGCCCGGCGGGCCCCCTCCATGGCCTTGCGGAAGGCCCCCGGCACGCGGCGCAACGCGTCGTGGACCGCGGGGTCGTCGGCGTCGATCGAGACGTTCATGCTGTCGAGGCCGGCCTCGGCCAACCTGGCCACGTTCTTCTCGGTCAGCAGGACGCCGCTCGTGAAGATCATGGCGTGGGCCCGGGTCTTGTCGACGTGGGCGATGAGGTCCGGCAGGTCGGCCCGGGCCAGCGGCTCGCCGCCCGTGAACACCACGTTCGAGACGCCCAGGTCGACCGCCTGCTCGACGACGCTCCGGAGTTCCTCGATCGTGAGTTCCCGCCGGTCGGCGGTCACGAACCGGTCGGCCGAGCAATGAACGCACCGGCACGGGCACCGCGGCGTGACCGAGAGGGTGCACGTGCCGGGGAAGACGATCTTCTCGGCCATCGTCCGGAGTTTCCGCTCCAGGTGCCGCATGGCCGCCGGGCTGGGCATGGGGGGGTTGTACAGGTTGTAGACGTTCCGGCCGTCCTTCTCGGCGATGATTTTCAGGCGGTTGATGACCGCCAGAAACGCGTCGACGTTGCCCTGGAGCATCCCCTTCATGGGACCGGACACGTCGCAGGCGATCTGGCGGTCGGGCGTCCGCCAGGTCTCAATCTGGAGCAGGCTCACGCCCAGGGGGCCCGTCACGACGGTGTGGACCACCCCGTCGGCGCCCTGGGTGTTCGTCACGTGCACCCGCTTGAGCACGCTTTCGCCAATCTGTTCCTTCAAACGGCCCATGCGTCTCCCCTGCTTCGCGACCCGGATGCCGAGAACCGGCTGGCCCATTCTAGCGGCGGCGTGCCGTTCAGGCAACCGGCCTTCCGTGGACGGCCCGGACGACGCGTTCGGCCACCTCGACGGCCCGGGCACCCTCGTCGAGCGTCACGGCCACCGGCCCCTGTCCGCGCACCGCCGCCAGAAAACTCGCCAACTGGGCCCGGAGGGCGTCGGGCTTGGTCTCGACCGGCACCTGCTCGACCGTCAGGAGGTCGTCCATTCCGGCATCGGTCGGCGGCGTGCCGCCGCGGAGCCGCTCGGCCAGGCCCGGCTTGGGCGACAACACCTCGACCGTACGGGCCGCGTAATCCAACTTCACGTACGCCCCCTGGGCGAACACGCGGACAAGCCGTTGCCGCGCGCGGCTCATGCGGCTGGCCGAGAGCGACGCGACGCACCCGCCGGGGAACTCGAGCCGGACGCTCACGAAATCCTCGTGCGGCCCAACCACCACGCCGCCCACGGCGTCGATGCGGCTCGGCATCTCGCCCGCCAGAAAGAGCACCACGTCCAGGCCGTGGATCATGACGTCCATGACCACGCCGACGTCCATGCTGCGGAAACTGAACGGGCTGACCCACGACACCTCGACGTAGGCGGGCCGCAGGTCGCGGCCGGCGATGGCCCGGGTCACGGGGTCGAACCGCAGGATGTGCCCCACCTGGGCCACGGCGCCGGTCTGGCGTGCGGCGTCGGCCAGGGCGTGCGCCTCGGCGGCCGTGGCGGCCAGCGGCTTCTCGATGAGGACGGCGATGCCGCGCTCCATCAGCGCCAGCGCCACGTCGCGATGGACCGACGTGGAGGCGGCCAGGACGACCGCATCGACCGCGCCGGCCAAGGCGGCCACGTCGGTCTCGGCCCGGGCGCCGTGGGCCTCGGCCAACCGGACGGCGCGGTCGGCGTCTACGTCGCACACGGCCACGAGGGCGGCGTCGTCGCGCTCGGCTATCGCCTGGGCGTGGAACTTGCCCATGTGACCGGCGCCGACGACGGCAAGTCTCAGGCGCTGCGGCATGTTCCGGCGACTCCCCTGCCCCGCTGGTCCTTCGAAACGGGGGCGTAGCGCGCTACGCCCCCACGCGTGTGTCACCCCGTCCGGGGCCGGCCGCGCTCACACCGGCGGCTGCTTCCGCAAGGACTCCCGGTACCGGCCGCTCTTGCCGGCGGCGCTGGCCCGCAGCGCCAGGCACAGGTGCCGGACCTCCTGGGGCCAACCTTCCTCGTTCTCCATCTCTTCGAGGACCTCGGCCCGCGGCCGTCCGTGGCGATAGATGCGCCGATAGGCCTTGGCCATGGCCTCGATGACGTCGGGTTCGATGCCCGCCCGTCGCATGCCCACGCTGTTGGGCCCGCGGACGCGGCTGGGGTGCCCCTCGACGATCATGAACGGGGGCACGTCCTGCACGATGCGCGTCAGGCCGCCGACGTACGCCAGCCGCCCGATGGTCGTGAACGGATGCACGGCGGCCCCCCCGTTGATGTTCGCGCCCGATTCGAGGTGGACGTGCCCGCCGACGAGGACGTTGTTGCCGAAGATGACGCCGTCGCCGACCGTGCAATCGTGGCCCACGTGGCTGCACGCCATCAGGTAACAGCCGTTGCCCACGCGCGTGACGCCGGCGTCCTTCGACGTGCCGCGATGGATCGTCACGCACTCGCGGACGACGTTCCCATCGCCGACCTCGACCCGGGTGGGCTCGTCGACATACGAGATGTCCTGGGGCGGGGTGCCGATGCAGGCATTCGGGTAGACGACGTTCTGCCGGCCGAGCACGGTGTGCCCCACGATGGTCGCGCCGGGATGAAGCACCGTGCCGGCCCCGACGCGGACGTCGGGCCCGATGTAGCAGAAGGGACCGACCTCGACGTCGTCGGCCAGTTCGGCCTTACCGGAAACCACCGCCATTTTGCTGATCGCCATGGAAGGTTCTCACAACTCCTGTTCGGCCGGGACGAGCATGAACCGTATCTTGGCCTCGGCGGCCAACTCGTCGCCGACCCATGCCCGGGTGTTGACCTGGGCCGTGCGGGCCTTCGACCGGATGACCTCGGCCTCGAGCCGGAGTTGGTCGCCCGGGTGGACGGTCTTGCGCAGCTTGACCTTGTCCATGCTGAGGAGGACGGCCACCTGGTCGGTGCGCTGGAGTTTCTTGAGCAGCAGGACGCCCGACAGTTGGGCCATGGCCTCGACGATGAGCACGCCCGGCATGATGGGCGTGCCGGGATAATGGCCCTGGAAGAAGTGCTCGTTGATGGAGACGTTCTTGATGCCGACCGCCCGGACGTCTTCCTCGAGGGTGATGATGCGGTCGACGAGCAGGAAGGGGTACCGGTGCGGCAGGACGGCCATGATCTGGTTGATGTCCATCGCCTGCCGCATGGCCCCGGCCACGGCCGATCCGCGGCCGGCGGCCTGTTCGAGCAACCGGCGGATGAGCCGGTGCGTCAGGCCATGGCCGCTCCGCATCGCCACCACCCGGCCGCACAGGTCGCAGTTCAGCAGGAACAGGTCGCCCAGAATGTCCAGCGCCTTGTGCCGCGCGGGCTCGTCGGGGTACCGGTACGCATTGTTGATGGGGCCCTCGGGACCGATGACCAGCAGGTCCTCGTACGTAGCCTTCGGGCCGTAGCCGCGCTGTCGCAGGTCCTCGACCTCCGAATCCAGGATGAAGGTCCGCGAGGTGGCCAGTTCCTCGACGAAGGTATCGGGAGTCACTTTCAGGCTGATGATCTGCGGCGGAATGAGGCTCTCGTTGCCGTAATCGAGATGGTACGTCAGCGACAGTTCGCCCGCCGGACCCGGCAGGGCCGTGACGACGGCATCGCCCTCCAGGACCGTCACGGGCTCGGTAATCACCAGGACCGGCCGATCCTCGTCCTGCTCCACGATGCCCGCCTGCCGGAAGAGCCGGACGTAGTCGGCGGCCGATCCGTCGCCGGTGGGCAGTTCGGGGGCGTCGAGTTCGGCGTACAGGTTGTCGATACCCAGCCCCGCCAGGGCCGCCAGCAGGTGCTCGGCCGTCTCGACGCAGACCTCGCCGTTGGCCAGCGTGGTCCGCTGGAACCGCTTGGCCACCGACTGGATCGTGGCCGAGACGCGGGCCTCCTCGCCCAGGTCGACGCGCGTGAAGACCAGCCCCGTGTTCGGCGGCGCGGGCCTCAGACGCAGATGGACCGACTGGCCGGTAAACAGACCGTGCCCTTCGATCTCGGCCTCGAGCGAGATGGTCCGTTGGCGGCGACTCACGCGTCGTCCTTCGATTCGAGCTGGGCCAAGCGCGCCTCGAGGCGCTTGAGCCGTTCGAGCGCCTCGGCCACCTGCCTCAGCGCCGCCTCGTGCCGCAGGTGCTCGCGATGCGGCACGGCCGGGTATCCGCTGACGGCCGTGCCCGGCGGCACGTCTTTGGTCACGCCGGCCTTGGCCGCGATGCGTGCCCCGTCGCCAATGGTCAGGTGCCCGTCGATGGCGGCCTGACCGGCAATCTGGCACCCGCGGCCGATGCGCGTGCTCCCGGCAATGGCCACCTGGGCCACGATGACCGTGGCCTCGCCGATTTCCACATTATGGGCAACCTGGACCAGGTTGTCGATCTTTACCTTGGGCCCGATCCGCGTGACGCCGAACCGCGCCCGGTCCACCGTGACGCAGGCCCCCAGTTCGGCATCGTCGCCAATCTCGACCGTTCCCAGTTGGGGAATCTTCTCGGGCCCGCCGGCGCCCGCCAGGTATCCGAACCCGTCGCTGCCGATGACCGACCCGGCGTGAATGATCACCCGGTTGCCCAGCCGGACCCGTTCGCGAATGACCACGCCGCAGTGGACGTCGCAGTCGGCGCCGACCGTGGCTTCGTCGGCCACGACGGCCCCGGCCCGAATCCGCGTCCGGTCGCCGACACGCGCCCCACCGCCCACGACCGCGCAGGCACCCACGTGCACGTCGCGCCCCAGGACGGCCGATTCCGCCACGGACGCCGTCGGATGGACCCCCGGGGCCGGCTGCGGCAGCGGCGGGCACAGGACGGCGGCCATCCGGCACATCGCGCGGTTCGGGTCGGCCACGTAAAGCCTCGCCGCCGCCGACGTCTCCGCCTGCCAATCGTCCGGGACGACCAGGCACGCCGCCCGCGACTCGGCCGCGGCCGCCTTGTACCGGCCCAGGGCCACGAACGCCACGTCGTCGGGCCCCGCCTCGGCCAGGCTCGCGAGGCCCCGGACAGGTCGCGCCGGGTCGCCATCGAGGCGCCCGCCGACCAGTTGGGCCAGTTCGCCCAGGGTCTTGGACAAGACTCCCTCCCCGCCCCCGCGCGGGCGTCCCGGACGCCGCACGAGGTCCGAACGCGGTTCCCGACCGCGCGAACCGCGATTATAGCGGCCCGCGCGGCAAATGCAAGGTCCGGCGGCTCATGGGGCGGCGGGCGGCGGGGCCGACATGCGGACGGGCTCGGCGCCGGCGGGACGGTCGGTCGCCACGAACAGGAACGGCCGCAGCCTGGCGAGGGTCTTGTCGCCGATGCCGCGGACGGCCTTCAGGTCGTCGACGGCGGCGAACCGCCCGCCGCGCTGCTCGCGCTCGGCCACAATCCGCTTGGCCAGCGACTCGCCCAGACCCGGCATCAGGGCCAGCAGGACCCAATCGGCCGAGTTGACGTCGATCTGGTAGGTGGGGGGCGCGGCCGGGATGACCTCGAGCGGCTCCTGGCCCAGCCGCAGGTAGTCGATCGCCCGGTAGGCCACGCCGGCCACGACGGCGAGCGCCAGGATGACGAGCACCAGTTGTTCGCCCCGCGCCACCAGGGCCTGGCGGCGTGTGGGCGGCACCGTCACCGAATCGGGCATGGCCGCATTATGACCCACCCTCCGACGGGCCACAAGGGATTACACGCGCGAGGCCTCGAATCCCTTGCCATCGCCGCGCAGGGCCGGTACGTTCGCAGTGCCCGGATAGCCAGACGGCCCGCGGCGGCCTAGGAAGGCCGCCGCGCGAGAAGGCTCAGCGTCGGCAAACTAGCGTCAGGCAAAGGACCGAGGACCATGATCAACCGTCGCGCGTTCCTGAAGCACCTGGCGGCCGGCACGGCCGGCCTCGCGGCCCAGGCGTATTTGGGCCCGGCCGGCCGCGCGCTGGCCGAGGGGGCCGGGGCGAAGAAACTCAACTTCGTCTTCATCCTCGTCGACGACCTCGGCTGGGCCGACGTGGGCTGCTACGGCAGCCGGTTCTACGAAACGCCCCACATCGACCGCCTGGCCGCGCAGGGCATGCGGTTCACCAACGCCTACGCGGCGTGCCCGGTGTGTTCGCCCACGCGGGCGAGCATCCTGACGGGCAAGTACCCGGCCCGGTTGCACCTGACGGACTGGATCGCCGGGCACAAGCGGCCGTACGCCAAACTCCGCGTGCCCGACTTCAACCTGCAACTGCCACTGGAGGAGGTCACCATTGCCGAGGCCCTGCGGCCGGCCGGCTACACGAGCGCCAGCATGGGCAAGTGGCACCTGGGCAAGAAGCCGTACTATCCGGACCAGCAGGGTTTCGACGTGAACGTCGGCGGCACCCACATGGGCCAGCCGCCGCGATACTTCGCGCCGTACACCATCCCCACGCTGAAGGAGGGCGAGAAAGGCGAGTACCTGACCGACCGCCTGGCCGAGGAGGCCGAGCGATTCATCGAGGCCCACCGCGACCGGCCGTTCTTCCTGTACCTGTCGCACTACGCCGTCCACACGCCGCTCCAGGCCAAGAAAGACGTGACCGCCAAGTATGCCGAGAAGGTCCGGCCCGGCCAGCGTCAGAAGAACGCCACCTACGCCGCCATGATTGAGAGCGTCGACGACAGCGTCGGCCGCGTCGTGGCGAAACTCGACGCGCTGGGCCTCACCGACCGCACGGTCGTCTTCTTCATGTCCGACAACGGCGGCCTGGCGGGCGTGACCTCGAACGCCCCGCTCCGCGCCGGCAAGGGATCGCTGTACGAGGGCGGCGTCCGCGAACCGATGATCGTGCGGTGGCCCGGCGTCGTCAAGCCCGGCTCGACCTCGGACGCCGTGGTCACCAGCGTCGATTTCTATCCGACCATCCTGGCGATGGCCGGCGCGGCCGACCCCGCCAGCGACGTCGATGGCATCGACATCACGGCGGTCTTGAAGGGCACGGGCGACCTGGCGCGCGACGCCGTCTACTGGCACTACCCGCACTACCATCCGGGCGGGGCGACGCCGGGAGGCATCATCCGCGAGGGGCCGTGGAAACTCATCGAAACTTTCGAGGACGACCGGCTGGAACTGTACAACCTCCACGACGACCTGGGCGAAACGAAGAACCTGGCCGACGCGATGCCCGACCGGGCCGCGGCCCTCCGGAAGAAGCTGGCCCAGTGGCGCCGCCGCGTCGACGCCCAGATGCCCACGCCGAACCCCGATTACGACCCCAAGCGCGCCCGCCAGGGCCCTGCGCCGAAACCGCAACCGAAAAAGACGTGACGTTCCCCCGCCCGGCGCCGGGTGCGCTACTCGGGCCAGACGACGTTCGACTGGGTCTGCTGCCCCTTCGGCCCGGCCGGCCAGATCTCCTGCCGCACACCCATCAGCCGGTGGTACGCGATCTTGGGGTTCGCGTCCTTGCGCAGGAGTCCGCCGTGTGGGAAGTAGTGCGGCCGGTGGTCGGAGAAGTCGCGCCACGAGATGGCTTTAATAAAGGGCTTCGCGATGGCAATGCGGCAGAACTCGTCAATCCAGTCGGACTGGACGACCTCGTCCCAGTGCTTCCGCCAGACGCCTCCGGCCTCGCCCGTGTGCTTGGCGCCGCCGACGGTCGCCTGCGGGTCGGCATCGCACGACGACGGCACGCCGCACGCCGTCACGTGCACCGGCTTGCCGAGGCCGCCGAACCGGTCCAACTGGTTCGAGATGTGCAGCATGTCGCGCACGGCGTAGCCCTGGCCCGCGGTGCCGAAGAAGAACTGGACGCCGACCACGTCGAACGCCACGCCGGCGTTCTGGCACATCTCGGCATAGTGGTACGGCCAGATGGAGCGCTGGTTCGCCGCGTAGTACTCGCCCCACGGGTACACCAGGTCCAGGACGACGGTGGCCGACGGGTCGGTCCGCTTGATGGCATGGGCGCAAACGCGCGTGATCTCGATGATGCGGTCGAGCGAGAAGTTCATGCAGTTCTCGACGTGCAGGCCGGTCACGGCGTCCCAGTGATCCACGCGGCCGCGGTACCGCTGCACGCACCGCTCGATGTGGTCGAACACGAGGTCGCGGATGGTCTCGAAATCGTTCTCCCAGATCCACACCCAGTCGGGCAGCGCCTTCTCGGTGAACCGGATCGGAGAGGCGCCCTTGATGCCGATGCCGCGCTCCTCCAGCCAGTTCACCCAGGTGTCGTGCCACTTCCAGTCGTACTCGTGCTCGCGCGGCTCGATGTCCCGCCAGACGAAGGGGACGCTGGCGTAGTTGAAGGCGGCCACAAACCGGTCGCCGGCCACCGGCGCCTCTTCCCGGGGGTCCCAGTGGCAGCCGAAGTCGACGTTCGCGAGGCCCTTCTTGCGGCGGCGGATGTCGATGCCCTGCCGCGCGTCGGCCAGCGCCATCTGTTCGCCCATCGCCAGGCCCCGGGCCAGGGTCTCCTCGGCCAGGTCGCTCGCCGCCAGCGGCGTCCCGGTCACCGTCTGGGCCTTGGCCAGCAGGAGCCGGATGTCGCGGAACTCCTTGTCGAGTTCCGGCGTGGGGCCGCCGTAAACGTACCCCCACTCGTCCTTCTTGCGCCAGATGTCGGAGATGCGTCCGCGGGCCAGTTCCAGCGTCAGCAGGTAGGGTTCCTCGCGGTCCTGGAGCAAGGCGGTCCGGAGCATGATCTGCGACCCGCCCCGGACGGGCCAGCACACGTTGACGGCGGCCAGGCCCTGGCCCGACCGCTCGCAGAACAGGCGGCCGTGCTCGGCGTTGTACCGGATGCGGCCGCGGATGGGTTGCCCCTCCTGGCTCGTCAGGTACATCCGCTCTACGTCGAGTTCGGCGGGAGGCTTGCCGTCGATGAGCACGTCGAACACTAACACGGGCGGGCTCGCCTTCTGGTCTTCGGCCCGCCCCGGGGGGCGGGCAGTTCACGTTCCGGTGCCGCGATGATTATAGGCGTCCCCGGCCGGCTCTCAACTGAAATCTGCGGGACCGGCCAAGGAGACAGGCGCCTCCTCCAAGGCGCCGCGCCGACCGGAACCTGCGGCCGCCATGAAGCGGAAGGAGCCCCCGGCCCTTCTCCGCTCACGTCAGCGGCAGGGCGGGCGGTTCGTCCAGCACGGGCACCGGCCCCGTTTCGACCACCCGCATCGTCCGCCACCGGCCTCGCAGGAAACGGCCCCACATCACGCATCCCAGGAGCATCACGTACCCCGACACCGCCGACCACGGCCCCAGGACCCCCCACTCGGGCCGCAGCCACGCCACCGTGGCCGCCCCGGTCAGCCCGACGCCGTACGCCAAGGCCAGTTGCACGATGCCCGGCCACAGGGTATCGCCGGCGCCGCGGAGGGCGCCGATGAAGATGACGTTCATGGCGTCGAACGCCTGGCAGATGAGGATGAAAATCACGGCCGACGACGCGATCGACTGGATGGCAGGGTCCTGCACCTCGCCGACGAACCGGACCAGCGTCGGGCCGCCGAACTCCAGCGACAGGCCGTTGAAAATGCCCACCAGGCCGTCGCGCCCCAGCCAGATGATCAGGCCCATGGTCACCATGTACCCCTCGACCAGAATGAACCCGGCATGGGCCCGTCGCCAAGCCAGTTCCGGCCGCCCGGCCCCGCAGTATCGGCCCACGATGGCCGTCACGGCGGCGCTCACGCCCAGCGCCGGCATGAAACACAGGTGCCAGTAGCGGTTCAGAATATTGGTGGCCGCCATGGCCTTCGTCCCGAAGTGGCCGATGATGACCGTCATGAACAGCGTCCACATCAGCAGGTCGCCCAGGAACATGGTGCCGGCGGGCGTGCCGATGCGGAACAGGTCCAGAATGGCCCGCCGCGACACCCGGCAGGCGTGCCGCGTGCCGTACTCGCGGGCCAGCGGCCCCACCACGAAGACCAGCCCCAGGATGGTCGACTCGGTCACAAACCCGATGACGGTCCCGATGCCCGCGCCCGCCAGACCCATGGCCGGAAACCCCAGGTGCCCGAAGATGAGGACATAGTTGGCGGCCACGTTGACGACGTTCGCGGCCACGCCGGCCACCAGCGTAACCGCCGGCCGATGCATCCCCACGAACCACGCGCCCAGCGCCCGGGCCGACAGGCTGAACAGGGCCCCGCTCATCAGGATCCGGAAGTACTGCGTCTCGAGGCGCGTGACCTCGGCGTCGTGCCCGAACAGGCCGAACAGGTACGGTGCCGGAGCAATCGCCAGCGCCAGCACCGCCGCCGCCGCCCAGGCGATCCAGAGGCCCTGCCAGCCGTAGAGGGCCCCGCGCTCGGGCCTCCCGGCACCCAGGTGCTGCGAGGCGAACGTGCTGACGCACGACAGCAACCCGACGAAGAAGCAGATGGCCGTGAACGACGCGATGCCGCCGCCCAGTTGGGCCGAGAACGCCGCCGTCCCCGTCCGCGAGACCATCAGGCCGTCGACGAATTGCATGATGGTGAAACTGATCGTGTTCAGGACCATCGGCACGGCCAGGCGCACGACCTCGCCCAGACCCCACCAGCGGGAGGGGTCGCGCGCGGGGTCCGATACGTGCAGGTCTTGCAGGTGGCTCATCGCGTTTGTCCGGCCCCAGATAACAACGGCCCGCCAGTATAGCCGCCCCCTGCCCCGCCGCAAGGCCACACGCCGCTTGACGGGCGCCTCGGCCCCGCTTACGATGGCGCTACCATGTTCACGGGACTCATCGAAACCATCGGCCGCGTCGTCTCGGCCGAGCCGTCGGCGGCGGGGCTGCGCCTCCGGGTCGATCTCGGCCCGGCGGCCGAGGGCGTTCGCCCGGGCGACTCCATCAACCTGGGCGGAGCCTGCCAGACCGTCGCCGCCATCGACGCCGCCGTGACCGCGTTCGACACGGTGGCCGAGACGCTCGCCCGGACGACCCTGGGCACGTGGCGCCCGGGCACGCCGGTCAACGTCGAGCGGAGCCTGCGGTCCGGCGACCGCCTGGACGGGCACTTTGTGGCCGGACACGTCGACGCCACCGGCCGCGTCGTCGCCAACGGCGAGGGGCCCGGCGGGTGGGTGCTGCGCGTCGAGGCGCCCGCGGAACTGGCCCCCGAAATCGCCCCCAAGGGCAGCATCGCCATCGACGGCGTCAGCCTGACGGTGGTCGAGGCCGGGCCGGCGGCGCTGACGGTCGCGCTCATCCCGACGACGCTCCGCCAGACCACGCTCGGCCGCCTGAAACCGGGCGACCGGGTGAATATCGAGACCGACCTCCTGGCCAAGTACGTCCGCCGGTCGCTCGCGGCGCTGGCGGGCGCCGACGCCGACGACCGCCTCCTCGACACGCTGAAGCGGTCGGGCTTTCTCGGGTAGGGCCGCGCCATGGCCAACACGTCTGCGTGCCGCATCGCCGTCACGCTGGGCGACCCGGCCGGCATCGGGCCGGAGGTCGTTCTGAAGGCCCTGGCCGACCACGAGGTCCGCGGCCTGGCGCGGTTCGCCGTGTTCGGCCCCGAGGCGGCCGAGTGGCAACGGCTGGCCGGCACGGCTCCGGAGTTCCTGTCGCAGACGCACACGGCGGAGACGTGGGACGGACGCCTGGGCGGCGTGGACCTCGTCCAGTGCGGCCGCGCCGTGGGCGACCTCCCGCCCGGCACCCCCAGTAAGACGAGCGGCGAGGCCAGCGTCGGGTACATCCTGGCGGCCATCGAGGCGGCCAAGCGAGGCTGGGTCGACGCCATCGTCACGGGGCCCATCTCGAAGGAGGCCATCCACCTGGCCGGCCATCCGTGGCCGGGGCACACCGAACTGCTGGCCGAGACGTTCGGCGCGGGCGAGGTGGCCATGATGTTCGCCGGAGGACCGCTGCGGGTCATCCTGGTGACGATCCACGTGGCGCTGGCGGAGGCGATCCGGTCGATTACCGCCAGGCGAATCGTCGCGACCTGCCGCCTGGGGTCCGACGCCGTCCGCCGCTGGTTCGGCGTCGAGGTGCCGCGCCTGGGCGTGTGCGGCCTGAACCCGCACGCCGGCGAGGCCGGCCGCTTCGGCCACGAGGAACGCGAGATCATCGGCCCGGCCATCGACGAGGCCAACGCCGCCGGCCTGTGCGCGTTCGGCCCGCTGGCCCCGGACACGGCCTTCTACCAGGCGATGCAGGGCAAGTTCGACCTGGTGGTGGCCATGTACCACGACCAGGGACTCATCGCCGTCAAGACGGTCGCGTTCGAGGACTCGGTCAACGTGACGCTGGGCCTGCCCGTCGTACGGACCAGCCCCGACCACGGCACGGCATACGACATCGCCGGCCGCGGCCAAGCCAGTCCGCGGAGCATGAAGGCGGCCATCCGGATGGCGGCCGAGATGGTCGCGCGCGGCCGGGCGCCATGAGTCATCCGCCCACCCAGAGCGAGATCAAAGCGATGCTGGCCGAGGCCGGCTTGCGCCCCCACCGGCGGCTGGGCCAGCACTTCCTGGTCGATGGCAACCTCATGCGGCTGCTGGTGGCGGCCGCCGACCTCGGCCCGACCGACACGGTGCTGGAGGTGGGCTGTGGCGTCGGAAACCTCACGGAACTGCTCGTCGAGGCGGCCGGGCACGTCGTCGCCGTCGAAGTGGATGCGAACCTGGCGGCCATCGCGCGCGAGCGCCTGGCGGAGGCCGCGAACCTCGACCTCGTGGTCACCGACGTCCTGGCCGACAAGCACCGCATCGCCCCGGCCGTCACCGGCGCGGTCGGCGCACATCGCTCAGCGCTGGGCGGCGCGGTGAAACTGGTGGCCAACCTTCCGTACCAGGCCGCCACGCCCCTGGTGGCCGAACTCGTCCGGGCCGACCTGCCGCCCGAGCGGCTGGTCTTCACGGTGCAGCAGGAGGTGGCCGACCGCCTCGCGGCCGCGCCCGCCACGCCCGCGTACGGGCCGGTGGGCGTGCTGGTCCAGGCGCTGGCCCAGGTCGAGGTGCTGCGGCGCCTGGCGCCCAGCGTGTTCTGGCCCATGCCGCGCGTCCGCTCGGCAATGGTGTGTGTGCGGCCTCGGGCCGAGCGGCGGGCCCGCATCGCCGACCTCGATGTGTTCCGCCGGACCATCGACGGCCTGTTCGGCCACCGGCGGAAACGGGCCGCGAGGAGCCTGGCCCTGGCCGACCCGTCAGGCGCCCCGGCCGAGGACTGGGCCGAGCGCCTGGCGTCGGTGGGTCTGGACCCGCAGGTGCGCGGCGAGACGTACTCGGTGGACCAGATCATCTGCCTGGCCAACACGGTCGCGCGGGAAGGCGCCGACTGACCGCCCGTCAGTCGGTCTGGGGCATAAGGTCGGGGCGGTCCTGGCGGAACCAGCCCAGCGTTTGCCGCAGGCCCTGCTCGGTCGTCACGTGGGGCTCGTACCCGAGGACGCGGCGGGCCTTGTCGATGCGGTAGGTCAGCGGCGTGGCCATGAACTTGAGTCGGAACTTGTTGATGACCGGCGGCTCCGGCGAATGCCGCAGCGCGTAAATCCCCTCGATGACCGGGCACGCCATCCGCACCACCCACGTCGGCACGTGCGTCGTCGGCAGCGGGTACCCCGTTTCCTCGCAGATGACCTCCATCATGCGCAGGCGGGTGATGGCGGCGCCGTCGGTCACGAGGAAGACCTCGCCGACGGCGTCGGAATTCGTGGCAGCCAGGAAGAGCGCCTCGACGAGATTCCGCACGTGGATCAGGCTGATGGGGCTGCGGCCGGACCCGACGAACTTGAACTCGCCCGTCTTCAGGGTCGTCAGGACCCGGGGCAGAAACTGTCGGTCGCGCGGCCCGTAGACGTACGGCGGCCGGACGATCGTCGCCTGAAGACCGCGCTCGCGAACGAACTGGTGGACGAGTTCCTCGCTGCGGATCTTCGTCAGGTTGTAATTGTCGCCGGTGTGGATGAGGGGGGCCGTCTCGTCGAAGTCGCGCTGCGGGTGCATGCCCAGAACGACCATCGAACTCAGGTACACGAGCCGCTTGAGCCGCCCGCAGGCGATGGCCGCCTCCGCCAGATGCCGCGTGCCCTCGACGTTCACCCGGACCATCTCGGCCAGCGGGGCCCAGTCCGACACCATCGCCGCGCAGTGAAAAATGTAGTCGACGTCTTCCAGATGCGGGGTGAACGAGCCGGCGGGGTCGCCGACGTCGCCCTCAACCAGCTGGACGCCCCAACGCTTGAGCAGGGCCGTGTCGCTGGTCTTGCGGACCAGGGCCCGCAGGCGCCAACCCTCGTCGAGCAGACGCCGGGCGAGGTGGCTGCCGATCATTCCGGTCGCCCCGGTCACGAACGCCAGCGGTGGATCCTGATGGGCCATCGGTCTCCTCACGCCAGGTGCAAGCCGTATTGTAGGCCGGCACAGGGCCGGGGCAACGAAAAAGGGACACAGGCGCGCAGCCCCTCGGTTATGGGGATGACGTTGCGCCTATCCGCCCCCCGAAACGGAGGGGTCACAAGATTCGTCCGAAAACGCTTGAATCGGCGTGCCTCTTGACTCAAGATGTCTGTGCCATAAGGTTGTCTTGGCCGGGATGGCTGTGCCACAACGTTGTCACCACGTCACCGGTTTCGCACGGGATTGGCACATGGACAGTCGGCGAGGCATGACGCTCACCGAACTCCTCGTCACCGCCGCAAGCATGGCGGGGCTGCTCGCGGCGTTCGCGCCAGCCCTGGTGACGGTCAAGGACGCGGCCAACCGGACGGTCTGCGCCGCCAACCTCTCGAACCTCGGCAAGGCCTTGGCGTTCTACGCGGCCGACCACAACGGGCTGCTTCCCGACTGCGGCGCCGCCTCGACACTGGGCGGCCAGGTGCCCCGGGACGGCCGCCATTACCCCAGCCGCGCCAATGCGCCCGGCACATGCGCCTGGCCACACGTCCGGAGCGTCGGGAACCAGGCCAACCTCTGGCTCCTCGTCCGGCAAGACTACGCCTCGGCGCGGGCCTTCGTCTGCCCGGCCACGCCGGACCGGCCGAGCGTCAACTCCGACCGCTCGCCGGCCGTCATGGGATTCCTGAACATCGACCCGGCCACGGGGCGTGCCGTCCCCGGCGAGGACCAGTTCCTGCGGCGCGTGGCGGCAGGCCGATGTTCGTACTCCTACCAGAACCAGTTCGCCCATCCCGACACCGACCCCGACCTGGTAGGCATGGAGGCCGCCACCACCCACCAGCCGTTCCACTCGCCCCGGCTCCCCGTTCTGGCCGACCGCAATCCGTACACGCGGACCGATCTGGTGCGCCAGCCGATCGTCTCGCCTGACGAGCAGCCCGAGGCCAACAGCCTCAACCACAACGGGGTCGGTCAGAACGTGCTGTACCTGGGCGGCGACGTCCAGTGGCAGGAGACCCCCCGCTGCGGCGAGGTCCGGGCCGACGGCCGCCGCGACAACATCTATTGGCCCGACGCCGGCCGGCCCGACGACCCGCTCAACCTGCCCCGCGACCCGGCCGACTCGTTCCTGGTGCCGTGATGGCGCGGGCGGCCCGCATGGCGAGCGGCGCCTTCACGCTCCTGGAAGTCCTCGTCGTCATCCTGATCATGGCGGTCCTGTTCGCGATGCTCCTGCCGGCGCTCGCCGGAGCCGTGGGCGTGGTCGACAGCCTGCGCTGCCGCCATCGCCTCCGCAACATCGGCATCGCCTACGACCGGTACATGACCGAGTCGGGGGGCGTCTGGCCGCCCATCCTCACGAGCGCCGCCCCCAAGGCCCTCTTCGAACGGATCGAGGCCGACACGGGCCTCGTGATGGCCTCCGCGCGGCCGGCCGGGGACTGGGGCCAGCCCGGGCCGCACTGGAGCATCGTCCTGTGGCCCTACGTGCAATCACTCGAGACGTACACGTGCCCGGCGGACCCGAAGGCGTCCCAGCGCGGCCGCGAGATCCTGGCCCCCGGGTGCGAGCACAACGTGGCGCTGCTCGACGCGCCGCCCGAGAGTTACGCACTGAACGCCATCCTGTTCCGCACGGCCGACGACCTGCGCCGCCAGGCCGGATGCACGTGGGGCACCCGGGGCGACGCCGACTTCAACGGCCTTCAGTCGTGCACAACGCTGGCGGAGCAGAAGCGGCAATTCCCGCGGTGGCCGCGCGTCATCCTCTTCTTCTGCGGCGCGGCGGGCCAGACCATCGGCAGCCAGTACAACATGCCCTTCCGGACGGGCGGCCTGGCGGAGCGGTGGGAATGGCACCCGCGCCAGGCGTCGAAGGCGTTCGCCGACGAGCCCGGCACCGGGTCGAACTACCTCTATGCCGACGGCCGCGTCGAGTACCGCGACGAGTTGCCTCCCCTGCACGAGTGGGGGTACGACCTCGGGACGCCGCCGGCACCCGCCCCGGACCCGCCGGCGGACGGTCCTTGACGGCGGGTCGGCGGCGACCTACGATGCCGCCCGAACCGGCACGTGACGGACCACGCGATGGCACGCAAAGAACAAGGCCGCGTCCCCAAACGCATTCTCCGCGGCAAGTGGGCGCCCGCGACGTTCGACCTGGGCGGTCGCACCTACCGCCTCGAGACGGTCCTCAAACACGATTTCTTCGCCGTGACGGGCCGTTACCGCGATCCCGACGGCCGGCCCGTCTGCCTGAAACACTATCACACCGAGCCGTTCCTGGGGTGCCCGCTCGACTGGGCCGGCCGGCGGATGGCCGATCGCGAGGTCTGCCACTATCGCCTCCTCCAGGACACCGGCGGCGTGCCGCGCCTCGTCGGACGCCTCGGCCCGAGCGGCCTGGTGCACGAGTGGGTCGAGGGCAACGACCTGCTGGACCAGAAGGACCGGCTGGCCGACGATTTTTTCGACCGGCTCGAGGCGCTCGTGCGGGGGGTCCACGCGCGCGGCATGGCCTACGTGGACATGAATAAGCCAGACAACGTGCTCGTAACCGCGGACGGGCGGCCGGTGCTCATCGACTTCCAGATCTCCTGGGCACCGCGGCCGTCGTGGGGGCCGCTGGGGGCGGCCAAGCGGCGGTTCCTGGCGATGCTCCAGGAGGCCGACCTGTACCACGTGCAGAAACTCAAGCGCGCCTACCGCGGCGACCTGATGACGCCTCAGGAGCGGGCCACCAGC
This sequence comes from Phycisphaerae bacterium, assembly GCA_035528235.1. Lineage (GTDB taxonomy): Bacteria > Planctomycetota > Phycisphaerae > FEN-1346 > FEN-1346 > DATKZB01. The sequence continues at coordinate 18,596 of DATKZB010000002.1, forward strand.
AAGCGGCCGCCGTGGTTCCTGCGGATGCACCGGGTCGTCGGGGCCCCGCTACGCGACCTGAGACGCAAGTTCCTCGAGTGGATCGGCGCCCGATAGGAGAACGCCCGACGTGACCTCGTTCATCGCCCTGTGCCTGGCGCTGTACGCCGGATACGTCCTGCGGAGCAAACTGCGGGTGCTCCAATGGCTGTACCTGCCGGCGTCGGTCATCGGCGGCCTGGCGGCGCTGGCGGTCGTCCAGATCGCCCAGCGGGCGGGCAACGGGGCGGCCCCGTCGTGGACCGCCGCCTGGGGCGACCTGCCGGGCATGCTGATTAACATCGTGTTCGCGTGCCTGTTCCTGGGTCACCCCGTTCCCTCGGTCCGAACGCTGTGGCGCCGGGCCGGCCCGCAGTTGGCCTACGGCCAGGTCGTCGCGTGGGGACAGTACGTGGTGGGCGTGGGGCTGGTCATCGCGGTGCTCGGACCGGTGTTCGGCGTCCCGACGATGTTCGGCGGCGTCATCGCGGTGGGGTTCGAGGGTGGCCACGGCACGGCGGCGGGGCTGGCGGAGACGTTCCAGCAGCACGGCTGGCCCGGAGGCAAGCACCTCGCACTGGCCAGCGCGACGGCCGGCGTCACAAGCGCCATCATTGTCGGCATGGTGCTGATCAACTGGGCGGCCCGGCGCGGGCACCTGGCGGGCGGACGGCGGCCGACCACCCTCTCGGCGATCGAGCGGGCCGGCATCATCCCCCGCGATAAGCGGCCCAGCGCGGGCCGCCTCACCGTGTCGAGCGACGCCATCGGCTCGCTGACGCTCCACATCGTGGTCATCGGCATGGCGGTGCTCATCGGGTACCTCATCAAGGAGGGGGCGTGGCTGGTCGAGGGCCGGCTGAATGCCGGGCTGGACGAGGCGGCCCGCCGGGGGACCGCCTTCTACATCCTCGTGAAGAGTTTCCCGCTGTTCCCGCTGTGCATGATCGGCGGCCTGGTGGTCCAGTTCGCCGAGGACCGCTGGGACAAGCACGACCTGATCGACCTCGGCCTGACGCGCCGCATCCAGAACGCCGCGCTCGATTTTCTGGTCGTCGCGGCCATCGCTACGATTCGGATCGAGGCCGTCACGGCGCTGCTCGCCCCGTTCCTCATCACCGTGGCGGCCGGCATTGCGTGGAACGTGCTGTGCGTGCTGGTGCTCGCGCGGCGGATGCTGCCCGACGCGTGGTTCGAGCGATCGATTGCCGAGATGGGCCAGTCGATGGGCGTGACGGCCACCGGCCTCCTGCTGCTGCGCGTCGTAGACCCCGACTACGAGACGCCGGCCGCCGACGCCTTCGCCTCCAAGCAACTCCTGCACGAGCCGTTCATGGGCGGCGGCCTGTGGACGAGCATGGCGATTCCGCTGCTGGCCATGTGGGGCAGTTGGCCGGTGTTCCTGATCGCCTGCGGGGCCGTCGCCGCCTGGATGCTCATCGTCTTCGTGCCCCGCGCCTGGCGCCGCCGGTCGCCCGCCGCCGCCGCGTAGCCGCCAGGCGTCGGCCCCGTCAGACGACCTCCGAGAACCGGTGGACCGGCTGCGGCCGCGCCGGGCTGAAACTCTCCAGGCTCTGCATCCGGACGCGGAGCCGGCCGTCGGCGGTCTTGCCGATGCACGCCTCCACGATGTGCCGCAGGTCGTCCGGGGGCATGTGCACGCGGGCGTTGACCAACAGGTGGGCCTCGCCGGCCGAGACGGCCGCCTTGCCGCGCACCAGCGCCGGCGCGTCGTTGCCCGCCAGGTTGCCGACGAGGTTGCAGCCCGGGGCGGTCAGCAGCAGTTTGACGTGGGCGACCTCGGCCGCCCGCGCGCGGCACGCCGCCCGCACGCCATCGAGCAGGCGGCGGCAGAAGGCGGCCCAGTCGGCCGGACGGTCGGCCCCCAGGCCCACGTCGGCGTTGAGCCAGCCCAGGACGGCCTCGCCCTCGGCGTACGTATCGTAATCGACCTGGGCGATGCGCCGGCCGGCGGGGGCGTCGCCCCGGACGGCCTGGAGCCACTCGTCGACGCCGGCGCCGGTGGCGGCCGAGAGAACCATCACGGCCCGGCCCGGAAACTCGCGATCGAGCATCGCCCGCAGGTCGCCGAGTTCCGCCGCCGACACGAGGTCCGACTTGTTCAGGAGAATAAGGTCGGCTTCCTCGATTTGCTTGCGGAAGATGTAGAGGACGCTCTCGGGAAACGCCCCCGCGGCCCCGTCGCCGAGCGCCTGCCGCAGCCGCACGGGGTCCACCACGACCGAGAACGGGGCCAGCCGGAAGCGGTCGCCGTGCAGTTTCTTGATCGGCTGGAGGACGGTGGCCGAGATGTCGGTGCAACTGCCCACGGGCTCGCCGATGAGGACGTCGGGCCGCTGCTCGGCCAGCAGGCGGTCGGCGGCGGTCAGGAGGTCGCCGATGCGGCAGCAGAAACACCCGCCGGCAACCTCCTGAACGCGGTAGCCGTTGCCCCGAAGGACGGCCGTATCGACGAGGTTCCGGGCCTGGTCGTTCGTAATGAGGCCGACGCGGCGGCCCTCGCCAACCAGTCGCTCGGCCGCCCGCGCCAGAAGCGTCGTCTTGCCGGCGCCCAGGAAGCCGCCGACCAGAATCAATCGAGTCGCGTGCATGGGTATTTCCTGCCTTTCGGAAACGTGGGATGCGTGCCGCTCGCCCCGCGGCATCGCCGGACGCAGGACGTACTGGTAGGCCGCCCCTCCGGCCAGCGCGCCCAGGACGGGCGAGAGGATGTACACCGTGAAGAACCCGCCGCGCGGGCCCGGAATCGCAACGGGTCCCCACCCGGCCAGGTACGCCAGCAGGCGCGGCGCGAAGTCCCGCGCCGGGTTCAGCCCGGCTTGGGTCAGCGGGGCGATGATGGCAATGATGATGGCCACCGCCAGGCCGATGAATAAGGCGAACATCGTGCCGCGCGGGCGGCCCGTGTTCCGCCGGTCGGTGACGGCGAACACGAAGAAGGCCAGCAGCGCGGTGCCGGCGCCCTCGGCCAGCATGGCCCTGGCCTGCGTCACGTCGGCCAGCCGGCCCGGGAGGGCGTCGGCCACGGCCGGATTGGGAAAGTACTCGCCGTACACCATGGCCGACCGCTCGCTGCCGGGCCCGCCCCGCACGAGTCCGTTGGCCGACTCGAACTCGGCGATGGCGCCGCCGTACAGGCCGTACAGCAGCGCCGCAGCCGCAAACGCCCCCGCCATCTGCGACACGACGTACGGCCCGACCTTGCGAAGGGGAAATCCGCGAAAGGCCGCGAAGGCCAGCGTCACCGCCGGGTTGATGTGGGCCCCGCTGACGGCGCCCGTCGCGTAGATGGCCAGCGAGATGGCAATGCCCCAGACCATGGCCACCTGCCCGAGACCGGTCAGCGCCCCGGTCAGGATCACCACGTGGACCGCGCCGATGCCGAAGAAAACGAGGATGCCGGTGCCGATGAACTCGGCCAGGCACTCGCGGACCGTGCGCGAGGTCGTCATGTCGCGGCCTTTCCGGCGGCGGTTCGCCGTCGGCAGGCGCAGCGCCTCGCCGGCCGGGCCGGCCCGACCGCCCGCCGCAGCGTCCCGAGGAGTTGGGCAACGCCCCGGCGATAGTCGTCGAGCGTGGCCACCCATCGGCGCAGACACGTGCGCCCGGCAGGTGTGAGTCGGTACCGGCGTTTGGCAGGCCCGGCGACGGGGGCGTCCCAGGCGGACGCCAGGAGCCCCTCCTTCTGCATGGCCCGCAGCGCCCGGTAGACGCCGGTGGCGTCGGGTTTCTGGCCGCGCGAGATGCGCAGGCGCCCCAGCCGCTCGACGACGCGGTACCCGTGCAGGGGCTGCCTGGCGAGGACCGCCAGGACGGCCGGCCGCACCATCTTGTCGAGCGTGATGCCGGCGCACGGACATGACTCGAAGGAACGCGGCATAGGATGTCCTCCTCTATTAGAGTTTGTCCTATAGTCGGCGTCGGATAGGATGCCGTCGGGCGGAGGATCTGTCAAGGATAATTCGACGGCGCCGCGGCGGGGCGGCGCGGACACGCGGTGGCGCGGCCGTGTGCCTCGAAGCAAGACCCTGGTCACCCTTCGGGATGACCATGCCACCCCATGCACGGCCGGGAAACCTGGCCGGGGCGGCTACGCCTCGACGAGAACGCTGAAACGCCACGCCGGCGCGGGCAGCGTGCACTGGCTGCCCTTGGCGGCGGCGGTCAGCGCGAGCGACTTGCCGGAGATGAGGATGCAGCATCGAGAATCGGCCTGTCGAAGCTCCCCAACGTGGTAGAATCGGAAAGACTGCTGACGGCGATCGTCAACAGGAAGTCCTGTGGGAAATGTCGGATGAAAGGTCGTTACGCCAGACACATACGGGTGCAGAGCACCCACACGGCGCTCTCAGAGACGAGGACTTGAATGAGCAAGGTCTCCTTTACGGGTGGCATGGCCACGGCGTCTTCCCGTGGGCATGGTTTCGCCCTGCTTGAGGCCCACGTCCTGATGGTCTGGACCTCGTGGCTGATTCTTGCGCTCGCCGTCCGTCCCGGCGTAGCGGGCGAGACGCCCCCTCGCGCGTGGACGCCCGACCTTCTTCGCAACGCTGCCGCCTGGCCGAATGCCGACGCGGGCATCGCCGCCACGCCGGCCGGGCTGCGGGTCGAGGTGGCGGCCGGACGCAAGTTCGCCATCGCCGCGGTCTCGCGCCTTGCGCTGCCGAAGGACATGGGGCGCGTCCGGGTTCGCGTGGCCCAGGTCGGCGTCGAGGCGAAATGGTTCGTGCGGCTTTACGGAGAGTTGCGGCAGCCCGGCGATCGCCGCACGGTTGGCATCGCTCAGGACGAGACCGCTGCCGGGGAGCGCGTGTTCGATCTGGACCCGCGAATGCGTCAACTGCCCGACGCGCCGCTTCAACTTCAACTTGGGGTCGAAGGCCCCCCCGGCGCGTTCGCTGTATTCGAAGACGTGGCTTTTCTGCCGCCGATTTCGAGACCCAACTGGCAGGCGCGAAAGGTCTTTCAACCCGGCCAGAAAGACATCGCCGCCGTGGAGTTGATGCCCAACCTTCCGGAGCCCTTTGAACTCGTGAACTGGCGAGAGAAGGCGCGGGCCTACGACCGATTCGTGTTCGACTCCGGCGCGAAAGGCGAGTTTCTGCCGCTCATGTGGCTCGACGAGTCGCGCCTCAACACCAGCCGGCCCACCTTCGGCATGCCCAGCTACGTTGGCGACCCGGCCCGAAGCGGTGAGCATCCCGGTGCTCAGGAGGGCATCACCTGCATGGGCGCCGTGCTCGGCGCGACGCTGGTGGGCATCGACAAGAGCCGGCAGGAACACGACTACGTCCGCATGTGCGAAGCCTGGTTCAACTCCGGGAACGGCTTGAACCTGGTGCTCAACCTTCAGCGGCAGGAAACCGGCGGTTCGTTCTGGTATGAAATCTGGCCGCACATCGTCTTCTACGCGATCGCCGACCGGTATCCCGACAATCCTCGGCTCACCGAGATCACGCGCCTCACGGCGGACCGCTGGCGCCAGGCGTGCCTCGACCTCGCGGACGCCAGCGGCGTGCCGGACTTCAACCACACGTCGTTCAACTTCCGCACCCGTAAGCCGATTGACAACGGCAAGTGGAAGGAACCCGATGCGGCCGCCGGCGTGGCGTGGCTGGCGTACGCGGCCTGGATGAAGTTCCGCGACCCGGATCATCTCGCCACCGCCGAGGGCTGCCTGACGTTCCTGCAAGGCTTGCCGAGCAACCCCTACTACGAAGTGCTCCTGCCTTACGGCACGCTTGTAGCCGCGCGCATGAACGCGGAACTGGGCCGCGATTACGACACGGACCGGTTGCTCAACTGGTGCTTCGGCGTGAGTGACTGTCGCGGCGGCTGGGGCGTGACCGTGGGCAACTGGGGCGGCTACGACTGCGACGGGTTGCTGGGCAGCATTGACAACCGGGGCGGCTACGCCTTTGCCATGAACACGTTCGCCCAGGCCGGCGCGTTGGTGCCGCTGCCGCGCTACGACACCCGCTATGCCCGCGCCATCGGCAAGTGGATGCTGAACCTCGCCAACGCCGCGAGGCTGTTCTACCCGGGCGCGCTCCCGCCCGACCACGAAACCAGCGGCTTCTGGAAGGGCGACCCCCAGCACGTCATCGCCTACGAAGGACTGCGCCGCGAGTGGCGGGGCAAGAGCCCCTGCGCCACCGGCGACCCCGTGGCGATGAAGTGGGGCCCGAAGACGGACCTCGGCCTCTACGGCTCCGGCTACGTCGGACTGCTGGGCGCCCTGGTGTGCCCGACCAACGTGCCGCGCATCCTCCAACTCGACTGCCTGGCCACCGACTTCTTCCGCAACAAGGCCTACCCTACGTTTCTCTGCTATAATCCGTATGCCGACGAGCGGAGTTTCGAGTTCGCCGTCGGGCTGCGGTCCGCCGACCTCTACGACGCCGTGACGCACCAGTTCGTGAAGCGCAACGTGCGGGAGAAAGCCACGCTCACGCTCCCCGCCGACTCGGCCGTCGTCATCGTCATCGTGCCCGCCGGCGGCAACCTGACACGCAAGGGCAACCGGACGCTCGTCGATGGCGTGGTGGTGGATTGGCGTTAACAGCCAATCGCGGCAATCTGCTTCCAAAAGCCTATCCCAGCAGGCTCTTCGTGCCGTTTCTGGAAAGATAGTGGGGCTTTTTCAAGCGGGTTCCACGGCTGGAAAGACCTTTCGGGAAGCGGCGCTACGCCTCAACGAGAACGCTGAAACGCCACGCCGGCGCCGGCAGCGTGCACTGGCTGCCCTGGGCGGCGGCGGTCAGCGCGAGCGACTTGCCGGAGATAAGGTCGCGCAGGCGTCTGCCCCGGAAAAAGTCCCGCGCAAACCGCAGCCGCGCCCTGCTGCAGCCCGCCGGGAAGAACACGAAGACGACCTTGCGGCCGTCGGCCTCGCCGTGCTTGGTATAGACGAACGCGTTGCGAGCGGGCCGCGGCGAGAGGACCTCCACCTGCGGCTCCCACCCGGCCCCGTGGACGAGGTCCCGGATGAACGCCTCGAACCCGGCGGTCGGCTGCTGCCGGTACGCCTCGCCCAGGTACCCGCCGCACAGGACCACCCGGCCCTTGCCCACGGGCACGTCAACCACCAGGCCGCCGTCCTTGCCGCGAGCCAGAACCTTGCCGCTGCCTTTCGTCCACGGGGTAAGCCACTGGGTGACGCCGAGCGAGCGCGTTCGGCCGCGCACCCTGGCGCGGATGGTGTCGCGCTCCAACGTCCGGCGGCCGACCTCGCGGATACCCGCCAACCGGGCCGTGAAACGGTCGGCCGGGTAGCGGTACAGACCGTCGGAGCCGAACGCGCCGCACTCCGACTCGGTCACGAGCGTGCCGCCCGCGCGGACGAAACGCTCGAAGGCCTCGGCCGTCTCGTCGTCGACGACGAGGGTGCGCGGCAGGAACAGGATTTTCATGCCCTCGAGCGCCTCCAGATGGCACTCCTCGACCAGGGCGTACGGGATGGAGCTGCGGACCAGCGCCCGGGCGTAGCCTTCAAGGGCCTTGCGGGCCCGGTCGGCGTTGCCCTCGATGGCCCAGTTATGGTAATAGGTCTGCGGGCTGAAGAGGACACCCACCTCCGGCCGCGCGGGCCAGGGGTGTGGCAAGTTTTTCTGGCGCGCTGGTGTAGTTGTTGTTAGTCTTGCTTCCACAAGGACTTACGTTTTAAGGAGGCGAGATAAATGGGTAAGAACAAGCGGCTTACGGTGTCGGAGTTAAAGCGGGCGGTGGGACCG
>DATKZB010000003.1:0-12030 GCA_035528235.1 Phycisphaerae bacterium
CCTGGTCGCGCCGGACCAGGACGTGCGCCAGGGCCGCTTGGGCCCTGGTGTCTTTCGGGTCGGCCCGCACGAGGGCCTCCAGGTGTTTGGCGGCCTCGGCGAAATCGCCCTTGGCAAACAGCGCCTCGGCCACGCGCCAACGCAGCCCGGTGTGGTCGGACGCCACGGCCAGACCCCGGCCGTACCACGCGATGGCGTCGTCCCACATACCCTGCCGGGCCAGGACGTCGCCGACCACCAGGTATCCCTGCGGGTCGGGCCGGACCGCGACGGCGCGGGCCAGGTACGTCATGGCCTCGTCGGTGTGGCCCTGGACAAGACAGACCGAGGCCAGCCCCTGGTACGCGGGGATGCAGTTGGGCTTGCGGTCGATGGTCTGGCGGTACTGGTCGGCGGCCTCGTGGGTGCGGCCCTGCCGGGCCAGGGCGTCGGCCAGCGAGACCCGGGCCTCGGCGTGCGAGGGCACCTCCCCGAGGACCTTCTGCCAGAGGGCCGTCGCCGTGACCAGGTCGCCCGAGGCGAACCGGAACCGCGCGAACTGATGCCAGAGGCACCAGTCATCCGGGGCCTTCTTCAGGGCGGCCAGGTAGACCCGCAGGTGGTCGTCCGAGGTCTCGGGCGACTCGCACCACGCCAGGTCGGCCACGGCGCTCATCATCCGGGCCTGGCGCAAGGCGTGGTCGGACTGGTTGGTGAACGGCGGCAGCGCCGTCGCCCGGGCCATGATACGGGCCAGGCGCAGGCGGTCCCAGCCGGTCAGGGCCAGGCGGCCGGCACACTCTTCGGCGGTAGGCACCGGACCGGGAGCGGCGGCGCGGACGGCCTCGGGCAGCGCCTTCTCGACGGCCGCAAGAAGCGCCTCGGCCAGCCGGCAGGTGCCCTCGAACGTGGGGTGGGCGTGCTCGTAGAAGAGCCGCTCGCCCGGCACGCCGTCGTCGGCCTCCGGGCAGCCGGCCAGGGCCGCCTCGGCGTCGACCAGAAAGACGCCGTCGGCCTCGCGTCCGGCGGCCTCGTCGCGGACGACCTGGTTCAGCGGTCCGGGCGCGCGGAACGCCAGGGCGTCGAGGTCGCGTGCCCGGGCATAATGCCGGCCGGCCTCGTCGCATCGCTTCAGGGCGGCCAGGCACCGGGCCAGGCGGAAGTGCAAATCGGCGAACTCCTCGTCGATGGCCAGGGCGGCCCGGTAGCCGTCGAGGGCCTCGGCCCATCGGCCGGCATTCTCGGCCTCCTCGGCCCGGTCCAGGAGCGTCTGCCACTCGGCCTCCTCGGCCTCTGTCAGGCCCGCCCCGTGCCGCGAGGCCAGCGGCGCGCAGTCCCCCAGGTTGGTCGCCACGGTCGAGACGACCGCGCGGGCGCCCGCCCCCTGCGCCGACTCGATGATGTCCCGCAGGTTGGCCCGGAACCGGCTGCACACGGCGTCGCGGCGCGGATCGGTGGCCCCGACCGCCTGCGCCAGGAACGTCTCGAGGGTCTGGGGGCGGACGACCTGGGCGTCCTTGCCGAGCGCCCGGGCCACGTCCTCGACCAACTGGCCCACGCGGGTGGTCTTCAGCCAGAGGCACGTGCGGGTGGCCGTCAGGCTGGAGCGGCACAGGGGCGACGTCACCAGCGGGCTGCACGGGCCGACGACGTCGTTGTTCCCCATGTAGACGATAAAGATATCGGCATCGCGCTCGGCACACTCGCGGGCAATCTGGAGGACGCCGTGCGAGTCGATGCCGCGCATGGCCGCGTTGACCACCTCGAAACGCGTGGCCGGGTACCGCGCGCGAAGCATGACCTCCAGCACCCGCGCGATGCCGTAGGCAGGGTCGGGCGTGCCGGCGGCGGCCGATTCGCCCAGCACGAACACCCGGACCGTGCCAGGGGGCTTCTCGCCGGCCAGCCGCAGCGGCTGCGGCTCGGTGGCCACGGACGGAGGCGAAAAACGCCACGCAAACTGCCAGTTGCCCGTGTACGTCCGGCCGCCGTCGTACGAAATGAAGAAGTCGGTGGGGTACCCGTACCCGACGAGCGCCAGAACCGCTTCCAGCGCGAGAAGCACCAGCGCCGGGGCCAGAACGACGAGCGCGAGGCGCAGCATCCACGGGTGCCGGCCGGGGAAGCCGGCAACCGCCTCGGCCTCAGCGCGGCCGGTCGGCCTGCTCTCGTGTTGGTTCTCTGCCGCTCTCATCAGCCGACAGACGGGCTATGCGAGCAGCCCCGGACCGACGCCGGGCGACCGATAGGATAGCGCCATGCGTCGCTTCGATATGGTCCCGCGACGCCGCGGGAAACACTTCAGGGGCCGACTCACATGACGTGACCAAGAGTACTATAGCACGGAATTCGGTTCGTGCCAGCGGAAACCGGCCGGCGTCCGGGAAACGGCGCGGCCCGGCACCCGCCGCATGGCGCTAATCCTACAACGCCAGTTCGCTACTTCATCCCGCCTGGCGGCCTTCCTAGGCCGCCAGGAACACGCTTCAGGCCCGATCGCGGCGGCCTGGGAAGGCCGCCGCGCGACAAGTGGCGTTGTAGGACTAATGGCTTGTGAGAGATGCACTTACGCACCGCCTACCGGGCCGAGATAACCGGCGGGTCGCCGCGCACCTCCGGCACGACGTCGGTCGTGTCGACCTGGGCGCAGACGGCCAGGTCGGCGTCCAGGCCGAGGCCGACGATGGCAGCCCCGCCCGCCGTCTGGCGGAAGACCTGGCCGAAACTTGCGGCCACGCCGCGCCAGGCCGCCAGGGCCACGCGGGCCGAATCGTCGAGGTCAAAGGCCTCGCCGCCCGGCGCATCGCCCATGGCCTCGATGACCGCCCCGGCCACCAGCGTATCTTCGCACGAGACCGCCCCCACCGTGCCGGCCGGCACGAAGACAACCGGCCGGCCGAGCGCCGCAGCGCGGCGGGCCACGGCCGCGCGGTTCGACAGGGCGGCCACGAGGATCGTTTGGGCGGCCATGGCGTCGAGGATGGCCTGGGTGCCGTTGGTCGTCGTCAGAAGGAGCGTGCGGTCGCCGACCCGGTCGGCCGTCATGACGGACGGGCTGTTATTGAGGTCGAGCCCTTCGATGCGGACGCCGCCGCGCTCCCCCGCCGTCACCACCGACCCCGCCGGCCGCCGGGCCGCCTCGGCCCGAACCTCGGCGTCGGTGCGGCAGGGAATGACCTCGCGGCAGCCGGCCGCCAGGGCCGCCACGACCGTCGTCGTGGCCCGGATGGCGTCGATGACCACGGCCGTGGCGCCGGCCAGGTCGACGCCCGCGCGGGCCGACGGCTCGAACAGAACGCGGACGCTGGGTCGGTGGGTCACGCCGCTAACGCCTCGAACACGTCGCGGAAGGTCTGGTAGGCCGGGGCATCGTAGAGGACGAACCGCACGTCCTCCAGGCTGGTCTGGCCGGCGAGGTGCGCGGCCACCTCCTCCAGCATGATCTCGGCGCAGCGTCGCATGGGGAACCCCGCGATGCCCGTGCCGATGGCCGGAAAGGCGATGGACCGCAGCCCCTTCTCGTCGGCCCGGCGGAGGCTGGCCCGGGTCGAGAGGCGGAGGTTCTCTTCGCTGGTGGCCTCGCCCAGCCGCATGCTGGCCGCATGGATAACGTACCGGGCCTTGAGGTGTCCGGCGCCGGTCATGGCGGCCTCGCCCAGTGGGATGGTGCCGATGTGGTCGCAGTCGTCCTGGATGGTCATGCCGCCCTTGCGTCGGATGGCCCCGGCCACGCCGGCGCCGAGTTTCAGATCGTTGTTGGCGGCATTGACGATGGCGTCGACCGCCTGGCACGTCAGATCGCCCTGCAGGATGCGGATCTTCTCCTTGGCGCCCATCGATGTGTCCCCCCTGACGTCGCTCACCTCGCCCGCCGCGGCCCATCCGGGCGGATTGCTTATAGTATACCCGTTGCTGCCCCGGGATGCGACCCGGAAATGTGGGGCCCGCGGGCCCAGGCGGCGAAGCGGCGCTTTCCATTTGCCGCGGGGTCTGGTAATAATATCCGGCCGAACGCGAGGCGCCCCCAGCGGGGCGCCGGGTCTCCCCTGGGAAAGGATGTCGGCCATGGCATTTCCGCAAGGGTTCGTGTGGGGCACCGCAACGGCCTCGTATCAGATCGAGGGCGCCGCCCACGAAGACGGCAAGGGCCCGAGCGTCTGGGACATGCTGTGCCGCCGGCCCGGCGCCATCTGGAACGGCCAGACCGGCGACGTAGCCTCGGATCACTATCATCGCTGGGCCGAGGACGTGGCCCTGATGAAACGCCTGGGCCTGGGCGCCTACCGCTTCTCCATCTCCTGGCCGCGCGTCATTCCACATGGCACCGGCAACGTCAACGCCAAGGGCCTGGCGTTTTACGACCGGCTGGTCGACGCCCTGCTGGCGGCGGGCGTGACGCCGTACGTCACGCTCTTCCACTGGGATTACCCGTACGACCTGTACTGCCGGGGCGGATGGCTGAACCGCGACTCGGCCGACTGGTTCGCCGAGTACGCCACGGTGCTGGCCGCGAAACTGGGCGACCGCGTCGGACACTGGATGACCCTCAACGAGCCGCAGTGTTTCGTGGGCCTCGGGCACTTTGACGGACGCCACGCCCCCGGCGACCGGCTGAACTGGGCCGAGGTCCTCCGGGCCGCCCATCACGCCCTGCTGGCCCACGGCAAGGGCGTGCAGGCGATTCGCGCCGCCTCGCCGGGACCGTGCCAGGTGGGTTTCGCGCCCGTCGGTGTGGTGCGGATTCCCGCGACCGACTCAGCCGCCGACGTCGAGGCCGCCCGGGCCGACATGTTCGCCGTAACCGCCCGCAACCAGTGGAACAACACCTGGTGGATGGACCCGGTCTTCTTCGGCACGTACCCCGCGGACGGCCTCGCGCTGTACGCCGCCGACCTGCCGCCCATCCGCGACGGCGACCTGGAGACGATACGCCAACCGCTCGACTTCTTCGGGGCAAACATCTACACGGGCAGCACCGTCCGCGCGGGCGCCGGCGGCCAGCCCGAGGCCGTGCCCGACCCGGTGGGCATCGGCCTGACGGGTTTCAAGTGGCCCGTGACGCCGGCGGCCCTGTACTGGGGACCCCGCCTCTTCTTCGAGCGGTACCGGCTGCCCGTGTACATCACCGAGAACGGGATGAGCGGCACCGACTGGGTAGGCCCCGACGGCGCCGTGCACGACGCTCCGCGCATCGATTACACGGCCGAGCACCTGGCGGCGCTGGGGCGGGCCGTCGACGACGGCGTGGACGTGCGCGGGTACTTCCACTGGTCGCTCATGGACAACTTCGAGTGGGCCGAGGGGTACAAGGAACGCTTCGGCCTGATCCACACGGACTTCGTGACGGGGAAGCGGACGCTCAAGGATTCCGCCCTCTGGTACAAGGACGTCATCGCCGCGAACGGCGCGAACCTGTCGGCCAAGCGCTAGCCCTACAACGCAACTTGTCGCGCGGCGGCCTTCCCAGGCCGCCGCGATCGGGCCTGACGCATGTTCCTGGCGGCCTAGGAAGGCCGCCAGGCGGGATGAAGTAGCGAAGTTGCGTTGTAGGACTAGTGCCGTTTCCAGAAAGGTAGTATTACTTTTGACGGGGTGCCACTGGCGGCTTGTCCGCCAGTGTGCCGCCCGCGCCATAGGGGTTGACCCATGCCGCGAACCATGGTCATCAACGTCGCCGGGTTGTCGAGAGACCTGGTCGGCGAGATTCCGTCGCTGGCCGCCGCAGCCGCGCGCGGACTGGCCATCGACCTGGAACCCGTGCTGCCGGCCGTCACGTGCGCCGTGCAGGCGACGCTGGTGACGGGCGAGCCGCCCGCGCGACACGGCATCATCTCGAACGGTCTGTACTTTGCGGACACGGCCGAGGTCCGGTTCTGGGAACAGTCGGCCCACCTGGTGACGGCGCCCCGGGTGTGGGACCTGCCAGCGCTCGGCGGCGCGGCGCGCCGCCCGAAATCCGAAATCCGAAATCCGAAATTGAAGGTCGCCCTGCTCTTCTGGCAACTGGGCCTGTACGGCACGGCCGACGTGCTGCTGACGCCCAAGCCCGTCCACGGTCCTGGCGGCAAACTGGTGGAGGACTGTTACTCGCGCCCGGCCGACCTGTACGCGCGCCTGGCAGGGGGCGAGTCGACCCTCGAGCCCGGACAGCCGCGCGGGCCCTTCAGTCTGATGCACTACTGGGGACCGATGGCCGGCCTGGCCGCGAGCCGCTGGATCGCCGACGCCTCGCTGGCCGTCTGGCGCGAGGAGCGGCCCGACCTCCTGCTCACGTACCTGCCGCACCTCGATTACAGCGGTCACCGGCACGGGCCCGATTCCGACGCGCACCGCGCGGCCGCGCGGGAACTCGAGCCGCTCGTGGCGCCGCTCATCGCCGCCGCCGAGGCCGACGGGGCACGCCTCATCGTCCTGTCGGAATACTCGTTCGTGCCGGTCTGCCGGACGGTGGCGCCCAACCGGGCCCTGCGCGAGGCCGGCTGGCTGGCGGTCCGCGAGGTGGCCGGCGCCGAGTACCTGCACCCCGGCGACTCGCGGGCCTTCGCCATGGTCGACAACCAGGTGGCCCACGTCTACTTTCCGCGGACTTTGGATCTGGCGGCCGACGTCCGCCGCGTCAAACGCCTGCTGGCGGGGCTGGACGGCGTGGCCGAGGTGCTCGACCGGGCCGCCCAGCACGAGCGCGGCCTCGACCACCCGCGAAGCGGCGACCTGGTGGCCCTGGCCGCGCCCGACGCCCACTTCACCTACTACTGGTGGCTGGACGACGCCAAGGCCCCGCCGTTCGCCCGGACGGTCGACATCCACGCCAAGCCCGGCTTCGACGCGGCCGAACTGCTGCTGGACCCGGCGACGCGTGCGATTCCGCTGTCGGCCGAGGCGATTCGCGGCTCGCACGGCCTGGTGCCCGACGACGGCCGCGGGTGGGGCGTCTTCGTGGCGTCGCCCGCCCCGGAGGAACTCGCCGGCCGGCGGTCGATCCGCGCGGCCGAGGTCGCCCACCTTATGACCTGACCGTTACGCCCCATCACACGCGAAAGGAAACACATGGCAGACTGCAGCCGAGCGATTACCGGGTTTCATCACGTGGCCATCGGGTCGAAGGATCTCGACGCCTCGGTCCGGTTTTACACCCAGGGGCTGGGCCTGAAGGCCACGACCCGCTGGGGCAAGGGCACCGGGCGGGCCGTCATGATGGCCGCCCCGGACGGCCGTATCGTCGAGGTCTTCGCCAGCGGCAACCAGGGCGGCGAAGGGCCGCTCCTGCACTTCGCCCTGACGAGCGACGACGTCGACGCCACCGTCGCCCGCGCCCGCGCCGCCGGGGCCGAGATCACCATGGAGCCCCGCGACGTCGACATCCCGTCAGACCCGCCGGCGCCGGTCCGCATCGCGTTCTGCAAGGGGCCCGACGGCGAGGTCATCGAGTTCTTCCAGAACCGCTAGGGACAGCACCTTCTGGAATCTCGCACCCGAAACGGGTAACCTGACGGGTCGAGGCCGGCGCGACTAGTCTGGGGGTCGCAGCCGCAGGGGCTCCGGTCGCATGGCCGAAATCGCCGAACACAAATGCCACCGCTGGTCCTGGAAACGGACCGTCGGCATCCTGGTATGCCTGACGGCGCTGGTCGTCGTAACGCTCGTCGCGCTGCCGGGCCTGTTGCCCGACGCCGCCGTGCGGAGCCAGGTCGAGGCCATCCTGGCCCAGCGCCTGGGCCGGCCCGTCACGGTCGAGTCGGCCCACCTGGCGTGGGACGAGGGGCTGACGGCCACGGGCCTTCGCATCGGCCAGCGCGAGGGCGACCAGCCGCTGGCCACCGCCAAGCGCGTGACCGTCCGCTTCGGCCCGCTCGATGCCGCCAAGTCGGCCGTCGGCCGCGACGTTCCCCTGAGGCACATCCGCGTCGAGGGGCTGAAACTCTGGCTGGTGCTCGATGCCGAGAACCGGCTGAACATCGACGATCTGCTGCGCCAGCCCGCCCGGATTCGCGCCGTCCAGGTCAGCGACGCCACGGTCCACGTCGAGAACCGCCCTGCCGGCCAACGCCTCACCCTGCGCCGCGTCAACGCCACGCTGGGCGAACTGGCAAGCACGCGGCAGGGTTACCTGAGCCTCTCGGCCGACCTCGGCAATGACGCCGCCGGCCAGGACGCCCAGCGCCCGGGCCATTTCGTGGTCACGGCCAACCTCGAACGGCTCCGGTTCGGCGGCACGCAGCCCGTGCCGGCCACGTTCAAGGCCGAGTGGACCGACATCCCCTGGCCCCAGGTCGCCGCCGTGGCAGGGCTCGAACCCCGATGGGTCGGCGCGCTCGCCCACACGTCGGGACGCATGTCGGCCTCCGTCGGCCACGGCGCCTGGTCCGCCGAAGGCGCCGTCCAGGCGACCGGCCTGGCGCTGGCGTCGGACCAGGACCCCGAGCAGATGGTCACCATGCCGCACGCCGTCGTGGGGTTCCAGTTGCGGCAGGCGTCGGCGGAGGCGCCGCTGGACATCGCGCTGGCCAAGTTCTCCGCCCCCGGCATCGACCTGAAGGTCTCCGGCCGCCTGCAACTCCCGACCCCCCCTGCCGCGCCCGACGCCCAGGGCGAGCGCGCGGCCTGGACGGTTCAGCCGGTCGACCTGCGGGCCGAAGGCACCGTCAGTTGGGTTCCCCTGTGCCAGAGCGTCGGGCCGCTGGCACGCCTGGCCAAAGAGTTCGACCGGCTCGGCGGCAGGGCCCGGGCCGACCTCAGACTGACGACCGCGCGCGACGGGCCGCGACTGACCGGCTCGGTCGACTTCTCCGACACCTTCGCCCTCTGGCGGGGCGCCTTGCGGAAAGACGAGCGCCAGTTGCTGCGACTGGCGGTCGACGCCACCTGCACGCCCGACCTGGCCCAGGCCGACCTCGCCCGCCTGGAGGTGGTGACCGACGCCGGCCGCCTGTCGGTGCGCGGCCAGGTGCCGCTGGCGACGTTCCTGGACGGCGCCGGGCCGCCCGCCGACACCGCCCTCAGCCGCCGGCTCCAGGGGGCGCAGCTGGCGGTCCACGTCGGCATCGACGAGACCGAGACGCTGCTGGCGCTGGTGCCGGCGCTGGGCAAGCGCCTGGGGCCGGTCCAGGTGAGCGGCCCGTTCTCTGTGGACCTGACGTGCGCCCCGGCCGATGGCGTCGACGCGCCGCCCGGTGCGCCGCCGGCCTGGATCGCCAAGGTGCACGGCGACCTGACGCCGCTCGTCGTGTCGGTGCCCCACGGCGCCCATAAACCCGCCGGCGCGGCCGCCACGGTCGACGCCCTGGCGGTGCTGATGCCCGACTCCTTCCGGTCCGACGTCGTCAGCCTGACCGCCCGCCTCGACAAGGGGATCCTTCGGTGGGCCGGGTCGGCCCGCATCGACTGGCCCCAGAAGAAGGGCGAACAGCCGGTCGGCCGGTTCGACGGCACGCTGACGGCCTCCGACGTGGCGTCGGCGGGGACGATCGTGTCGCCCGCCCGTTTCGGCGCGGCGCCTCCCGTGTCGGGCGGGGCCACGTTCGACGTCACGGCCGACCTGGCCAAAGGCCGCCTCCGCACCCGCATGACCGCCAGCCTCGAACCCATGGCCATCCGTCTGGCAAACTTCTTCGTCAAAGACCAGGGCCAGCCGACCTCGCTCGACGTCACCACGCGCTGGCACATCGGCACGTGGAACCGCCTGGAGGCCGAGGCCGAGGTCGACCTGCCCGGCGCACGCCTCGCCGCCAAGGGCGAGGGCGAGGTCCAGTTCAAACTCGCCGATCTGCCCCCCCCGGCGCCCGCCGCCGAGGCGGCACCCGCGCCGCCCGGCACGACGGCGCCGGCCGACCCCGAGCGCCGGCAGCCCACCGCGTCGCTGGAGGTCAAGGTGACCTCGACCGGCGAGCTCGATATCGAGGCCCACGTCAGCGACCTCGCCAAGGCCACCGCCCTGTCGCCGCTGCTGGCGGCCCACCTGGAGGGATACCGCGCCGAGGGCCGGGCCGAAGGCCGCTTGGCGCTGCGTGCCGCGCGGCAGGCCGTGGAGGCGCGCGGCAACCTGGACCTGACGGACACCGACCTCGGCCTCGGCCGTCTGCTGCGCAAGCCGGCCGGCCGGCCGATGACGGTCGACGTGGCGGGCGACGTCTCGCCCGCGCCGGACGGCGCCCTGGCGATCCGTCTGACCGGCGCCGATGTCCGGCTCGGCGACTCCGTGGTCCGGGCCCAGGGGTGGGTCCGCGTCGACTGGACCGGCCTGACGGCGCCGCTGGACCCCACCGCCCGCCTGGCCGCCGCCCTCAAGGACGCCGACCTCTCGGCCAAGGCCGACTGGAACCACGGGCCGGACCTCGCCAAGGACCTGCCGTGGCTCGAACCGGTCTACGCCCGGTGCGGCCTGGCGGGACTGACCACCTGGTCGGTCGCCTTCTCCGGCACGCCCATCCGCGGCAAGGTCCGGTGCGACGTCGGCGCCACCCAGTGCCAGGTCACCATGCCCCAGGCGCCGGCGACCGACGGCGCGCGGGCCGGCCCGGTGGTCCTGAAGGCGGCCCGCATGCCCGCCACCATCGGCATGGACCTGCGGTACGGCGAGGTGCCCGGCGAGATGATTCTGGACCGGTTCGACCTGAAACTGGCCGACGCCACCGCCTCGGCCCAGGGCGTGCTCCTGTTCGACGACCCGCGCCTGGTGCTGCTGCGCCGGCCGACGGCGTGGTCGGTCCAGGTCCGCGGCCGGGTGCCCGACGCCGCCATCCTGACGTCGCTGCTGCCGGCGCGCCTGGCCGACCTCCGGCCCACCGGCGCCGTGGCGATCGACCTGCGGGCCGCCGCCGACCCGAAGGCCACCCAGGTCGAATCGTGCGACCTCGTGTTCCAGGATGCCCGCGTCGCGTGGCGCGGCAAGACGATCCGCCTCGACGGCCCCATCACGTACAACGACCAGCGGCTGGCCACCGAGGGTCTGAGCGTCCGGGCCGGCGACTCCGACGTCACGCTGGTCGCGTACGTGGCGAACCCCAACGACAACCCCACGGGGTCGGTCGTGGTCCGGGGCAAGGCGGTCGACATCACCGAAGTCCAGGAGATGCTCCAGCAGGTCGGCCCGTACCTGGACGAGGCCGCGAAGGCCGCGCCCAAGCCGTCGGCCAGCGACCGCCTGAGCGACCGCTTCGAGCGTCTGCTGGCCGGGGCGCGGTTGTCGGCCGACATCCGGGTCGACCGGGTCAGCCTGGTCGTTCCGCAGTGGAAGGCCCGCTACAACCTGACGGGCCTGTCGGCCGAGGGGCGACTGGCCGACCGGCGGTTCGTCGTTCCGCGATTCGCCTGCGCCCTGAACGAGGGGACGGTAACCGGCGAGATGGCCCTGGACTTCGCGGACGACGTTCCCCTGCTGACCGTCGCCTACGACGCCCGGAACCTGAAGATGGCCGAGAACCTCAAACCGTTCATCGACACGACGTTCCCCGGCATGAAGGTCGCCGGGACGCTCAGCACCCGGGCCAGCACCGAGCGGCGGCTGACCGAGGGGGCCCGCCCGGTGGGCCGCAGCGAGACCGTCCTGACGGACGGCGTCCTGCGGGGGCCGGGGGCGCCGGAGTACATGACGCGGCTGCTGCCGGGCCTGAAGTTGACCGAGTTCGCCTTCAACCGCATGAGCAACGTCTCCGAGCAGAAGCCCAACGGCGACGTCGACAACCGGATGCTCTTCGACGGCAAGGCGTACGACGTCTACATCTTCGGCGTGACGTACCCCGACGGGCGCACGGCCTACACGCTGGGGGTCGACCTGTCGGTCAGCCTCGGCTCGAAGGTCATCAGCCGCACGCTCGACCAGGGCAAACTGCCGCTGATGCACTACACCGGCCGCATCGTCGGCTCCCAGTTCGCCGAGCAGCAGGTCAGTTACGTCCTGCCGCACGAGTTCGCCTACGACGTCTTCATCCGGCGCAACCTGCTCCTGCAACTTATCCGGAGCCTCGGCCAGAAAGAACCCGAGATCGAGCGGCCGGTCGCGGTGCCCAAAGAAACCGTTTCGGCGGTGCCCAGAGTCTCGGGGCCCTGAAGACG
>DATKZB010000004.1:0-3416 GCA_035528235.1 Phycisphaerae bacterium
CAGGTCGCAGGCGGGCGCGATGGTCCGGGTCATGGCACTCGCCTCGTTGAGGGTCTGCTCGAAGAGGTGCCCGCCGGAGCGGCTCGCCTTCTTTGCCGTGCGGCAGCGGCTGTCGTGGTAAGGGTACGTGGCGTACCGCTCAGCGTAACCGAGGAGGACCTTCTTGGCGAACTCGGCGTACTTGGCCTGGCCGGTGATGGCCCAGGCCCATGCGGCCGCGGTCATGTCCCGCAAGTTCGTCTCGTGGGCGCGGCCGAAGAGGACGTCGTCGTACGGCTCGCCCGAGTAGACCTTGCCGCACTTCGGGCACCTGTGGTGTGTGGCATCGAGGGTCTTGAGGCCCATCTGGCACGGCTCGCACTGGTACCACTGATTGTGCTGGCCGCCGCGCGGCGGGAAGGTGAGGGGGGCCTTCATCGCGCGGTCGGCCCGCGCGACTTCGCCCGCGACCGGCGCGTGCTCGGGTCCCTTCGATTTCCACGCCGCGCGCAGCCGCGCGAGTTCCTCCGAGGTGCACGCGACGGCGGGGTGCTTCAAGTCCGTCGGCAGGCGGATCTCGGGTGCCGACCATTCTGCGCCCCGGCAGAGCGCCCAAGAGAGCAGCACGACGGAAGCCGTCAGCAGCGGGGCGATGAAGCGGTTCACGATCATCCTCTCTCCCTGGCGAGTGTCGCCGGCGCCAACCGGTCGGGAACCCTCTGGTTTTCAGCCGCGCCTAAGCATACGCTATGCAGGCGAAACGTCAACCAACTGGGCGGGGAGGTGGTGTCATGGCAAGGACCGGCGCAGGCCTGGCGGCGCTCCTGACGGTGGCGGCTCTCGCAGCGGCCGCCGTGGCGGAGGAAACGGGAAAGGACTCAGGCATGGGGAACCAGGTGGTGACCTTCACCGTGCGCAGCCGCCAACTCGTCCAGGACGACCAGGGCCATAACGTCTGGAAGGTCGAGACCAGGACCCACACGGTCAAGGCCGCCGAGACGGCGCTGGTCCTCTGCGACGTCTGGGACAAGCACTGGTGCCGCGGGGCGAACGAGCGGCTGGCCAAACTCCTGCCGCGCATGAACCAGGTCGTCAAGACGCTGCGCGCCAAGGGCGTTCTCATCGTCCACGCCCCGTCCGGCACGATGAAGTTCTACGAGGGGAACCCCGCCCGCCAGCGCGTCCTCGACGCCCCGAAGGTCGAGCCGCCCAACGACATCAAGCACGACGATCCGCGGCTGCCCATCGACGACTCGGACGGCGGCTCCGACACCGGCGAGAAGCCCTGGCACAAGGCGTGGAGCCGCCAGCACCCGGCCATCGAGATCGACGAGGCCCGCGACGCCGTCTCCGACAACGGACGCGACCTCTACAGCCTGTATCGCCAGCGCGGCATCAAGAACATCGTTATCATGGGTGTCCACACGAACATGTGCGTCCTTGGCCGCTCGTTTGCCATCAAGCAGATGGTGCGGTGGGGGTTCGACGTGACGCTCGTCCGCGACCTGACCGACACGATGTACAACCCCGCGCGGTCGCCGTACGTCAGCCATGAGGAAGGCACGCGGCTGGTGGTCGAGTACATCGAGGCGTTCTGGTGCCCCACGACGACGAGCGACGACCTGCTCAAGGGCGCTGCGAAGGAATGACGTGCGTCCCGCCCACAGCGGGTGGCACGGCTGGCTTGTCCAGCCGTGTGCCCGGGACCGTTTGTCCACGGCCGGGCAAGCCGGCCGTGCCACACACTTTCATTGTGTTTGCGCGGCGGTCCATGGCCGCGGACCTGACTCGCGGCGGCGCCTACGGCGTGCCGCGGGCCTTGTAGACCACGCGGTCGTCCTTGGCCAGGCCGATGGCATAGGTGACGCCGGGGCCGCGGCGGTAGATGAGCCAGACCTGGACGCCGCGCTCCTCGGCCTCGGCACGTTCTTTCGATCCGCCCAGGGGGAACGCGGCGGTCTCCTCGGCCGGCTGTCCCATGAGTTCGACCACCTGTTCGCGCGAATGGCCGAAGTGGACCTCGTCCCAGTTCGGATGATCGGTGCCGCCCGCGTACCGCTGCCAGACCAGGTACGCCAGGACCGCGATGACGGCCAGCCCCACCAGCAGGAACACGATCCGACCGATGCTGCCCTTCTTCATCGTCGCGTCCTCCCGTCCGAACGTGCGCCGATGCTATCTGCCGGTCCGCGCGTTTGCAAGAACAACGAGGCCGGCGGAGCAACACATCCTCTGATAGGCGGGGGCCGTCTCGCGGGGTGGCACGGCAGCCCGAAGGGCGGCCGTGTTCGACGCGGGGCGCACACGGCCACGCTTCGCGTTGCCGTGCCACCCTCCCACGACTCAGGCGTAACGCGGCGGGTGACCGCGCGACCGCCGGCGCGCGATTGCCGGCAGTTTTCACAAGACGATAGCCCGCCGGCGCGGTTATATCTGGTGAAAGCCCGCGGCCCCAGTACTGCGACGTGCGTTCTGCGCGGCGGGTACGGAGACCCGCCGCGCAAAGGCGCCGCAGGAGCCGGCTGTAAGGGGTCCGCGGATGGCGCATCGAGCAAGGGGAGTCTGTTTCATGGCCGCAGGCAGCCGCACGGCGAAGGTCTCGACGGGTCTTGTCCTCGCGATGGTCTTCGCGTGCAGCGTCTGTGCTGCCGCGCCGGGGCCGATGCTCAAGCGGTTCCTCGACGGCCCGATGGCCGGCGTCGAGGAGATCGTCTTCGCCGTCCGCGGTCTGGGCGGCGACGGCCACTGGTACGCCAACTTCGGCCACCACGTTACGAGCGCCAACCGGATGATGTACGGCCCTCCGGGCGGCCGGCTGTGCCGCCTGAACCTGCGGACCGGCGAGGTCCGGGTCCTCCTCGATGATCCAGAAGGCGGTGTCCGCGATCCGCAGATCCACTACGACGCCAGGAAGGTCCTCTTCTCGTACCGCAAGGGCGACTCGGTCCACTACCACCTGTTCGAGATGAACCTCGACGGGACCGGGCTGCGGCAGTTGACCGACGGCCCCTTCGACGAGATCGAACCGATCTACCTGCCCGACGGCGACCTCCTCTTCTGTTCGTCGCGGTGCAACCGCTGGGTTCAGTGCTGGTTCACGCAGGTGGCCGTCCTGTACCGGTCGGACCCCGACGGCAAGAACATGCGTATCATCTCGGCCAACGTCGAGCAGGACAACACGCCCTGGGTCATGCC
This sequence comes from Phycisphaerae bacterium, assembly GCA_035528235.1. Lineage (GTDB taxonomy): Bacteria > Planctomycetota > Phycisphaerae > FEN-1346 > FEN-1346 > DATKZB01. The sequence continues at coordinate 3,175 of DATKZB010000004.1, forward strand.
CGATGGCCGCATCCTCTACATGCGGTGGGAGTACGTGGACCGCAGCCGCGTCCGCTACCACCACCTGTGGACGATCAACCCCGACGGCACCGGCCAGATGGCCTACTACGGCAACATGCATCCGGGCACCGTCATGCTCGACGCCAAACCGATCCCGGGCACCGAGAAGGCGGTGGTCTCGTTCAGCCCCGGCCACGGCCGCAAGGAGCACGCCGGGCACGTCACCGTGGTCGATCCGAACC
>DATKZB010000005.1:0-5722 GCA_035528235.1 Phycisphaerae bacterium
AAACCGTCCGACTTCTTCGAACTCGACGACGCGGCCGCCCGCGAGGCCCCCAAAGTCCAGTTCTGACGCGCGGCAACGGCTTCGCGCGGCGGGCCCTACAACGCTACTTGTCGCGCGGCCCGCCTCCCGTGTTTGCGCGGCGGGTCCCCGTACCCGCCGCGCTCGAAGTCCGACTGCGAGTAGGCGCGGTGGGTACGGGGACCCACGGCGCCCAAGCGGTGCTGTAAGTACGCAATCTTAGAATGCTCTAGAACGCGCCAGGTATCTTCCACATGCCCATGACTTCACGCGAGCGATGGCTGGCCCTGCTGGCGGGCGAGAAACCCGACCGCGTGCCCACCGATTACTGGGCCACGGGCGAGGTCACCGCGCGGCTCCTTAAGGACCTCTCCTGCGCCGACACCGACGCCCTCTACGAGCGCCTGCACATCGACGGCGTCGACTTCGCGCACCTGCCCCCTACGGTCCACCATCACCCCGACGACCCCGAGGCCGACATCTGGGGCGTCCGCAACCGCCGCGTCGATTACGGGGCGGGCACCTACGACGAGGTGGCGTTCAGTCCGCTGGCGGGCGCCCGCACGGTGGACGACGTCGAGGCCTTCGCCTGGCCCGACCCCGACGCCCACGACTTCGACGCCTTCCGCGCGAACGTCGGTCGCCTCTCCGGACGCCGGGCCGTCCGCTGCGGCTCGTTCGAGCCGTTTCTGCTGTATTGCAGCATGCGCGGCATGGAGCAGGCGTACATGGACCTCCTGACCGAGCCCGACATCGCGCGGGCCATCCTGGGCCGCCTGTTCGATTACCACTATCGGGTGAACGAGCGGATGTTCGACCTGGCGCGCGGCCGGATCGATTTGACGTATGTAGCCGAGGACCTGGGGAGCCAGGCGGGTCTCCTGATGGGGCTGGACCTGATCCGCCGGTTCCTGCTGCCGAACCAGAAACGCATGGCCGACCTGGCCCGCTCCCACGGCATCCACGTCTTCTACCACACCGACGGCGCGGCCCGCGAGGTCATCCCCGATTTGATTGAGGTCACGGGCATCGAGGTCCTGAACCCCATCCAGTGGCGGTGCCGCGGGATGGACCGCGAGGGCCTGGTCCGCGACTTCGGCCGCCGCATCGCCTTTCACGGGGCGGTGGATAACCAGCAGACCCTGGCGTTCGGCACGCCCGACGACGTCCGCCGCGAGGTCCTGGAGAACCTGCGGATCTTCGCCTGGCCCGCCCGGTGGATTTGCGCCCCGTGCCACAATATTCAGCCCGTCTCGCCCACCGAGAACATTGTGGCGATGTACGAGACGGTTTACGAGAATGGGCGGCTGTGAACGCCGACAAAGTCAGTTGTCGCGCGGCGGCCTTCCTAGGCCGCCGCGATTGGGCCTGACGAGTGTTGCTGGCCGCCCGCCTTGGCGGGCGCATCGAGTGCCAAGTTAGCCGCCGCGCTTGCGCGGCGCGTGTCGGTCAAGGCGAAACCATGGCCCAGTTCGAACAACTCGTCTCGGCCAACAAGCGTAACAGCGTCCTGCTGGTCATCGTGTTCGTCCTCTTCATCTGCGTGCTGGGCGGCGTCCTGGGCTGGGCCATCTGGGGCGACTGGCGTGCGGCCGTCCCGAGCATCGTCCTGGCGATGGTCGTCTCAATCATCATGGCCCTGGTGGGCTACTACCAGGGCCCCGGCGCCGTCCTGGCGATGAGCGGCGCCCGGCCCATCTCGAAAGACGCGGACCCGCAACTCCACAACATCGTCGAGGAACTCTCCCTGGCCTCGGGCCTGCCTATGCCGCGGCTCTACGTCATCGAGACTCCCGCCATGAACGCCTTCGCCACCGGTCGCGACCCGCAGCACGCGCACGTGGCCGTGACGCGCGGCCTGAGGGAACGCCTCAGCCGCGACCAGTTGCAGGGCGTCCTGGCCCACGAACTCTCGCACGTCAAGAACTTCGACATCCGGTTCATGACGCTCATGGCGGTGCTGGTGGGCACGGTGGTGATGCTGGCCCACATCGGCACGCGGGCGATCTTCTATGGCGGGGGCCGACGGCGGTCGCGCGGCAGCGGCGGCGGGGCCGCCATGATCGTGGTCATCGTGGTGGCGGTCCTCCTGGCCATCATCGCGCCCATCTTGGCCCAACTCATCCAGTTGGCCGTCTCGCGCCAACGCGAATTCCTGGCCGACACCAGCGCCGCCCACATGACCCGTTACCCGGAGGGCCTGGCCGGCGCCCTGGAGGCCCTGGGGGCCGACACGGCCGACATGCCCCAGGCCAACGGCGCCACCGCCCACCTCTTCATCAACGATCCGCGCATGGCCCGCGGCCGGCGCAAAGGCCGCGGCAGCCTCTGGTCCAGCCACCCGCCCATCGCCGATCGGGTCGCGCGGCTGCGGTCCATCGGAAACATCGAAGCCTGAACCCCCTTCTGGCCGACACGTTAGTGTGAGCGGGGACCTCCCGGAGTCCGGCTGTGTTTCGACACCTCGGGTCCATCCTGGTGGCGGTTATGGCGCTGGTGCTGACGGCCTGCGTGGCCGTCATCCTGGCCATGGGCCTGGCGGAGCGTCTGCGTGCCCCGCCTGAGATCCACCTGACGGTATTCGATGGCGTGGCCGCGCTGGGCCGGCATCCGCCGCGCATCCGGGCCGAGATTCGCGGTGCCCGGCCCGGGCGTCCGTTTGCGTCGCCCTGGATGGTGGCCCGGTTCGAGGACGGTTGGTCCGCCTGGCTCTGGGTCAACAACAACGGGCAGACCTCGCGGGCGGGTCGCCCCGGCCTGGGCCGCGGGTCGCACCGGTACACGGTGGGCCTGTCGGAACTCGAGGATCGCATGGACGTCGTCGGCGAGGGCACCGTCTGGGTCTGGCCGCGCGAGGATGCCGTCGTGTGGCTCGACGCCGGCGCCATCGTCTCGCTCTTGCCCCTCGCCGACGAGAAGACCGCCGACGCCGCCATGCGCGATGCCGTCGACGCCGTGAAGACGCTTGCCTCGGGCCGGCATCCCGTGTACCTTGTGGCGGCGGATGGTCAGGGATACGCTTCGGCCCGCCGGCGTCTTCAGAAGTGCGGGGCGCCGCCGGGTCCTGCCTTCTGGGTGACCCCGGGCAAGGAACCGTCGCGGCTGCTCGGCCTGAAGGGCGTCTGGCCTACCATCGACGGGGCCGTCGTCTGCGGGCCGGCCGTTCGCAAGGCGGTCGAGAAACTGGGCGTGCCGGTGTACCCGGTGCCGCCCGCGACCGTGGCCGCCGGGACGACCGAGGCCCGAGACGCCTGGCGCAGCGCGCTCGAACGGGTGACCGCCCGGCGAGCCGGCAGCGGGGTGAAAGGGAATTGACGTGCTCGGACGGCTGGTACAAGGCTGCTTCGCTATTTCATGCCGCCTGGCGGCCTTCCTAGGCCGCCAGGAACACGCGTCAGACCCGATCGCGGCGGCCTGGGAAGGCCGCCGCGCGACAAGTAGGTTTGTAGGACTGGCGGCGGCCATCACGATTCTCGTCGGGGGCATTGGGTGCGCTGGGCCGACGCGGCTGGCGGGCTCGCCGCCGCCGGTGCCGCGCGACGCGTTCCGGTACCAGCCGATCCGGCGCCGGTCGCCCAGCGAGATCCCCGTCCGCACGGTCACTAAGCCTCCGCTCGTGCTGCCGCGCGTGCCGTCGCTGCCCGAGCACGATGTGTCCTGGGACGTGCGCGGCTGGCAGCGGCCGTGGCGGTGGATCGTCGTTCACCACAGTGCCACCCAGCGCGGGTCGGCCGCCGCCTTTGACGACTGGCATCGCAACGGTCGGCACTGGGATGAACTGGGGTATCATTTCGTCATCGGCAACGGCACCGGCTCCGGCAACGGCGAGACCGAGGTCGGCAGCCGGTGGCCCAAGCAGAAACACGGGGCCCACTGCAAGGTGGGCGACGACGAAACGTACAACAACTTCGGCGTCGGCATCTGCCTGGTCGGCGACTTCATGAAGTCTCGGCCTACCGACGCCCAGATGGCTTCGCTGGCACGCCTCGTGGATTACCTGGCGGCGCGGTACGGCATCGACGGTTCCCACATCATCGGACACGGCGACGTCGACGACACCCGGTGCCCCGGCCGGTACTTTTCGATGGACGACCTGATGTCGCGTCTCGCCCAGCAACGGGCCGCGCGCGGCGAGGCGCCAGGCCGGCGGTAGGAGACTATCTCAGAACTTCCGGCTGGTGGCCTTCCTAGGCCACCAGCACGCCGTTTCGCAGGGGCTACGCGGCGGCCTGGGAAGGCCGCCGCGCTCGGCGATAAAGGTCTTGCAGCGTGGGTGCCCGGCCGGCCGTGTGCCACGGCGGGTCTTGTCCCGCCGTGCAACGATCCCGTCTTGAACCGCCATAGTAGGAGCCCGTCCGATGACCCACCATGCCCGGCGACTGCTGGTGACGCGGCGATCGTTTCTCGGTGCGGGTCTCGGCGCGCTAGGCGCCGCGGCCGCGGGCTGTAGCCTGAAACGCGAGGGCGGCCCGGAGGGCCTCGCCTCGGCCGGCCCGGGCGTCTCACGCCGGCCCAACATCATCTTCATCCTGGCCGACGACCTGGGTTATGGCGACGTCGGGTGCTTCGGGCAGATGCGAATCCGGACGCCCCGTCTCGACCGGCTGGCCGCCGAGGGCGTCCGCTTTACCCAGGCGTACGCCGGCAGCACGGTCTGTGCCCCGTCGCGGTGCTGCCTGATGACGGGCCTCCATACGGGCCACGCCCACGTGCGCGGCAACGCGCTGGTGCCGCTGCGGCCCGAGGACGTGACGGTGGCCGAACTCCTCAAGTCCGCCGGCTACGCCACCGGCCTCGTCGGCAAGTGGGGTCTGGGCGAACCCGGCACGACCGGCGTCCCCAACCGGCAGGGCTTCGACTACTGGTTCGGTTACCTGAACCAGCGGCACGCGCACAACTACTGGCCCACGCACCTGTACCGCAACGAGGAGCGCGTGCCCCTGAAGAACGTCGTGCCCAAGGAAGACAAGTCGGGCGCGGGCGTGGCGTCGGAGAAGGTGGAGTACTCGCACGACCTCTTCGCGCGCGAGGCCCTCGCCTTTGTCGAGAAGCACCGGGCGGAACCGTTCTTCCTGTACCTGGCGTTCACGATTCCGCACGCCAACAACGAGGCCGGCCGCGAGGGCATGGAGGTGCCCAGCGACGAACCGTACTCCGACCAGCCGTGGCCGCAGGCCCAGAAGAACCACGCCGCCATGATTACGCGGATGGACCGCGACGTCGGCCGCCTGATGGACCGGCTGAAAGACCTGGGCATCGACCAGGACACGCTCGTGGTTTTCACAAGCGACAACGGGTCGCACCGTGAGGGCGGTGGCGACCCGGCGTTCTTCAACTCCAGCGGACCCCTGAGGGGCATCAAGCGCGACCTGTACGAGGGCGGTATCCGCGTGCCGACGCTGGCCCGCTGGCCCGGGCGCATTGCGGCCGGCACCGTCAGCGACCATGCGTGGGCGTTCTGGGACTTCCTGCCGACGGCCTGCGACCTGGCCGGCGTGGCCGCGCCCAAAGGTATCGACGGCATTTCGTTCCTGCCGGCGCTCGTGGGCCGGCCGCAGCGCGAGCACGAGTACCTGTACTGGGAGTTCCACGAAGGCGGGTTCAGCCAAGCCGTCCGCATGGGCCGGTGGAAGGCCGTCCGCCGCGCCAAGGGCCCCGGCAAGACCGAACTCTACGACCTCTCGACGGACCTCGGCGAGAAGAG
>DATKZB010000006.1:0-13861 GCA_035528235.1 Phycisphaerae bacterium
TGCGCGAAGTCGACGCCGTCGATGTGCAGGCGCTCGTAGAGGGCGTCGGTGTCGGCGCAGGAGAGGTCCTTAAGGAGCCGCGCGGTGACCTCGCCCGTGGCCCAGTAATCGGTGGGCACGCGGTCGGGTTTCTCGCCGGCCAGCAGGGCCAGCCATCGCTCGCGTGAAGTCATGGGCATGTGGCGGGTCCCTCGTCCTGCAACGCTACGTCGCTACTTCATCCCGACTGGCGGCCTTCCCAGGCCGCCAGGAACACGCGTCGGGCCCAGCTGCGGCGGCCCGCCCAAGGCGGGCAGGCTCTGCGGAAGGCCGCCGCGCGACAAGTAGCGTTGTAGGGCCCGCCGCGCGAAGCCGTTGCCGCGCGTCAGAACTGGACTTTGGGGGCCTCGCGGGCGGCCGCGTCGTCGAGTTCGAAGAAGTCGGACGGTTTGAAGCCCAGCATCGACGCCACCATGTTCGCCGGAAACACCTGTTGCCGCGTGTTGAACGACTGGACGCTGTCGTTGTAATACTGCCGCGAGAACGAAATCTTGTTCTCGGTCGAGGCGAGTTCTTCCTGAAGGGCCAGGAAGTTCTGGTTGGCCTTCAGGTCGGGGTACGCCTCGGACAGGGCGAACAGTTGCCGCAGGGCACCCGTAATCATGTTCTCGGCCTGGGCCTGTTCGCCGACGGTCTTGGCGTCGATGCCGCGCTGACGCGCCTTGACGACGTTCTCGAACGTCTCGCGCTCGTGCTTGGCGTAGCCCTTGACGGTCTCGACCAGGTTCGGGATGAGGTCGTACCGCCGCTTGAGTTGGACGTCGATCTGGCTCCAGGCGTTCTTGACGGCGTTGCGCAGGCCTACCAGGCCGTTGTACGTGACGACCAGCCACACGATAACCGCCAGAACGGGTAAGCCGATGACCAGCAGCGCCACCAGCACCAGGACGCCCAAGACCCCGACTCCCATAGGTCGCCTCCTTTCGCGCCGCCCGCCGGGCGGCTGATGATTACGATTATACCAGCCCCGGCCGCACCGTTCAACGCAACGCGCGTTAGCCCTACCTGTTTACACGTGCCACGGCTTGCTTGCAAGCCGTGCATCCGGGCTGTTTCAAAACGACATCATCACGGGTTGACAAGCAACCCGTGGCACGTGTCGCCGGTGCGCCGTCGCCCTTCTGTACGCCGCGCGGCGGAACCTATTCGGCCAATGCGCCGTCGGGTCACGATTTCCCGGTCAGGACGTCGCGCACGAGGCGCGTGTTCTGGCCCACCTGGTCGTTGTACTTCTGCCACATGCCCACGGCCACGACGTCGGTGGGTTTGATGCTGTCGTACGCCAACCGCAGGGCGGCCGCGAGACCCTCGTCCGACGGGCACTTGCGCCCGGCCGCCAGCACCTTGAACGCCAGGCACGGCCGCGAGGCCCGCCCGATAAACCGGATCATGCGGTCGCGGTCGGCGTCGTCGTACTTCTCGAAGTCGCGCTCAATCCGGCTCGCCGTCACGTTGCTGTAGACGGTGAAGAAACAGGCCTGATAGAAGTCGCAGTCCCAGCCCTTTTCCTCGACGTACTCGAGGGTCTGCGGCAAGTGGCTGCACACGCCCACCAGCAGGCCCGTCTGGCGGAGGCGGGCCAGGTGGTCGCGGACGATGTCCATGCGGTTCTCGATGAACGATCGGTCGGTCCGCTCGCCGAAGAGTTGGATGCCGATGGGCTTCGGGTCGACGGCCAGGATGGCCGCCAGTTCGGCCTCGGCGGCGCGAGGGTCGGCGTCCATGTCGTAGAAGGTGGCGATCCACTGGAGGCGTCCGCCCGCCGCCTTATGCCGCCGCAGCAGGTCGTGCATCTCGCGCCCGCCGAACTGGACGGTGTTGATGCCGCACGCCTCGGCCCGCGCCAGCACCGCCAAGTCGTTTCCCTTGGCGGGGTCGTACCACTCGCGCATCTCCTGGCTGAGGGCGTCGCTGACGTGCGACGTACCCTTGAGGGGATTGTGACCCAGGATGAGCCGGGTGATGCTGTGGCCGCGCCACTGGACGCACGGCAACAGACCTTCCGTCGCGGTCGCCAACATCCACCTCCCCTCGAGGGAGCTCTACGGCGCCTTGACGTCGAGGCACTTCATCTGGGCCTGGTCGCGGATGACGAGTTTGCCGTCGGCCAGGGCCATGGGGCCCCAGATTTCGTTGCCGTCCAGCATCTTGGCCTTGGCGAGCGGCTTGAACCCTTCCGGCGACGGCTGGATGGTGTAAAGTTCGCCGGTGCGTCCGTCCATCTCGTAGAGGAGCCCGTCGCCCGTCAGCAGGATGTTACCCTTGCAGAAATACGGCTCTCGCTTGGTCTGCCACTTGATCTCGCCGTCGAGGCTGAAGCACACGAGCCCGTTGGCCTTGTTGTTCGTGTTGCAGACGGCGTACAGGTAGCCCTCGTACAGGATGGGCTGATGGACGTGCGACCCGATCTGCTCGAACTTGTGCAGGCCCTTGGCCGTGAAGGCGTCGCCCTGGCGCTCGACCTGGATGATCTCGGAATCGGCGTCGTACGCGCCCGTCAGGAAGAACCGGTCCTTGCCCAGCGGCGTGGGCGCGGGCACGCCCGCCACGCGGACGCGGTACCCGTAAGTCCAGAGCACCTTGCCGGTGGCCGGGTCGATGCCGGCCACTTTCTGCGTGCTCTGTATGATGATCTGCTCGGCGCCGCCGACGGTCGTCACAAACGGCGACGAGTAATACAGGTCGCCGATGCCTTCGGACTTCCATTGCTCTTTGCCGGTGGCCTTCTCGAGCGCCACGACGCCGGCCGACCCACTCAGCGGCGCCACGATGACCACGTCCTTGTACAGGAGCGGCGATTGCGACACGGCCCAGTTTGGCCGTTTCGCGCCGTAATCGTTCAGCAAGTGCTTCTGCCAGACGCTCTTGTGCGTGGCCTTGTCGACGCAGTGGAGCTGGCCGTGCGGCCCGATCGTGAAGACGTACTTCTCGTCCACCGCCGGCGTCGACCGCGACCCGTCGTGGTCCAGGCCGCCCGGGGCGTCGTACGCGAACGACCATTCCTCCTTGCCGGTGGCCAGGTCGAGACACCGCAGTTTGTCCTGTTCCTGGCCGACGCGGTCCAGCAGGTACACCTTGCCGTCGCGGATGGCCGCGCCGCCGTAACCCTTGCCCACCTCGATGGTCCAGAGAACCTTGGGCCCGTCTTCGGGCCACTCGCGCAGCAGGCCTTTCTCGGCCGACGTGCCGTTGCGGTCGGGTCCCAGGAACTGCGGCCAATCGGCGGCCGCCGCGGCCGCCGCGAGGCACGTGACCAACACTCCCGTCAGCAACAAATGACGCATCGTGGTTCTCCTTGCGATTCGCCCCCTCGCGTTCCCGCCGCGCCGAGACCCGCGACGGAGCCACCATTTGGGACGGCAGTATGTCAGAATGCGCCCGCCGCCGCAAGTACAAGCGCGGCCGCCCTGTAACCCCTAGGTTTTGGGGTCGCCACCGAGCCCCGACCGTGCCGTATGCTAGCCGCGAGCGCAAGCGAGCGGCAGGCCGGCCACGCCCCCCCTCACGGAGGGGCTACCACGAAAGTCCGTTTGCCCTTGCGGCGCGGCCGGCGGCGGCGCATCATGATAGGGGAGAAAGGCCGTTATGCGTGCGTCCTTACGCAGCCCGTGGCGCGGCCGGGCGATGTTGGCGGCGGGCCTGGCGGCCGTCGCCGTTGCCGCCGTCGCGTGCGACCATCCGACGAAGGAGCCCGTCATGACGTTCACACTGACCAGCCCGGCGTTCCAGCCCGATGCCCGCATTCCGAAGCCGTACACCGGCGAGGGCGACGACACCTCGCCGCCGCTGGAGTGGTCGGCCCCGCCGGAGGGCACCCGCAGTTTCGCCCTCGTCTGCGACGACCCCGACGCTCCCGCCGGCACCTGGGACCATTGGATCATCTGGAACATCCCGGCCGACTACGACAAACTGCCCGCCGGCGTGTCCAAGACCGAGCAGCCCGCCGACTTCGGCGGCGCCGTCCAGGGCAAGAACTCCTGGCCCAGAATCGGCTACAACGGACCCATGCCGCCGCCCGGCCACGGCACCCACCACTACCATTTCGTGCTCTACGCCCTCGACACCATCCTCACCCTGACGCCCGGCGCCCGGAAGGCCGACCTCCTGACCGCCATGAAAGACCACGTCCTGGGCGAAGCCCGGTTGACCGGCGTCTACAGCCGCTGACGCGCCGCCGCACGTCCTTGCGGCCGCGCCGCCAGACGGTACACTGGACGCCATGGACACGCCGCCCGAACGCCTCGCCGCGAACTTGGCCGACGTGCGCGACCGCATCGCCGCGGCCGCCGCGCGGAGCGGCCGCACGAGCGGCGCCGTCCGCCTCGTGGCCGTCACCAAGACGGTGGGGCCCGAGACCATCCGCGCCCTCGTCGCGGCGGGCCAGACCGACGTCGGCGAGAACCGGCCCCAGCAACTCCGCGACCGCGCGGCCGCGCTGGCCGGGCTGGGCGTCGCCTGGCACATGATCGGGCACCTCCAGCGGAACAAGGTCAGGCATGTCGTCCCGGCGTGCGCCCTGATCCACAGCGTGGACTCGCTGCGCCTGGCCGAGGAGATCGGCCGGCGTGCTCTGGCGGCGGGCGGGCGGACCACCTGCCTCCTGGAGGTCAACAGCGGCGAGGCCCAGAAGTCCGGCGTCGACCCGGCCCAGGCCCCTGCCATGGCCGCCCAGGCGGCGGCCGTCGACGGCATCGACCTGGCGGGCCTCATGACCATGGCCCCGCTGGTCGACGACCCCGAGACCGTGCGGCCGGTGTTCGCGCGGCTGCGGGAACTGCTGGAACGCGTCAACCGCGAGGCGCCCCTGCCGCAACCGCTCACGCAACTCTCGATGGGAATGACCCAGGACTACGAGGTAGCCGTCGAGGAAGGCGCCACCATCGTCCGCGTCGGCACGGCACTGTTTCGGTAGAGCGTCTTGAGATTCGGTCTTTGCGCGGTGGGTCCCCGTACCCACCGCGCCAGGGCGGATATCTTGCGGCGAGCGCGGCGGGTGCGGGGACCCGCCGCGCAAACACGCAAAGTCAAACTGCTGTAGCCGCTCCGCCCCGCGCGGCTCAGAACCCCTGCGTGATGAGCGACACGAGCCCACCCACCAGCCACACCAGCCGCATGAGCCCCATCCCGCCGATCACAACGACGATGGCGGCATAGGCGAGGCCCCTGCCGCCTTCGACCTGCCCGCGGCAGCGGATTTGCGTCACCGCCGCAACGCCCAGCACGAGGCCCGCCATCGCCGCCGCAAAACACACCAGCCCCACGCCGTTCTGGACCAGGTTCCAGACCAGGAACCATGAATGGTCGCTGAAGAACCGGTACGGAACGCCGACCATCCCCATGACGCCCAGCAGCCACTGCGGCGCCACGCCCGCCACCGCCAGCAGCAGGGCCGGCATCGCCAGGCGGTTCCTCGTCGTTGGCAGCGAATCATCCAGCGTCATCGCGGTCTCCTCACTTGCCCTCGCGCAGGAACTCGAGGATCGGCTTCCCGCCCACGTACAACTCTTCGAGCACGGCGTGGCCTTTCCACACGCGGACCGTCACGTAGGCGTCGCGGTTGCCCTCCCGGGCGCGCTGCCGGTACGCGGCCTCGGCCTCGGGGGCGATGTCTTCCTCCAGGTAATACCGGTCGAACGGCAGTTCCAACCGCACCTCCGCCCGGTACGTGTAGTTGACCGTGACGGGGATGGCGGCGTCGTCCGGCGGCCGCTGCCGCACGAGACCCGTCAGCCGCGCAAAACCGTCCGCGTCCTCCTCGACCAGGGCGTACACCCGGTCGCCGTGGGCGACCACGAAACCCTCGACCTTCGGCACCGTGTTCGACTCGAACCCCAGCGCCACGAACCGGCCGCGCAGGGCGTCGAACGGGTCGACCGGGGCCGCGCGGAACTTATAGACCCGCCCGTGGCGCAGCACCAGTTCCTGCCGCGCGATCATCCCCACCGACGCCGCCAACTGCGCCACAGCCAGCACCGCGAAGAGCCCCAGGACCACCGCTCGTCGGGTCATGGCATCGCCCTCCGCCGCAGCCGATGCACCACGAGGTTCGTCACCAGGAACCCGGCCCCCGCCGCAATGCACGCGATGCCCTTGACGAGGAACCCCATCTCGCTGTCGAAGAACCTCGCCACCATCAGCATCGCCACCAGCAGCACGCCCAGGTTCGCCATGGCCAGCCGCCGCTGGCGGAACCCCGTCACCAGCGCCGCCGCGGCCAGCGCCAGCATGTAGGCGTTGAACATCCACGCCGGGGCCGACGCGCTGCGCGTCGCGTAAAAGATGCCCACCCCGAGGAGCGCCAGCGCGGGCGCCGCGCCCAGCACCAGCCGCCACGGCCGCCGCCTCCACAGGCACACGCCCGCCAACGCCAGCGAGGCCAACACGAGCACCGCCGCGACCGCAGCGGCCGCCGGGTAGTTTCTCAGGGCCGCCGCCAACTCCCTATCGTGGTACGCCAGGTCGTCCCAGACGTCCCGGAACGTCAGCACGTAGGCCGAGACGGCCACGCCGGCGGCGCCCACCGTCTCAAACGGTCGCCGCCACAGCGACGCCCCCCGGCCGAACCACACCGCCCCCGCCAGGACCATGACCGCGTACAGCGCCGGGTACCCGACCATGGGAACCACGTCGTCGACATCCCCCCCGACGACGACGAACGCAAGCGCCACCCCCGCCCAGAGCGCCACCGCCCACATCAGGAACACCGGCCGCAGGGCGTACCGGTCGGCGCGGGCCGCCATCCACACGTGCGGGGCCAGCGGAATCGCCAGCAGCCAGACCGCCAGCGACGCCGTCCCCTTCACGTCGGACGCGCCGGTCACGTCGGCCGCGCCGGCCCACGCCAGGACCCCCACCAGGTACAGGACGGCCACGGCGCTCGAGCCCAGCAGATACACCACCGGCAGGGCCAGCAGCAGGCAGGGCAACAACAACTCATCGTAATCGCTCGAAACGTGGTAGGTCTGCTGGATGAGTGCCACCGACGCCACCAACGCCAGGGCCAACATCACGCCAGCCCCCTCTCGCCACGCCGCCGACGGTTGGTTCCGCCACAGGACCCATGCCGCCAAGCCCTGGGCCGCCAGCAGCGGCGCCAGCGACAGGGCGGTCCGCACCGACCGCCCCAGCGCCGACCAGTTGTACGCCAGGACAAAGATGATACCCAGGCCGATCAGCAGCGCCCCCAGCACGCCCGAGATGGTCACCGCCATCTGCCGCCAGCGGCCCTCCTCGACGGGGCCGTAGTGGCCGCGGAGGGTCTCGGCGGCGTCGGCCGACAAGATGTCCTGCCGCACGAGGTCCGGCAGTTCGCCGTAAAGCCAGCGCACGCCCTTGTTTCGCATCATCGCCACGGGTCGCCCCCGTCCGGGTGCATGGCACAAGTCTATGTCTTGGGTAGCACGATAGGAAAGGAAAATCGCCGGCGCCCGCGCCACGGCCCCCATCGCCCCCCGTGTATTCACGGGGGGCTAAGTACCCCACCTCGGCCGCGCCCCGTCGCCGTACCGGCGACGGCTAAACGTTGGCGCGCGTTAGCCCCGGCCGCGCGGGGTCATCCGCCGAAGTAGCGGCGGACGACATCGCGGTCCTCGGGCCGCACGTCGGCGGGGACCGACACCGCCGGGCCCGACGCCGTCACGCCGGCCGACGCCTCGCCCGGCGTTGCGACAGGCCCGACCGCCGCCGCATCGGGACCCGCGCCGGCGCCCGCAACCTCGGCCAGCGACGGGGGCACCGACTCGGCCAGGCCCAACGTCCGCCGGGCCTGGCCCACGGCGGCCACGACGGCCGCGACGCCGCCCGCACCCTTTTCGCCGAACGCCTCGGCCAGCGCAGCAGCAAGATGGCCGAGCGTGGCACCGGCGTCCGGACCGGCCTGGCGGACAGACCCGGCCGCCGCGGCCAGCGCCGACGCTAGGTCCGCCGGCGCGGCGACCCTGGCGGCGCCGTCGAGGCTGTCGGCCAGGCGCTCGCGGGCAGCCAGGGACATCCCGCCCGCGCCGGGCTCGGCGCCCAGCCTGCCGGCCAGGTCGGCCGCGGCGCCCGACGCGCCTGACGCGTCGCCCCGCGCTGCCGCGCGGACCATCTTCTGCACCTCCGCCTGGTCGATCCCGGCGACGGCCCGAAGGGCCTCGCGCCGCGCGCCATCGGCCTCGGCCAACGCCTGGTAGACGGCGGCGGTGGCGTCGCGGGCGTCGCCCTGGCGCGCGCCGCCTTCGCGCAGGCGGGCCACGGCCTGCTCGATCGTCCGGCGGACCGTCGGCGCGACCGACCCGTCGTCGGCCGCGCGGCTAAGGGTCTCGGCGGCCCGCTGGGCATCGTCCGGCACGAGCGGCGGCCCGCCCACGGAGGGGACGAACGCCGCCGCCGCCAGCACCAGGACGGCCACCAGGATGATCCGCGCGCGGCGGCCGAGGGTGGTGGCGAGGCGGAGCGTCCGGGGGTCGAGTCGCCCGGCCGCCTCGCGGGCCTGGGCCAGAAGCCGATCGTCGAGCAGGCCGGGGCGTTGGCCGTCGAGGACCTCCAGGGCCGTCGCCAGGCGTTCCTTGAGGCCGGCGGCCCGGTCGGCGGCCAAGGCGGCGTCGCGGAGCGTCGCGCCCGCGGCCAGGCGCACCAGCGCCGCGGCGACGAACCCGGCCGGTATGAGGACGAGCGGCAGCAGCGGTTCCTGGGCGGTCAGCGGCATGGCCTGCGGCCGAAGGATGCGGAGCACCGTGACCACGGCCGCCAGTGCCGCGCCGCCCACGGCCCCCGCCAGACCGGCCTCGGTGGCGCGGACCGTCAGAAGGCGGCGGCGGACGCGTCTCAGGCCCACGAACAGCGGCTCCATGCGGTCACCTGCAGCATCTTGAGGTTGCGTATTCACACCATCACTTGTGCGCGGTGGGTCCCCGTACCCACCGCGCCAACCCGCGGTCGAACCCTCGAACGCGGCGGGTGCGGGGACCCGCCGCGCAAACACGCAATGTTAGACCGCGCTAACGGTGGCATACCTTATGAGTATACGAAATCGGGAGGGGACGGGCGCGGGAAAACGGTCCCGTAGAACACTGGCGGACAAACCGCCAGTGGCACCCGCGCATTTTCCGGCAAGGCCCTCGTTGCTGTCACCCTGAGCGAGCGAAGCGAGTCGAAGGGTCTCGCCGTGGGAACGGCCGAAGGACAACGACCACGGCGAGATTCCTCGACTCCGCTTCGCTCCGCTCGGAATGACAACACTTGGCTGCGTGCTGGAAAGTCCCAGTGCACCGCTGCCACCTGAGCCGCGGGGGCACTCAGTACTGGCGGCGGCGGCGGGAGGAGGGGATGTCCAGTTCCTCGCGGTACTTGGCCACGGTCCGCCGGGCCACGTCGATGCCCTCGGACCGGAGCATCTTGACGAGTTGCTCGTCGGAGAGCGGCTTGGCCTTGTCCTCGGCGTCGACGATGGCCTTGAGGCGGACGCGGACGCGGTCCCAGGAGACCTGTTCGCCCTCGGGGGTCTCGGTGCCGCCCATGAAGAACCCGCGCAGGGGCCAGATGCCCCAGGGCGTGTCGGCGTACTTGTCGGCGACGGCCCGCGAGATGGTGCCCACGTGCAGGCTGACGTCGTCGGCCACCTGCTGCATCTTGAGGGGCTGAAGGTGGTCGGGCCCCTCGTCGAAGAACGGCCGCTGGAACTTGAGGATCGATTCCGTCACCCGCCGCAGCGTGTCGCGGCGTTGCTCGATGGCGTCCATCAGCCACCGGGCCGATCGGATGTTGCGGGCCACGAAGTGGCGTGTCCGGTCGTCGAGGTCGCGGCGTTTGACGAGGCGGCGGTAGGCCCGGCTGATGTAGAGTTCGGGCGTGTTGCCGTTCTCGATGATGACGACGTAGTCGGCCAGTTCGTCGTCCCACTCGATGCGGACGTCGGGGATGATGGACGGCGTGCGTTCGGGGCTGATGACGGCGCCGGGCTTGGGGTTGAGGCGGCGAATCCGATCGACGGCCTGCTGGATCTCGTCAATGGGCTCCCCCAGGGCCCGGGCCATCTGGGGGTACCGGTTGGCCTCGATGTCGTGGAGGTGGTGGCGGATGACGCGGACCTCCAGGGCCTCCTCGGGCAGGCGTCCCGGCCCGCCGCCGTAGACGGGGTCGGCCGCCAACTGGAGCAAGAGACACTCCTCGACGCCGCGTCCGCCGACGCCGGCCGGCCCGGTGTGCTGGACGAGGCCCAGGGCCTTTTCCATTTCCTCCATCGAGGCCGGGGGTTCGGCCTGGGCGGCGAGTTCTTCGAGCGTGACCCGCAGGTACCCGTTGTCGTCGAGGTTGCGGATGACGAGGTCGCCGAGTGCCCGGAGGCGGGGCTCCCCGTCTTCGAGCCGCCAGAGGTCCAGCATGTATTCCTGGAGGGTCTGCCCGGCGTCGGGGGTGTTCTGCATGGCCTCGGCCTTGGGGTCCTCGCCGTCGGCGGTGGCGCGGGCGCGCCGGGGGCCGACGTCCTCGAAGTAGGTCTCCCACCGGTCGACGAGGGTGGAGAGCCGCTCGAAGTCCTCGGGCCCGCCGTCCTGCTCGACGACGAGGTCGCGTTCGGTCTCGGCGGTGGCGGCGGGGGTCGTCTCGTCGTCCGGGGCGGTGGCACCTTCGTCCTCGGCGTCGCCGGCGCGCATCTCGATGACGGGGTTGGCGATGAGTTCCTGGTCGATGCGTTCCTGGAGGGCCATGAGCGACAGCTGGAGGATCTCCATGGCCTGGATCATGCGCGGGGCCAGGATCATCCGCTGTTCGAGCCGCTGCTGAAGTGACGTGTCGAACCGCATGTTACGAGTCCACGTCCTGCCGCCCCCGAAGGGCGTCGGCCAGCATGCCGGGGTTCGCGTAATCGAGGCTCGCCCCGGTGGGCAGGCCGCGAGCCAGGCGCGTTACCCGGACGCCGGCTCCCTTGAGCCGCTCGGCCACGCACAGGGCGGTGCCGTCGCCGTCGGCCGTCGGGCTGAGGGCCAGGATGACCTCCTTGACCTCGCCCGCGGCCACGCGCTCGGCCAGCCGCGCGAGGTCGAGCCGCTCGGGCCCGACGCCGTCCATCGGCACCACGAGGCCGCCCAGCACGTGATAGAGTCCATTATACCCGCCAGTGGCCTCCAGGCGGATGACATCCTTAGGTTTCTCGACGACGCACAGTCGCGAGCGGTCGCGCCGAAGACTGGCGCAGATGGCGCAGGTCTCGCCCTCGGCCAAGGCGCCGCACTCGGCGCAGCGGCCCACCTTGGTCTTGACGTCGCGGATGGCGGTGGCCAGGACCTCGGCCTCGCCGGCGTCGGCGTCGAGGAGGTAGAAGGCGAGCCGCTCGGCCGTCCGCCGGCCGATGCCGGGCAACTTGCCGAGGGCGGCGATGAGCCGTTCGATCGATTCGGTATAGGCGTCCATAGCGTTCACTCGGGCCGACGTGCTCGTCCGCGGCCAAACAACGGCGCATGGCCGTTGGTCGTTTAGCCGTCGCCGGCACGGCGACGGGCCGCCCGGCGGGGTCATCCCTCGGCGCTGCCCGCGGCCGTACCGGCCGCGGCTAAACAACGGCGCATAGGCGCTGCTCGTTTAGCCGTCGCCGGCACGGCGACGGGAACGACCATCGGGCATCCGCTGGCACTGCCCGCGGCCGTACCGGCCGCGGCTAAACAACAGAGGATTACTGGCCCAGGAGTCCCTCCAGCCCGGGCGGCAGGGGCAGACCGCCCAGCACCTTCGACATGCCCTGCCGCTGGAGGTCGCGGGCCTTGTCCATGGCCTGGTTCACGGCGGCCTTGACCAAGTCCTGGAGGAGTTCGGCGTCGTCGCCGAGGGCCTCGGACTCGATACCCAGGTCCACGAGTTCGAGTCGTCCGTTAACCGTGGCGCGGACCATGCCCCCGCCGGCGGCGCCCTCGGCGGTCTGGTGTCCGAGTTCGTCCTGGACGTCGCGCAGGCGTGCCTGGATGGTGCCCAGGTTCTTCATCATGCCCATCAGATCGCCGATTCCTGCCATGCGGGGGCTCTCCCATTGGCGGCGATGGCCGGTGCTTGCGGCCGTTCACCGCTCCCTCACGGTCGCGGCTCGGTTACTTACGCCCGCGGCTCGGTTACTCACGGCCGCGGCTCGGTTACTGGCGGTCGCGGCTTGGTTCCTCACGGTCGCGGCTCGGTTACTGGCGGTCGCGGCTTGGCGACCGATCAATCCTCGACGTTCCAGACGCGTCCTTCGAAGATGTCGACGGCCTTCCGGACGATGGGGTCGTCCGCGGCCCGTTCGAGATCGCGTCCCTTGCGGGTCGGCGGCGGCCCGGCCTCGTCCGCGGCCTTAGCCGGGGCGGGACGTTTCACGGCCGCCGGGGCGACCGGCTTTTTTTTTTCGTCCGGCGGCGCCGGCGCCTGGGCCGGCGAACGGGTCCCGGCCGGGGCCGCGCCCCGACCCGCCAACGACGCCTCGATCGCCGCCAGCCGCGCCACGACCTCGGGCAGCGGCTCCATCTCCGAGAGCGACGCCATCCGCACGATCGCCAGTTCGGCGATGGGCCGGCCGTCGAGGGCCCAGCGGGCGCGGCTGCGGGCCTCGGTCAGGTACCCCAGGCACGCCACAAGGGCCGGGACGGCCAGGTGCTCGGCCACCTCGGCCAAGCGCTGCCGGTCGGGGCCGAAGGCGTCGAGCAGTTCGGCTTCGCTGCCGCACGTCTTCACGACCAGCAGGTCGCGCACCTGCCGCATGAGTTGCTGCAGCAGCGCCCCCAGGTCGGTGCCGGCGGCCAGGAGCTCGGCAAACAGGCTGAGGGCGCGGCCGGGGTCGCCCTCGGCGCAGGCGCCGACGACGGCCAGGACGGCATCGCCCGCCACGGCGCCGACGGTATCGCGCACGGTCTCGAGCGTGACCTTGCTGCCGCCGACGGCGATGGCCTGGTCCATGAGGGTGAGGGCGTCGCGGACGCTGCCGCGACCCTCCCGAGCGATGGCTTGGATAGCCTCGGGCGCGGCCTTGACCTTCTCCTTCTTGCAGATCATCGCCAGGTGCGCGGCGATGCGGTCGGTCGGGACGGCCCGGAAGTCGAAGCGCTGACACCGCGACAGGATGGTGGCCGGCAGCCGCTCGGGCTCGGTCGTCGAGAAGATGAACTTGACGTGCTCGGGCGGCTCTTCGAGGGTCTTGAGGAGGGCGTTGAAGGCGTTGCGCGAGAGCATGTGAACTTCGTCGATGTAGTAAATCTTGAACCGCGCCCGCGCGGGCCGGTAGTGAGCGTTCTCGCGGATGACCCGGACGTCGTCGACGCCCGTGTTCGAGGCGCCGTCGATCTCCAGGACGTCGACGTCGTCGCCGCGATGGATGGCCTCGCACATATCGCACGTGCCACACGGCTCGGGCGTGGGGCCCTTCTCGCAGTTCAGGGCCCGCGCCAGAATCCGGGCCATCGTCGTCTTACCCACGCCGCGCGTCCCGCAGAACAGGTACGCGTGGGCGACGCGGTCGTGCTCGAGGGCGCTGCGCAAGGTCTGGGCAATGGGCTCCTGGCCCACGACCTCGTCGAAGGTCTTGGAACGGTACCGCCTGGCCAGAACGATGTAGGCCATACTAGGCTCTGCCCCATGTGATTTCGGATTTCAGATTTTGGATTGACCGCGTCGCAACCGGCGCGTCAATCCGCAATCCGAAATCCGCAATCCGAAATTGTAATGGCCGTGCACCTTCTGTCGACAAGCGGCCTCCGTCGGGTGGCGACCTCCGCGGCTCCGACCAGATAGCCCCACGGCGCCTAGGCCTTCCGGTTTAGGGCTGCTGCCTTCCGGCCCTGACCCGGTTCGCCGGCGACCCATCGCATGGGATCCGGCCCTCAACGCC
>DATKZB010000007.1:0-3792 GCA_035528235.1 Phycisphaerae bacterium
CCGGCACCATCTACAACGGGCCGAAGGGCAACACGAACAACATCTTTACCGACGCCGAACACGGCGACGTGGCCGCCCACGTCGAACTCATGGTGCCGAAGGGGTCGAACTCCGGCGTGTACTTCCAGGGCCGGTACGAGATCCAGGTCTACGACAGTTTCGGCGCCGAGAAGGGCGAGTACCCGGGCATCGAGTGCGGCGGCATTTACGAGCGGTGGGACCCGGCGCGCGGAGCGGGCAAGGAGGGTTTCGAGGGCCACTCGCCTCGCGTCAACGTCAGCCGGGCCCCGGGTGAGTGGCAGTCGTTCGACGTGGTGTTTCTCGCGCCGCGGTTCGACGCCGATGGCAAGAAGACCGCCAACGCCCGGTTCGTCAAGGTGGTCCATAACGGCGTCGTGATTCACGAGAACGTCGACCTGACGGGCCCGACCCGCGGCGCCGCCTTCGGCGACGAGAAGCCCCTGGGCCCCCTCATGATCCAGGGCGACCACGGGCCCGTGGCGTACCGGAACATCCATGTTCTGCCGCTGGGCAAGTGACGGCACTCTCAGGGGACCGGTCTCGCGTGGCACCGGCCGGCGGAGGCGGGCATGAAAGTCGCGTACGTCGGCGGCGGGTCGTTTCGCGTTATCGGCGTCGTGAGGGAACTCCTCAAGCGGCGCGACCTGGCCCAGGGCGCCGCCATCGCCCTCTACGACCTCGATGAACGACGCGTCCGGGCCATGGCCAACCTGTTGCGGCAGGTGCCGGAGGCCGAGGGCCTGGACCTGGCCGTCACCACCCCGGCGCGTCTCGACGAGGCCCTCGACGGGGCCGATTTCGTCGAAGTCACCTGCTGCCCGTGGCACTGGGAGGCCCACGCCGCCAGTTGCCGCGCGTGTCACGACCACGGCTGGATCGGCTCCGACAACCTGAGCCCGAACGGGGCGTACCTGGCGCTGCGGGGCGGTCCGCTGGTGCTCGACGTGGCCCGGCGGCTGGAGCGGCTGTCGCCGGGGGCGCTGCTGCTGGTGTTCACGAACCCCATCGCTATCCTGACGTCGGTGGTGCACCAGGGCACCTCGATCCGGGCGGTGGGCATCTGCGCCGGCGAGATGAACCACGCGTACGACCTCTCGCGGATGATGGGGTTCGAGCCGTACCGGTTCGACTTCGACGTCGAGGTGGCCGGCGTCAACCACATGAGTTGGCTGAAGGCCGTCCGCCTGGACGGGCGCGACTTCTATCCGGCGCTCGATGCGCGGCTGGCCCGGGGCCTGGACTACACGTGGCTCGAGACCGACCCCGACGCCCACTGGCTCCGCCAGCACGTCGAGTACACGTACGAGCGGATGGTCCACTTTTACCGGCTCTCGGGGGCGATGCTCTTTTCGAGCGAGGGCGACGGCCTGCCGCACGTCACCAACTACGGCGAGTTCGTTGAGCGGAGCATCCGCGACGACCGCCGCCGCGCGGCCGAGCCGGCGGGCGCGAGCCGCCGCGACGGCGTCGAGGAGTTCATCCGCCTGGCGTCCGCCGACCTGCCGCCGGAGTTCTGGACCGACGCCGCCGGGCCTCCCTGGCGCGGCCTGCGCGTGCCGCGCCTGGCCACCAGCGTCCGCATCATCGAGGGCGTCCGGGGCGGCCGGCCGCAGCCGGTGACGGCGAGTTACCGCAACCAGGACGCCATCCCCGGCTTCGGCCGGGACCTCGTGACCGAGTACACGATGCGTATCGGGCCGGACTGCATCGAACCGGCGGGCGAGTATCCGCACGCGCTGCCGCCCGCGACGGCCGCCGCCACTCACGGCCTCGTGGAGTTCCAGGCGCTGGCGGCCCGGGCGGTCGTCGAGCAATCGCGCCGCACGTTTGAGCAGGCCCTCTATGCGTATCCGATGTGCCGCGACCGGCGCGCCGTCGAGTCGTTCATGAAGGCCATGGCCGAGGTCAATCGCGACGAATTGCCGGCCTGGCTCGCCACGTGACAAACCCGTTAGTCTTACAACGCTACGTGTTGCGCGGCGGCCTTCCCAGGCCGCCGCGATAGGGCCTGACGTATGTCCCTGGCGGCCTGGGAAGGCCGCCAGGCGACATGGGTATGGTTAGCCGGCGGCCTTGGCCGCCGCGTGTCCAAGGAGGTGCCGACGATGAAACGCCTGACGAACGTGGTCGTGCTGGTTGCCTTGCTGGGCGCGGTCGCCGCCGCGGCTGCGCCGCCGCCCATCGAGAAGGTCGAGATCGTCGACCGGGCGTTCCGCGTCAACGGCCGGCCGTTCCTGCCCATCATGGCGTGGCTCCAGGACGCCAACAAGTTTCCGTTGGTGGTCGAGTGCGGCATGAACGCCACCGCGGGGTACTGGTCCACGTCGAGCGGCACCAAGGACGTGACCGAGTACCTGCCGCTCGTCGCGAAGGCCGGCCTGTACGGCGTCATGCCGTTCGACGTCCGCCTCAAGGGGCACCCGGCGCTCTTGGGCTACATCCACGACGACGAGCCCGACCTGCCGCACGAGGAGAGCGACGCCGAGGTCGTGCCCGCCGCCGGCCTCAAGATCAATCCCAAGACGCCCCTGTGGAAGATGCTCGACGGCGTCACGCACTCCTGGAGCGTCCTCGACCCGCTCCAGGGCGCCGCGGTCACCATCCGGCTGAAGCAGCCCGTGACCGTGACGGCCCTGGCCGTCCACCTGACCATCTCGCCGGGCCTGGCGGTCGCCAAGGAGGTCGTCTTCGAGGGCGACGGCAAGGAAATCCTGAAGGCGACGCTCGATGCGAAGACGGGCCCGCAGAAGTTCGACCTGCCGGGGCCCGCCACGTTCCGGGCGCTCGCCATGACGGTCCGCTCGACGTACCCGGGCGACAACGAATGGGGCTCGGTGGGCGAGATCGAGGGGTTCGACGCCTCGGGCAAGAACGTCCTGGCCGCGCCGCCGCGCGACGTGCCCCGGGCCACGCCCGGCGAGACGCTCGAAAAGTACAAGGCCATGAAGGCCGGCGACGCGTCGCGGCCGGGGTTCATGACCTTCACGGGCTACTTCCACCCGCACTTCAGTAAGTACACCGACGCCGAGCGCGAGGCGCTCTATGGCGCCTACATCCGGGCGGCCGACGTCGTCGGCTACGACATCTACCCCATCTACGGATGGAACAAGCCCGAGTGGATTTACCTGGTGTACGACGCCACGCGGCAGTTGACCGCCATGGCCGGCACCCGGCCGGTGTACGCGTGGATCGAGACGTCCAAGGGCGGCCAGTACACCGGCTCGCTCGAGGACCAGAAGGCCGTGACGCCCCAGCACATCCGGGCCGAGGTCTGGATGGCCGTCACGGGCGGGGCCACCGCCATCGGGTACTTTACGCACGTCTGGAAACCCGCGTACCACCAGTTCGGCGTGCCCGAGGAGAACCGCAAGGCCCTCCGCGCCGTCAACGACCAGTTGACGCGCCTGGCGCCGGCCATTCTCGGCAAGGTGCCGGCGCGGCCCGCGGCCGTCGGTGCGGGCGACGTCAAACTGGCCGCCCTCACGCGCGAGCACGACGGGCGCCTGTACGTCTTTGCCGTGAACTACGACGAACGGCTCAAGGAGGCCGGCGCCGTCTTCGAGATCGCGGGCCTGAAAGCCGGGGCCGCCGTCGAGGTGGTCGACGAGGACCGTACCCTGCGCGCCGCCGACGGGCGCTTTACCGACACCTTCGCCCCGCTGGCGGTGCACATCTACCGCATCGCGCCGTGAGGCGCGGCACGCTAGGCCCCGGCGCGGAGGCGCGCCGAATCTTGCGTGTGTGCGCGGCGGGTCCCCGCACCCGCCGCGC
>DATKZB010000008.1:0-4661 GCA_035528235.1 Phycisphaerae bacterium
ACTTCTCGTCGTTCTCGTCCTGCGTCGGGTACCACAGGCCGTGCGCCCCGTAGGTGAACCCGAAACTGCCGCACTGGACGGCCTTGTAGGCGTTGCGGCGGACGACGGCGTCGGTGAACCCGTGGATGCCCTCGTAGGTGACCTCGCCCTCCAGCAGCGGCTTGGTCGGCGTGCGGCGCCACAGGTCCAGGTACACCTTGGGCGGCGGCCCGTCGGTCATGTGGCTGCCCTGGATCATGCGGACGTCGCACCAGGGCTCGTTCCAGGCCTGGCGTTTCTCCTCGACGAAGTACCACGGGTGGACCGTCATCGCCCGCCGGTACGGGTCGTGGTCCTTGATGAAACGGCCCAGGGCCAGCACCTTGGCGACGCGCTGCTCGTCGACCTCGCCGAACGTCCGCTTGCCGCTCTCGTCCACCACCGAGGCCAGATTGTACTCGCCGCAGATGAGGAACGTGACCGGGCTCGCCCCGTACCGCGCCAGCACGTACCGCCACAGGCGCTGGAGTTGCTCGAGCGTCGGCGCGTTCAGGCTCGTGTGGAACCCGAAGCCCAGCACCGGCACGATGCCGCGCGAGACGGCGTAATCGACGTACCGGTCGTACGTCTGCCAGTAGGCCGGGTCGATGCGGCCGTCGAAGAGGGCGCTGAAACTGCCCGAGACGCCGTGGCCCGCCGCCAGCGGTCCCAGCGACGCCATGTGGACCACCGTAAAGCCCTGCCGGGCCCGCGTGTCGACGAGCAGCCGGTACATCGACGCCACGCCCGGCCGGTTCGACCGGTCGATGGGCACGAGGTCGCTCGGGCAGAACCACCACGTGTCGCCGAGCCAGAAGAACGGCGTGCCGTCGGTGTGGGTGAGGTACCGGCCGCCCTCGGCCACCATCAGCAGGCCGCCAAGACGGTCGAGCAGGTTCTCGCCCGTGGCCGGCGCCACGTCGACCGTGCCCTCGGCCAGCACCGCCTCGGCGCCGCCATCGGCCACGGTGGCGACGCGGTACGTCCATCGCCCGGCCAGCGTCGGCGCGAAGCGGACCCGCCACGTCCGGCCGCCGTCAAAGAAGGCCGGCACCCGCAGCCGCGCGCCGCCGGGGCCCGACCAGTCCGAGACCACCACGTCGCCGTCGAGCGATTGGGCCGCCGGGGCGTCGCACTCCAGGGTGAGTTCCGCGCGGCCATACTGGCGCACTTCGCCCGAGGGTGTCATCGTTGCGGCTCCTGGTGCCGGCCCGCCCGCCGCCTCCACGCCCGCTGCCGCGACCAGCGCCGCCGCGGCCACGAGCCGCCACGCGCCCTGCTCCGTTCCCATCGCCGCCTGCCCCCTGCCGCTCGCTTGCGCTCGCGGTCAGCCTCATTATTCAGTAACCTAGACACTTAGGCACTCCGGTACTTGGGTACTCAGCCGTTGCGGCTAAACGTTGTCACTTCGTCGTGTCTTTAATCACCCCCGGCGGGAAGATTTCTTCCATCCACGTTTCGATGTATTCGACGGCCTTCGGCGGCGGGACGCGCCAGTAGGTGGGGCACGGCGACAGGATTTCGACGAGGCTGAAGGCTTTGAGGTCGCGCTGAACGCGGAAACTTTTCTTGATGGCGTTCTTCGTGCGCTGGATTTCCTTGGGCGACCCGATGACCGTGCGCTCGAGGTACACCGGCCTTTCGAGCGTCGCCAAAAGTTCGCACACGCGGATGGGATACCCTTCATTCACGACGCTTCGGCCCTGGGGGCTGGTGGTGGTCTTCTGGCCGGGAACCGTCGTCGGGGCCATCTGGCCGCCCGTCATTCCATAGACGGCGTTGTTGATGAAGATGACGCTGATGGGTTCGCCGCGATTGGCCACGTGGAGGATCTCGTTGGTGCCGATGGCCGCCAGGTCGCCGTCGCCCTGGTAGGAGAAGACCAGTTTGTCGGGCCGGGCCCGCTTGATGCCGGCGGCCACCTCGGGCGTCCGGCCGTGCGCCGCCTCGCACATATCGATGTCGAGGTACTGGTAGGCCAGGACCGCGCAGCCGACCGGGGCCATGCCGATCACGTCGCCGCGGATGCCCCACTCGTCGATGATCTCGGCGAGGATGCGGTGGACGACGCCGTGGCCGCACCCGGCGCAGAAGTGCGTCCGATTCGGCAGGAGAGCCGAAGGGCGGCCGATCTTCAACTTCATGCCTGCTTCGACCATGGCAACTCCTTGCGGCCTTCGCATGCACCCCGACGCTTCCGCATCGGGCTCGAAAGACCTTTACAACTTGATCTTGGCCAGGCGCTCCCGCGCCTGCCTCCCCCAATCCGTATCCCCGTACTTATCAACGATCTTCTGAAGGTACTCCTTCGCCTTGTCCGGCCGCTCGGCGCCGATGAAATTGTCGGCCATGGCGAGCCAACTGCGGCACTCGCGGTCGGCATCGCGCTGGCGGATGGAGGCTTGGACGGCCTCGTCGCCCTTGAGCGTCTCCAGTTGCGCCTTGGCGGAGGCGCACAGGCCCGACTTCGGGCAGGTTGCGACCATCTGCTCGTACAGCCGCATGGCCTGGGCGTAGTCCTTCGCCTGCTCGGCGGCCTGGGCCTGTTTCAGGAGGATGGCCGCCTGCTCGTTCTGGCGGGCCGCCTCGATCTCCTCTTGGATCGTCGGGTCGGCCTTGACCGCCGCCAGTTGCTTGGCGGCCTGGTCGCCGAACTTGCTGCCGCCGTAGGTCGCGGCCACCCGGCTAAGGGCCGCCGCGCCGTCCTTGTATCGCTTGGCCTTGATGGCCTCGTCGGCGGCCGCAAGTTTGGCCTCGGCCTCTTTGGCGATCGCCTCGGCGGCCTTGGCGGCCTCCTTGCACGGCTCGCGGTCTCCCGGGACGGCGGTGGCGGCCCGTGAGAACTTCGCGTACGCCTGGCCGAGCCTGCCGGCGGCCTGGAGTTTCTTGGCCTCCACCACGTCGGCCACCACCTGCTTCAGGGGACCGTTGGACCACAGCCAGTCGGCGAAGACCTTCGACGCCGTATCGACCGCGTGACCCATGCCGGCGTAAGTCTCGAAGGTGACCTCGGCGCCCTGTTTCCTGTACGCGTCGGCGGCCCCCTGGGCGGCGCCAAGGTGCGGATCCTTCTCGCCGGCGGCGATGTACATCGGCTTGCCCTTGAACTGGGAAGCATTCTTGACCGAGCCGCCGCTGTGCCGCCCCCCGCCCATCAGTGCGATGCCCGCCCACAACTCTGCCGTCGCCTCGGCGATATCGCTGCCCATGTACGCGCCCTGGCTGAACCCGCCGATGAAGAGTTGCCGCGGGTCCACCTTCAACTGCTTGGCCAGGGCCGGCACCAGCCGCCGCAAGTTCTCGCTGTCCTTGGAGACCTGGCCGTAGGCCTCCCGGCCCGGGCCGCCGGCGTAACACATGCCGATGACAACGAATCCCTTGCCGCCCACCACGTCCTTGAACGGCCACACGGTCGGCGCCCCGTTCACGCCGTGATAGCAGAAGACGGCCGGCCAGGCGCGGTCGGGCGCGTAGTCCTTCGGGAGGTACACGAGGTAATACCCCTGCCCGCCGAGGGACGGATCGTCGATGCGGACCTCCCCGCCGGGCTCGAACTTCGCCTGCTCCAGGGTAACGCCCGCCCCAGCGGCGGGTTTCTCGCCGTCCTTCGCCTGGGCGGCCGCGATCGCTGCCGGCACGGCCAGTGCCAGGGCTATAGCGAGCAACTTCGTTGCGCTACGTGCCATCGTCATGGTCATCCCTCCCATCAGCGGGTAGCGCAGAACCCGTCCGCGCCTCATCCCTTCGCTACCTGCTTGATCTTCTCGAAGATTTCCGTCACGGTCGGCACGCCGCCGCCGGCCCGCCAACAGAGGTCCACCGGCGCGGGGGTTCCGTACAGGGCCAACTTGACGTCCTCGATCATCTGGCCCCAACTCATTTCGACGACGAGGAACTTCGCCCCGCGCTTCGCCGCCGCCACGAGCGGCGCCGCCGGAAACGGCCACAGCGTCTGCGGCCGCACCAGGCCCGCCCGGATGCTCGCCTTGCGCGCCTTCGTGACGGCCTCGCGCGCGATCCGGGCGCTCGTGCCGTAGGCCACGAGGACGATTTTCGCATCCTCCGTCTGGTCCTCTTCCCATCGGGGCAACTCGCGTTCCATCGCGAGGTACTTTTCGCGCAGGCGCTGGTTGAACGCCTCGAGTTCGCCCGGCCGCCAGTAGAAACTTTTAACAATGCGCTTCGGGCGGCCGCCCGCGGCGCCCGTCAGCGCCCACGGAAAATCGCGCACGGCGGGCCCTTCCTTCATCGGCGCTAAGATAACCGGTTCCATCATCTGGCCGAGTTGCTGGTCCGTGAGAATCAGGACCGGACACCGCCACTTCTCGGCGAGGTCGAATGCCTCGTAAGCGAAATCGAACGTTTCCTGGACGGTGTAGGGCGCAAGGACCAGGAGGCGGTAATCGCCGTGCCCCCCGCCGCGCGTCGCCTGGAAATAATCGCTCTGGCCGCACCGGACGTCGCCGAGGCCCGGCCCGCCGCGCTGGACGTTGACGATGAGGGCGGGCAATTCGCTCCCCGCCAGGTAACTCAGGCCTTCCTGTTTGAGGCTGATACCGGGGCTGGACGAGGAGGTCATGGCCCGGCCGCCGGCCGCCGCCGCCCCGTGCACGAGGCTGATGGCCGCCAGTTCGCTCTCGGCC
>DATKZB010000009.1:0-4103 GCA_035528235.1 Phycisphaerae bacterium
GCCCCTTCCGCTACGCTCCAGGGGCTCCGGACCGGCCCATAAACCCCATGAAAGTGTAAACCATGTGCCCGGTCTAAAACGTAAAGGATGTGCCCGGTTGCACAACCTATCGTGCCTTCGGCACTCGAACACCTGGCGCGAGCTCCAATCATGGTCACCCTGCGGGATGACCATGCCACCCGGCAGGGAGGGGGTCAGGCGGGAGGGGGCGGGGGGGTGACGCTCTCGGCACGGTGGCGGTAGAGGCGGGGTTCGACGACGGCGGCCATGGCGGGCTCGTCGAGGGCGGCGCCGAGGAAGGCGTTGACGCGCGCGGCCACTCTGGCGGGGCGGCCGATGCAATCGCGGTGCGAGACGTAGAGGACGGGCACACGCGCGATGGCCAGCATCGTCTTGATGCGCTGGACCTGCTGGTTGAAGACCTTCGACAGTTCCTCCGGCGTGAGTTTAGCGCCTCGCTTGCCCTGCCCGGCCAGCATGTCGCGCTGCGAGGCGACCACTTCGGGCAGGTCGCGTTCCATGAAGACCACGCGATAGTGGTCGTCCTTGCCGCGCGGCATCGACATCAGCAGGTGAGCCACGACCTTGAGGGCCTTGCCTCGGGCCTGGGGCATCCACGACGCGTCGCGGTGGACGGCCTTGGCGGCGGCGAACTCGAAGTAGCCGCGCTCGTTGTCCGCGTCGGCCGGTCGCTGGTCGTCGGCCAGCGGCGGCAGGCCGCCGGCGGCCAGCATCTGCATCATCATCGAGGTGCCGCTGCGGGGCAGGCCGGAGACGATGACGATGGTCTCGGCCAGCGGACCGTCCATCGGGGGCAGGAAGTCCTGGCCGGGCCGGACGACCTCCTGGTCCGAGGCCATGGGTGTCCGTCCCCGCAGATGAGGTTCGGGCCGGATCTTGCCGTCCCTCAGGTCGCGGACCTGGCGGATGGCCTGCCGGGCGAGGCGGCGGTGCTGGCGGGCGGCCTCGCGGTCGCCCAGGCGTCGGCCACATATGTAGGCGAGTCGCTGATGGGCGGGGGCGTAGTTGGGGTTCTGGGCAACGCAGATGCGCAGGGCCTCGACGGCCCGCGCGATGAGGCCCATCCGATGCAGGGCCGTGCCCAGCAGGTAATGGCCGGCCGGGTTGAAGAACTGGAGACCGATGGCGGTCAGGGCCGCCTCGGCCGCGTCGTGGTTGCGTCGGCGATAGAGCAGGCTGCTGCACAACCCGACGTGGGCGGCGGGGCTGGTCGGGTCGATGGCCAGGGCCTCCCGGAAACTCGCCTCGGCCCGGTCCCACTGCCGCTTCTTCAGAAACACGTCGCCCTTCTTGATGTGGACGGCCGGCGCGCGCGGATTGAGGCGTCCGGCGTTCTCCAGATGCCCCAATGCGGCCTCGGGGTCGTTTTCGGCGAGCCGTTGGACGCCCAGCAGGTACTCGGTCGTGAAGGGACTGCGGCCGGCCTCGGCCATGAGGCGGCTCAGTTCGCGCTTCTGGGGCTCGTCGAGTTTGTCGGGCGTGGCGTCGGGGTGCTCCTGGCGCCAGGCCCGGAGTTTCTCGGCCGCGACGGCGGCGTTGCGGGTCTTGCGCTCCAACAGGGCGTCCAGAACGTGCCGCGCGTCGCTAACCCGACCCAGCGACTGGTAACAGGCGACCAGTTCGATGCTGAACCGGTACTCGTCGGGCCACTCGTCGAGGAGTTCTTCGAGGTAGGAGGCGGCGTCGGCGTGGCGGTTGGCGCCGATGTACGACAGGGCCGTGTTGTAGCGGATTTCGCGGACGGTCTGCGCGACGGCCTTCGCGGCGTCGTCGTCGGGCTTGGCCACGTACCCCAGCGCCACCAACTGCTTGATGGCCTCCTGGGCGTCCATGGGGTCGACGGCGATATCGGCCGGCAGCGAGCCGTCCTCGCCGGGCACGTCGTCCCAGGTCTCGATCGTCTCGACGTCGGGCGGCGTCTGGAAGGCGTTGACCAGCGGTTTGCCGTCCATGTCGCGGCCAACCGGCAGCCCGTAGAGCGCCAGGACCGTGGGGATGATGTCCAGGACGCTGGCGCCGTAAAGGCGTTCGTCGCGTTTGACGCCCGGACCCCGCATCACGAAGATGCCGTGACTGCGGTGCTGGACGGCGGGTCCGGCCGGTTCGTGCGGCACGCGGGTCGGCCGCAGGTGGTCCGGATGGAACCCGTGGTCGGAGACCACCAGAACCGTCACGTCGTCGCCCGCCAGGCCCAGCAGAACGCCCAGCATGGCGTCGTGGTACCGGTAGGCGCCCTCGACGACGTGCTGGAAGGTCTCGAAGTCCTCCTCGCTGACGCCGTCCATGCGCGGCGGGTGATACCGCATGAAAGCGTGCGAGAAATGGTCGATGGCGTCGTAGTAGACGGCCATGAAGTCCCACGGCTCCAGTTGAACGAGGGCCGTGGCGACGGCGTGGATGCTGGTGCACTCGGCGATGATCTTGGCCAGCGACCGGAGGCGGTTGTCCTTGGTCTGGTCGACCTTGCTGAAATCGGGGACGAACGGGACGATGTGGGCGGCCGAGAGTTCCTGCGGATGCAGCCGCAGCCCGGCCAGCGGCTCGACCAGGCGCGGCGGGTGGATCGTCCCCGGCCGCACGGGCCAGGGCTTGTCGATCGGGCCGACGGCCTGCTGGTAATGGTTCGAGACCATGACGCCGCGGATGGGTTCGGCCGGATGCGACGGCCACCAGCCGACCACGTTGCTGTGCATGCCCCGGGTGTGGAGGATGTTCCAGATGGCCCGCGTCCGCCGCGACAGGCTGGTAACGGGCCGGATGCCACCCGTCTGGGGGTCCGGCTCGGTGAACCCGCAGACGCCGTGCCGGAACGGCCGCTTGCCCGTGGCAATCGAGGTCCAGAGCATGGGCGACAGGACCGGGTACAGCGTGGCCAGGTCGCCCATGACGCCGTCGTTGACGAGGCGTTCGAGGTTGGGCATCTGGCCGGCGTCCATCAGCGGCGTGATGACCTTCCAGTCGGCGGCGTCCCAACCGATGAGGAGCACGCGTTGGGTCATGTCGGCACCGTCCCCCTGAGGGCGGGTGGTGGGCCCGCCTGCACAGTTGTCGGCATCCGCGGGTCTGGCCGTCAAGAGAAACCCTGGACCGCGCGGTCCGGGGTTCGGGAATGTGTCGATAGGCGGGGGCCCGGCGTCAGGCCTTCAGGCGTTTCTTCCGCAGGGCCGAGACGCCTGCCGCGCCCAGGGCCAGCAGCGCCAGGCCGGCCGGCTCGGGCACCGTGATGGGTGCCCCGCTGTCGTCGTACTCCCAGCCGAGGAGACGGCCGTTGGAGGCGTCGATCCGCTCGATCTCGGCCCAGCCGTAGACGGTCGTGCCGTCGCTCTCCAACTCGAAACTCAAACCGACGAAATGGCGGTCGCCGTCCTGGGTCCAGTAGCCCACCGTGGACTGATTGCTGGGCACCCAGGTCTCGCCGACCCAGGTGCTGTACCCCCAGCGGGCGTAGAAGCCGCCGAAATTCGCATTCGGCAGGTAGCCCTCCGGCCCGACCTTGTCGCCCGGGGCCAGTGGATACGCCGATCCACCTGCAAAAACCTTGAATGCGTTGCCGACCGCGCTGGCGACGAACGAACGCCCCGCGTACCGCGACGTGCTGCTGACGTCCGAGTACCAGTGGCCATTGAATTGGACCTCGGGCGTAGCGCCTTCCATCGTCAGGGCGTACGCCCCGTGGTCGAACCCGAAGTTCTGGCTGAGCGGCCCGCTGGAGACGAATGCCCCCTCGGCCCCCTTCGCCCCGACCATGGCGGCACCGACCGCCAAGGAATACCCCGCCAGCCGCTTGGCCAGCGCGCGTCGCTGTGCACGGACTTGCCTCGTCATGTGACCCTCCCCCTTCCGCGGGGCGTGCGCCCCGCCCGGTGCTTTGCGCCAAGACTCACTTTGCGGGGGATGAGACGAACACAAAAGAAAGCTGGCGCGAAACGCGCCCAGCCCCACAAAAGCCGGACTCGCCGGCCCGTCTATCCCACGTAGGGAAAATATACACCACAAACCGGGAAAAGTCAAATCGGAACCGCTTTTAGGCCCGAAAAACGGCCCTCCGATACGCTTAGAAACTGTTTCAGAACCACCGAGGG
>DATKZB010000010.1:0-9696 GCA_035528235.1 Phycisphaerae bacterium
CCGTTTGCCGACGACGGGATGCTCGTTATGGAAAGCCCGGCCCCGCCGAGCATCGTGCCTCAGGAGGAGTCGCTGCCGGCGCCCGAGTACGTGCCGGCCGAGACCCAGGCGCCGCCCGAGTCCGGCGACGTCGGCATCATCGCGTTCGAGCCGCAGACGGTGCGAACGCCGGCGGGCGCCCCAGCCCTCGCAGGCGACCTGCTCGAGGAACTCCACGGCGAGCCCGTCGTCGTGGGGCCGACGCCGGCACCCGACCCGGCGAAGGCCGACCGGCCGGTCCACGTCGTCCGCGCCGGCGAAAACCTGACCATGATTGCCCGCCGGTACTACGGCACCGAGGGCGAGCGGCTCTGGCAGCGCATCTGGAAGGCCAACAAGGACACGGTCTCCGACCCGAACCGCCTGGCGACCGGCCAGAAACTCCTCATCCCGGGGTTGCCGGCCGAGACGCCGGCCAGGTCCGCCGACACCGTCCTCGCCGAGGCGGCCGCGCCCGTCTCGGGCGCGACGATCGACCGCGACTCGGTCCCGGTCGTTAATGCCCAGGAACTGGCCCGCATGGTCGGCAACCAATCGGACCTGCTGGAGCAGCCGTCCAAGGCGCCGGCCACCTACAGGGTCCGCAAGGGCGACACGTTCTATCACATCGCGACCAACCTGTACGGCGACGGCCGCCTGGCACGGCTGCTCATCCTCCGCAACAAGCACCTGGTGCCCGATGAGACGAAACTCAAGGTCGGCCAGCGCATCGTGCTGCTGGACGGCGTGGCGGTGACGGGGACGACCGACCTGGCGATGGCCCACCGATGAGACTGTGCTTACGACTGGCGGCGTTGACGGCCCTGCTGGTGGCCCTGGCCATCGGCCTGACCGCCCTGCGGACCGAGACGCACCAGGCCGGCAACCGGCTGCACTCGCTGTTCCGCGAGAAACGCGACCTCGAGAAGGACTGCTACCGGCTGGAACTTGCCATCGGTCGCCTGAAGAGCCAGATGCGGCTTCGCGAGCAGGTGGCCGACCTTTACCAGGAGTCGACGGACGAACTGCCGGGACGCCCGCCCGGCCTGTCGCCGGGCACCCGCCTCGGGCGCCAGCCGTCGCGTTCCGTGAACCGCAGCGCGTCGGGACCGCCGTAACGTCCGAGACCTGTACAAGGCAAGAAGGGGGCCCGTGATGACCGAGAACCGCCAACGGCGTACGGCCGTTGCTCTGACCTCGGGCCTGGTCCTCTTGCTGGCGGCGCTGGCGGGGTACCTGGTGTACATTTACGTGGAGTCGTCCGACCAGTTGGCCGCCTACGCCTCGCGCAAGCAGCACATGGGCTGGCCCATCCGGCCGATGCGGGGCAACATCGTCGACGCCCGCCTCCGGCTCCTGGCCGGCAGCCAGCACGTCAGGAGCATCTTCGCCGACCCGAAGATGGTTGAGGACCCGGCCGTGGCTGCCGCCGCGCTGGCCCCCGTCCTGGGGCTTGAGCGCGACGACCTCTACCGCCAACTGGCCGAAGCCTCCGACAGCCGTTTCCTGTGGCTGCGACGGCGCGTGCCGACCGGGACGGCCGACGCCGTCCGCCGGCTGGGGTTGCAGGGGGTGGGGCAGGTTTCGGAAGGCGCGCGGCACTATCCGAACGGGTCGCTGGCGGCCCACGTTATCGGCTGCGTGGGCGTCGACGAGCAGGGGCTGGAAGGTCTGGAACGGCTCTTCGACGAGCGCCTGCGGGGGCGGCCGGGGCAGGCCCGCGTCCTGGCCGACCGCAAGCGGCGGCCTATCTGGGCCGAGCCCGACCAGTTCACCCCCGCCGAGGACGGCCAGGACCTGGTCCTGACCATCGACGCCGTGATCCAGGCCGTGGCCGAGGAGGCCGTGGCCGAGGCCTGTCGCCAGTACCGGGCCGTCAGCGCCACCGCCATCGTCATGGAACCGGCGACCGGCGCCATCCTGGCCATGGCGAACATGCCGACGTACGAGCCCGCCCGGTACACCGAGTTCCCCACCGAGGCCCGCCGCAACCGGGCCGTGACCGACATGTTCCCCCCCGGGTCGAGCAGTAAACCGTTCGTCGCGGCCGCGGCGCTGGAGGCGGGGGTCGTCCGGTTCGGCGAGGTCATCTACTGTGAGAACGGGTACTGGCCGGCGGCCAGACTGCACGACGCCGGCCACTCGTACGGCAACCTGACGTTCGAGGAGGGCATCCACAAGTCGAGCAACATCATGATGGCCAAACTCGGGATCCGCCTGGGGAACCCGCGGCTCCACGCCGCGCTGCTCGCGTTCGGTTTCGGACGCGAGACGGGCGTCTGGCTGCCCGGCGAGACGGCGGGCGTGGTGTATCCCCTGCCGCGATGGACGCGGTTGAGCACGACCCGGGTGCCGTTCGGCCAGGAGTACGCCACCACGCCGCTGCAACTGATTACGGCCTTCGCGGCCTTCGCCAACGGCGGCAAGATGGTGCGCCCGAAGATCCTGCGAGGCGTCCTCGACCGGTGCGGCCGGGTGACCGTCGACCTGACCGAGCCCGACGTCGTGGGCCGGGCCGTCAGCGCGCAGACCGCGCGGCAGATGATCGACCGCACGCTGGTCGGCGTGGTCGAACAGGGCACCGGCAAGCGGTGCAAGATCCCGGGGTACCGGGTGTTCGGCAAGACGGGCACGGCCCAGAAGATCGACCCGCAGACCAAGACCATGAGCCATTCGCTGTACGTGGGGACGTTCCTGGCGGGCGCCCCGGCCGATAACCCGCGGGTGGTCGTGCTGGTTTCGGTCAACGAGCCGGACAAGTCGATCGGGTACTATGGCGGGACGGTGGCTGCCCCGGCCGCCCGGAAGATCCTCGAGCGGGCGCTCCCGTACCTGGGCGTCCCCCGTACCGAGACGGCGACCGACGACGCCAACGCCCGCCTGGTGGGGCAGAACGGGGCGAACCGCCGCCCGCGCTGACCGTGCGGCGCCGCCAAGGAGTATGGGTTCATGAAGTTGAGCGACCTGGCCCGGCGCCTACCCGGCTCGCGCCTTCTGGGCGCGGGCGACGTGGAGGTGGCGCGGGCGGTCCATGATTCGCGGCGTGTCCGTCCCGGCGACCTGTTCGTGGCGTTGCCCGGCACGAAGATCGACGGCCACGAGTTCGTGCAGCGCGCCCTGGAGGCCGGTGCCCGCGCGGCCGTGGTCGAGCACCCGGTTGAATTGCCCGGCCACCCGCCGCTGCTGGTCGTCGGCGACGCCCGTGAGGCCCTCGCCCTGTGCGCCCACGCCCTGGCCGGCGACCCCACGCGGCGGATGACGGTCTGCGGCGTCACGGGCACCAACGGCAAGACCACGACGACGTACCTCGTGCGGAGCATTCTCGAGCGCGCGGGCCGGCCGACGGGCGTCATCGGCACCATCGGGTACATCATCGGCCGGCGCGAGATCCCGAGCCGCCTGACGACGCCCGACGCCAACGACCTGGCCGACTACTTCGCCGAGATGGTCGAGAGCGGGCTCAAGGCCGCCGTCATGGAGGTCTCCAGCCACGCCCTGCACCAGCGCCGCACGGCCGGCATCGAGTTCGCCGTGGCGGCGTTCACCAACCTGACGCCCGAGCACCTCGACTACCACAAGGACATGATCTCGTACCGCGAGGCCAAGGCGATTCTCTTCGCCGGGCTGGCCGCAGACGCCCGGGCCGTCCTCAACGCCGACGACGAGGCGAGCGCCGCGTTCCGCGAAGCGACCCGGGCCCAGGTCCTCTGGTACGGCCTGGAGAAGCCGGCCGACGTCCGGGCCGAGGACATCCGGGCCGACGTCGGCGGCAGCCGGTTCGTCCTGGTCACGCCGCGCGGGCGGGCGCCGGTTCGCCTGGCTTTGCTTGGTATCCATAATGTGTACAACTGTCTGACGGCGGCCGCCATCGCCGAGGCGCTTGACGTGCCGCTGGAGGCGATCGCCGAGGGCATCGAGGCCCTGGCCATGGTGCGCGGCCGCCTCGAACCGGTGCCGACGACGCTGGGCTTTCGTGTGCTCGTGGATTACGCGCATAAGACCGACGCCCTGACGCACGCCCTCTCGACCGTCCGCGACCTGGTCAGGGGCGAGGGCCGGCTCATCGTGGTGTTCGGGTGCGGCGGCGACCGCGACCGCCAGAAGCGTCCCGCCATGGCGGCCGTGGCCGAGCAACTGGCCGACCGCGTCTTCGTGACCAACGACAACCCCCGCACCGAACAGCCGCGGGCCATCGCCGACGAAATCCTGGCGGGCTTTAAGTCGCTCGAGCGGGTTACAGTGGAACTGGACCGCCGCGCGGCCATCGGCCTGGCGCTGGGCGAGGCGCGGCCGGGCGACGTCGTCATCATCGCCGGCAAGGGACATGAAACGTACCAGATTATCGGCGACGTCACGCAGCCCTTCGACGACCGCGAGGTTGCCGCCGAGATCCTGGCCGAGTTGGAGGCCAATGCCGGCGCGGCGCCGGACTCCGGGCCGCAGTGTCGGAAGGGCGGGGGACCATGAGATTCAGCGTTGACGACATCCTGAAGGCGACCGGTGGCCGTCTGGTCGCCGGGCCGGCCGGGGCCGACGTCGGTTCCGTCGGCACCGACACGCGGGCGCTGGGCCGGGGTCAGACGTTCCTGGCCCTTCGCGGCCCGAACTTCGACGGTCACGACTTCCTGGCCGACGCCGTGGCCCGCGGCGCGGCGTGCCTGATCGTGGACCGCCCGGAGGCGCTGCCGGAACCGGCCCTTTCGCCCACGGTGGCGATGGTGGCGGTGCCCGACACACTCCAGGCGCTGGCCGACCTTGGCCGCGCAGCACGGGCGCGTCTCGCGTGCCCGGTCATCGCGATAACGGGGTCGTGCGGCAAGACGACGGTCAAGGAGATGGTGGGGCAGATTCTGGTGCAACACCGGTGCGGGCGTACGCCGCGGGCCAGTTTCAATAACCAGATTGGCGTGCCGCTCACGCTCCTGGACGCCGAGCCGCAGGACGAGTTCGTTCTGTGCGAGTTCGGCTCCAACGCCCCGGGCGAGATCGCCCACTTGGCTGCGCTGGCCCGGCCCACCATCGGCGTCGTGACGCTGGTGGCGCCGGTGCATCTGGAGGGTCTGGGTTCGGTCGAGGGCGTGGCCGAGGAGAAGGCCGCCCTGGTCGACGCCATTCCGCCCGAGGGCGTGGCGATCTTGAACGCCGACGACCCGCGCGTGGCCGCCATGGCCCCGCGGTGCCGCGGGCGCGTCGTCACGGTCGGACTGACCTGGGATGCCGACCTGCAGGCGGGGCACGTCATTCAGACCGACCAGGGCGTGTACTTCACGACGACCGGGTCGGCGGGGTTCGATCTGCCCGTGTTGGGCGAGCACCAGGCGGTGCTGGCGTTGCTGGCGGCCGCCGTGGCGCAGGAACTGGGCGTCTCGCTGGAGGACTCGGCCGCAGCCCTTCGCGCGTTCCAGCCCCCGCCGATGCGCCTGGCCGTGGTCCAGGCCGGGAGCATCGCGATCCTGAACGACGCGTACAATGCCAACCCCAGCAGCATGGGGGTGGCGCTGGGGCTGCTCATCCTGTGGCCCGATCGCCGCAAGGTCTTCTTCTGCGGCGACATGCTGGAACTGGGCGCCGAGAGCCGCGCGGCACACGAGGAACTGGGCCGCGCCGTGGCCCAGGCCGACGTGGCCCGGCTCATCTGCGTGGGCAGCGAATCGACGGCGACCGCCCGCGCCGCCGTCGAAGCCGGCTTGGCGACCGAAGACGTGACGACGGTTCCCGACGCCCAGGCCGCGGCCCGCATTGCCGTCGAGGTCGTCGGCGACGGGGACGTGGTTCTCGTCAAGGGATCGCGGGCCGTGCGCATGGAACAGGTGGTCGACGTGCTGGTGGCGTCGTTTAAAGCGCGGGGTGCCGGCGGCCCCGTGCGATAGGGCGGAGACGTTCCCGATGTTCTATCAGTTGCTGTTCTATTTCCAGGCGTTCCTCGAGCAAGCCGGCCTGTGGCGGTACGTCAACGTTTTCCGGTACCAGACGTTCCGGATGATGTTCGCCATCGTGACGAGTTTCTTCGTGCTGATGGTGTTTGCCCCGGCGGTCATCCGGGTGCTGAAGCACCTGAAGGTGCGCGGGGAGGCGGACTTCGGCAACAAGACGATCGACCAGATTTACGCCTCGCGGGCGTCGACGCCCACGATGGGCGGCATCCTGATTCTGCCGGCCGTCCTGCTTTCGACGATCCTGTGGGCCGACGTCCTCAACTTCCACGTCTTTCTGGGTCTGGTGACGGTCGTCTGGCTGGGCGTTCTGGGCGGTGTGGACGATTACCTGAAACTCGTCAAGAAGAGCCGCGCGGGCCTGCGGATGTGGGAGAAACTCCTCTTCCAGATCGGTCTGGCCCTGCTGCTGGCGTTCTTCCTGTACCAGGTGCGCGACGGCATCCGGCTGCCCGAGAACGGCACCGGCATCGCCCTGAACCTGCCGTTCTACAAGTTCCCGATTCATCTTCCGTTCTGGATCTTCTTTGGGGTGTGCATTCTGGTGGTGGCGGGTACCTCCAATGCGGTCAATCTGACCGACGGCATGGACGGCCTGGCCATCGGCAGCATGGTGCCGCCGACGGTCGTGTTCCTGGTGGTCAGCTACATCGCCGGGCGTGTGGACTATTCGGCATACCTGTACGTGCCGTACATCGCGGGGGTGGGCGAACTCTCGATCTTCTGCGGGGCGCTGCTGGGGGCGTGCCTGGGATTCCTCTGGTACAACTGTTCGCCGGCCCAGGTGTTTATGGGCGACACGGGCAGCCTGGCCCTGGGCGGGGCCATCGGCTACGTGGCCATGGCAACGCGGCAGGAGGTGATGCTGCTGATCGCCGGCGGGCTGTTCGTCATGGAGGCGATGAGCGTCATCCTCCAGGTCAGTTTCTTCAAGGCCACGGGCGGGCGGCGGATCTTCCGGATGTCGCCCATCCACCATCACTTTCAGTTGGGCGGGTGGACCGAGACCCAGACCGTCGTCCGGTTCTGGCTTCTCGGGGCCATGTTTGCCGCGCTCGCCCTGGCCACGCTCAAGTTGAGGTGACGTCTTGGCCCCTGCTCCTACAACGGCACTTCGCTACTTCATGCCGCCTGGCGGCCTTCCTAGGCCGCCAGGAACATGCGTCAAGCCAATCCGCGGCGGCCTGGGAAGGCCGCCGCGCGTGACGTAGTATTGCCAGACTGGGGGATGGGCAAAGTCGTCGGGTCGGACAGGCGTGAGGAGGTGGCGATGACGGCAAGTGCACACGTTCTCTCGGGCATGGCGGCGCGCCGCAGGCCCGACGCGAGTCGGGACCGCCCCCTTACTGAGCCGTGCATCCTGTTTCTGATCGTCTTGGCGTTGACGACGGTGGGCGTGCTCCTGGTCTACAGCGCCAGCCAGACGGCCGACGCGTCCGAGACGAGCCGCTACTTCCCCAAGCAGGTGTACTTTGCCGCCGCCGGGTTGTTGGCGTTCGCCGGCGGGGCGCTGGTCCGGTACCGCTGGCTCAACCACTGGTGGACGGCCGTGCCGGTGCTGCTCGTTGCGATCGGCCTGCTGGTGCTCGTTCTTTTCATCGGGCTTGGGCGCGGCACGGCGCGGCGGTTTCTGAACCTGCCGCTGGGCCTGCACTTTCAGCCGTCGGAACTGGCGAAGTTCGCGCTGGTCATTTTTCTGGCCTGGTTCTACAGCCGGCCCAAGGCCCAGCCGCGAGCCTTCGTGCGGAGTTTCCTCGTCTCCATCGCGGTCATCGGCCTGGTCTGCTTCCTCATCGTGAAGGCCGACTTCGGCACGGCCGCGCTGGTGGGCGTCGTGGGGCTCATTCTGTGCCTGGTCGCCGGATGGCGGTGGTGGTTTTCGATGCTGGTGCTGGTGCCCGCCGCCGTCGGGGCCTACCTGACCGTCTGGCTCGTGCCCTATCGGCTGGACCGGCTGAGGGTGTGGCTGGACCCGTGGAAATACGTCGACGACGCCGGGTGGCACATTTGCCAGAGCCTCATGGCGCTCGGGTGCGGGGGGCTGACGGGCGTCGGCCTGGGCGCCGGCATCCAGAAACTGTATGTTCCCGAGAACGCCACCGACTTTGTCTTTGCCGTCCTGTGCGAGGAGATGGGCATTCTGGGCGGCATCCTGGTCATCGGCCTGTTCGCCGTGTTCGTCTGGCGGGCCGGCAGGGTCGTGCGGTCGGCGCCCGACCGGTTCGGGTTTTTGCTGGCCTCGGGCATCCTGCTCGTCATCGGGCTTCAGGCCGTCATGAACATCGGCGTGGTGACCAGCGCCCTGCCGACCAAGGGCATCAGTCTTCCGTTCGTCAGTTACGGCGGCTCGGGCCTCTTGATGATGAGTTTCGCGGCCGGCCTTCTGGCCTCCGTGGCGAGAGCGAGCGCGGCGGCGGCACACACCCCGCGCCCGCTGGTGCACGTGCCGGCGCGGCACGGATGAGAGGTCCTCGGGACATGCGCGAGACCGGGCGACGGGTCTTTCTGGCGGGCGGCGGCACGGGCGGGCACCTGTACCCCGGCCTGGCGCTCGTCGAGGCCATCCGGC
This sequence comes from Phycisphaerae bacterium, assembly GCA_035528235.1. Taxonomy (GTDB): domain Bacteria; phylum Planctomycetota; class Phycisphaerae; order FEN-1346; family FEN-1346; genus DATKZB01. The sequence goes on from DATKZB010000010.1 coordinate 8,521, forward strand.
GCCTCGACCCCGAGACGGCCGTCGGACTGGCGTGCACGCGCCGGCCGATCGACCGCAAGGTCCTCCAGGGGTGCGGGTTCCCCGTGACGCCCATCGACGCCCGGCCGTTCCGCATGTCGCCGTGGACGTGGCCGGGGCTTCTCATCAGCCTGGTGCGGACCGGCAACCAGGCCCGGCGGCGCCTGCGCGAGTTCTGCCCCGACGTGGTCGTCGGCCTGGGCGGGTTCGGCAGTTACGCCGTCGTCCGCGTGGCCCAGAAATACGGCGCTGCCACCGCCGTCCTGAACCCCGACATCGTGCCCGGCCGGGCGAACCGCCGGCTGGCCGCGCGGGCCGACCGCGTCTTCTGCCAGTTCGGCGAAACCGTGGCGTCGCTCGGCGACCGGGCCCGTCTGACGGGCTGCCCGGTGCGGCCGAGCGTGCTCGAGTGCGGGCGCGACGAGGGCATGGCCGCCTTCGGCCTCGACCCCGACCGGCGGACCCTCCTCGTGACCGGGGCCAGCCTGGGTGCCCGGACGGTCAACCGGGCCGTCGTCGCGATGCTGACCGACCGCGGCCTGCCCGACGGGTGGCAGGTGCTTCACCTGACCGGCACGGGTGAGTTCGACGAGGTCTCGGCCGCTTACGCCGGCGTGCGGGTGCCGGTGGTCGTCCGGCCCTACGCCGAGCGGATGGGCCTGGCCTACGCCGCCGCCGACCTGGCCGTCGCGCGGGCGGGCGCGTCGACCATCGGCGAACTCCTGGCCGCGGCACTGCCGGCCGTGTTCATGCCGTACCCGTTCCACCGCGACCAGCACCAGATGCGGCAGGCCCGAGCCGTGGCGTCGCTCGGGGCGGCCGTGGTGGTCGACGACCAGCCCGAGGACCCGGACACGTGGCGGCGCCTGGCTGAGGTCGTCGGGGCGCTCATGGCCGACGACGGCCGCCTGGCCGCCATGCGGACGTGCGCCCGCGCGGCTGGCCGGCCCGACGCGGCGGATGACATCGCGCGGCAGGTGCTGGACCTGGCCGACGGCGTTGCTCGGGCCCGTCACGAACGGGTCGAGTCCGAGAGCGCCGCCTGACCCTGCAACGCTACCTGTTTCGCGGCGGCCTTCCTCGTGCTACTTTGTCAACTCATCTCCACCGTGCGCGGCGGCCTTCCTAGGCCGCCGCGACAGGTTGCACTGCGCCAAC
>DATKZB010000011.1:0-8549 GCA_035528235.1 Phycisphaerae bacterium
GGTGGGTACGGGGACCCACCGCGCCCGAGTGGTGGTGTGAATACGCAATCCTGGAACGCTGTAGCCGCCGCGCTTGCGCGGCGCGGCCGTTGCCGCAGCCGACAAGGAACAGGTAAGGGAGGACACCCCCCATGCCAACCATCGACGACGTGAAGGCCCTGGTCGCCCGCGTCCCCGACCCCGACCCGAACGGCACCTACGCCAACCTGGACCAGGCGAAGATCGAGGCCATCGGCCAACTCGTGCCCGAACTCCTCAAGGGCGGGCGCGACACCGTCCTGGGCGTCATCGACATGCTCGTCGAGCCCGGCCAGGGCAACGACGTCAAGCCGCACTTCGCCCTGCACCTGGCGGCCGTCCACGTGACCGGCCTGGGCGACGAGAAGGCCCGAGCCGACTTCGCCCTGGCCCTCGCCTCGCAGATCGGCGGCGACCGGCCGAAGGCCGTCCAGGAATACCTCATCCAGGAACTGGGGGTCGCCGGCGGCAAAGAGGTGGTGGAGACCCTCGGCAAGGCCCTGCTGGACACGGCGTTGTGCGACGCGGCCGCGCGGGCCCTCGCGGCCATCGGCAACGGCGCCGCCGACCAGTTTCTGGCCGCGCTGCCCAAGGTCCAGGGCCGGGGCCGCCTCAGCGTCATCAAGAAACTCGCCATCCTCAAGTGCGCGAAGGCCGCCGACGTCTTCAAGCAGGCCCTGGCCGACGAGGACCCCGACATCCGCATCGCCGGCGCGTGGGGCATCGCCCGCCTCGGCGACGCGTCCGCCGCCGACGCCCTCCTGAAGGTCGCCGACGCCCACGAGGGTTGGGAACGAAACAACGAGACCGACGCCTGCCTCGCCCTGGCCGAGGGGCTCCTCGTGGCCGGCAAGAAGGCCGAGGCCCTGGCCATCTACACCCATCTTCAGAAGACGCGGACCGAACCGCCGGAGCGCCACGTCCTCGACGCCGCCGAGCGGGCCATCACCGCGGCAGGCTGAAGAACTGTTTCAGAGCCTCCGCGGGTGGCGGGTCTCCTGACCCGCCACCTGCATTTCCGCCTCGCGGGCCACGTGCCACGGCTTGCTTGCAAGCCGTGTTCCCGGCCCAGCGGTAGCGCGGGGGTTTATCCCCCGCGGGATCCTGCGCGGGGGATAAACCCCCGCGCTACGGCGCGTAAGTTCGGTTAATGCAAGAGGCTGCGTTCATTGCGGCGCAGCAAGTGGCGTTGTGGTAGTCCGCCAACGCCGGCGCCGCGCGCCGGCGCCCTACCCCGTGCGGGCCGGCGTACCGAAGCGGCGGACCAGGGCGGCGTTTTCGGCCGGCTGGTCGGCGTACTCGTCGTAGATACCGACGATGACACCGTCGGTGGGTTTGATGGACTCCAGCGTCTCGCGGAAGGCCTGCTCGACCCATTCCTTGCGTTCCGACAGGCGGCCGGCCGCCAGGATCTTGAACGCCAGGCACGGGCGGCGCGTCGCCCGGATGGCCTTGAACATGCGGGGCGGGTCGAGCGGCAGGTAGACCTCGCCCACGGGGATGGGGGCCTGGCCGAGGAGTTTCTTCAGGGCCGACTCGCTCCGGTGCCGCTCGTACACGCAGGTCATGTAATAATCGACATCCCATCCTTTCGACTCCACGGCGTCGACCACGTCCGGCATGTGGGTCGAGACACCCACGAGCAGCCCGGCGTCGCGGACGCGTTTCAGGTAATCGCCCATCTGGTCGATGCGGCCGCCCTTGAACAGCGAGTCGGTGCTCTCGCCGTGGTGGGCGATGCCAATGCACCCGCCCTTGGCGAGGGTCTGGATTTCGGCGTCGTCGCCGGAGGCGATGGCGATGTAGTGCATCCGCCCGCCGCCTTCGACGAACCGCCGGTACAGGTCGATGTGGCCCGTGCCCGCCTGCCAGCAGGTGATGCCCACCTCCTGGCACCGGCCAAGGGTCTTCAGAACCTGCTCGGGCGTGAAGTACCGGCGCATCTGGTGGTTGACGAAGACCGACAGGTGCGACCCCGCGCCGAACGGGTTCGCGCCGCAGACGAGGCGCGAGACCGAGTACTTGCCGAGTGCAATCTGGGGCAGTTTGGGTTCCTCGGCCGGCGCCGCCGCCGCGCCGCCGCCGTACTGCGCCGCCACCAACGCCGCCGGCAGCGCCGCCATCGTCTTGAGAAAGTCGCGGCGACCGTCCTGTGCCGCGACCGGCCCGCCCGCGTCGGGCGACGTCTCGCCATCGCAAGCCATCGTGCATTCTCCTTGAGGCTAGAGCGTTCTAAGATTGCGTACTCACACCACCACTTGGGCGCGGTGGGTCCCCGTACCCACCGCGCTAACCCGCAGTCGGACATCGAGCGCGGCGGGTGCGGGGACCCGCCGCGCAAACACGCCATGCTAGACTGCTCTATCGTATCGTGTCGCGGGCCGAACGTCCACTACGCCCTTGCCGCCGCACAGGTGCCTTAGTCGCCCCGCGCCGGCGCCGCACGCGGAACGGACCAGTAGGCCATGTAGTTGGACCAGTTGTACAGCGGCGGACGGCGGGGCGCGTAGGCCGGGCCCGCCGGGGCGTCGCCGCGCGGCCCGTAGATCCAGATGGCGCCGGCGTCCCAGACGACCAGGTTGTCGCGCCCGGTGCCGAAGAAGTCGAGCACCTCGGAGCAGCGCTCCGGGTGACCGTCGTCGGGGAACCGGACCACGGGCCGGCCGTCGCCGTCGTACAGCCCCCCGTGCCGGGGATGGGCGGAGAAGTAAATCAACTCGCGGCCGTCGCCCGTCCAGTTGACCGGCTGGAGGGTGTTGCCGCAGACGGGGTACTTCCGGACCCACACGATCTGGCCGGCGGCGTCAATCAGGGCCACGATGCCCGGCGCGCCCCAGTACGTGCAGACGACGTACTCCAGGCCGGGCCGGTCGGGGCGGAAGTTGGCCACGCCCAGGCGCTGGACGTGACCGAGACGGACCTGGAGCACGTCGCCCGCCAGGCCGCAGATGAGCAGTCCGTCGTCGCCGCCGGCGCGAACCACCTTGGGCTCGCCCCAGCCCTGGAGGTCGCCGGCCACGATCGCGTCGGCGTGGTCGCCGAAGTGGACGTTCTCCATCAGCCGCCCGTCGGAGGTCAGCGTGTGGTACCCGGCGACCACCTCGTCGCGGCCGTCGCCGTTGATGTCGGCGACAAACGGAAAGTGCCCCAGGTTGCCGCAGAACGACCAGAGGGGCCGACCCTCGGCCGTGTAGGCCCACAGGTGGTGGTAACGGTCCTTCAGGAGCACGTCGCGCCGGGCGCCGCGGCCGGTCAGGTCGGCGAAGGCGATGGCGTCGACGCACACCTTCGGCAGGTCCTCGCCCGTCGGGGCGCCGAAGTACGTGACGACGTGCCGCAGCAACGGGTTCGGCCGCGGCCTGTCAGGCACCGGCCACGCGAACTTGCACCGGCCGGTGGCCGCGTCCAGGTAGCGGACCTCGAAGTCGATGACGCACACGACCTCGGCCCGGCCGTCGCCGTCGACGTCGTGCACCTGGAACGGCACGTCGGCGCTGACGACGGGCCCCGGCGCCGGGTCGCCCACCTGCCAGAGGACCTTGCCCTCGTGGCCGACGGCCGTCAGCGCGCCGATGACGGTGTACGACTGCTCGGCCCGAAGGACGGCCGGCTGGGCGAGCACCATGCCCATGCGTCCGTCGCCCTCGAGGTCGCCGAATCGCACCTGCCGCCCCGTGCCGAAACCGGGCGTCGGGATTTTGCGCAGCAACCTCATCCGCGGATACGGCGGCCTGCGGCGCAGACGCGGGGCCCGCGGCGGCCGGCCCTCGGCGCAGAGTCCCCTGAACCGGGCCGGCACGTTGGCCAGCAGGCCCACGCGGCCGTCGACGCCGGTGCCCAGCCGCACCGCGAACACGTCGCGCCCGTCCACCCGCGCGACAACCCGGCCGCCGCGCCGGCGGATGCCGAGCGTCACCCAGCGGCCGGCCGTCTCGACGGGACCCCACTCGGCCAAGCACTCGAACTGCCCGTCGCATCGGCGCGAGAGTTTGACGCGGTCGCCCTCCAGGCAAAGACACAGGTAGTCCAGCGCCGTGCGGCAGGCGAAGACGAGGCCGACCTCCGCCGCCGGGGCGTCGCACCGCACCTGGACCTCGGCGGCCTTCACCGCCCGCTCGACCGCCGCCGAGACGATGAGCGTGTTGTTGTAGCGGCTGTGCCGCCGCTGCTCCAGGAACCGGCCCTGGGCATCCTCGCCGACGCGCCAGTTGCTGCCGTCCCAGGTCCAGTGGTTGGTCGGCTCTTCCCACCCGTCGTACCGCGGGTCGGGGCGGATGCAGTGATACTCGCCGTGGGGCGTGTTGTCGCGGGGGATGTCGCCCAGCGGCAGCCCGTTCGGATCGATCTCGTGCATGGGACTCCTCGCAGCACGACCCCGTGGAACGCCCTCGTCCGGCTTTGCGCGGTGGGTCCCCGCGGCTTTGCGCAGTGGGTCCCCGCACCCACCGCGCCTATGGCTACGAACGTTCCTCGCACCACCGTCCGGCTTTGCGCGGTGGGTCCCCCCACCCACCGCGCCAAACCGCAGTCGAGCCCTGATCGCGGCGGGTACGGGGACCCGCCGCGCAAACAGGTCCGAACCGGTAGGATAGGTTACAGAATAGACCGGGCACATGGGTAACACTTTCCTGGGGTGCCAGCGCGTAGCGTGGGTCCTCTGGACCCACGCGGATTCTGGCGTCGATGGCGTGCGGCCCGGCACCCTGGAGCGTGAAACATGGTCACCCTTCGGGCTGACCATGCCACCCGCCGAAATGTATTGGCAAAAGGAGAGTTCGCCGTGTATAATGCTGGCCACAATCGGGTGCCTGGGCAATAGACCGCGACGAAGCACGGCATTGAAGCATGTGACGAAAGGCCGGCCTCATGTCACGCAAGACCGTGAATTTCACGCAGAGCGGCATCGAGAATCTCCTGACTGCGCAATGAGGGGAGAGGACACCGCGATGACAGTCTTTGAGCGGATCGATTCAACTGCGGAAAAGGCCAACGTCCACATCGCTCAGAAAACGCGACGGATGAAAGTCACGCTGTACGCAGAGGGCCTCAAAGCAAAGATTCGGCAGGCAGATTTCGCGCTCGGCCGGCTCCTGGAGTTGGCGAATCTGACGGACTCTGTGCAACAATCGACCGATGCCGCCCCGGATGCAATCTTACACGAAGTGTACTTCTACTCTGATACTTTCTGGGCCTTCTCGTACTCGGCCCTCGACGTGCTCGCCCAGTTGACCAACCAAATCATGAGATTCGGGATTACCGAGAGGGAAGTGAGCTTCAAATCTCTTCTTAATCACCTCAACGGGATCGCGAGCCCGCTTCGGCACAAGTTTCAGAGCTGTGCCCAGTCGCACGCGTTTAAAAATCTGGATGACTATCGCAATTGTTCTACCCACCGACGGCAGATCTGTATTGTTGAGAAGACAACCGTTGAAACGCAGACCGCCGGCTACGTATCAACGACAGCTCCTCCGATGGCCACGGTTGTTCGTCTGCTGTGTGATAATCCTCTCGCTCTCACGCCAAAATACAGGCAGAAGCGACAGGTTCCGGGCTACATGCTAGACACGCAGGACAAGATCATCTGCCGCATACAGTCCATACTCCGCGACCTGAAACCAGTTCGCTAGAGGAGTACGATAATGCACTCAAAGCCCGCAAGACGTGACAAGCCCCAACCATCCAAAATGGCTCGACGCAAACGCAAGCCCCGCGATCTTCCCCGCCCGACGCGAGATGCGCCAACTTCCGCTCGTAACCCCCAACCGGTTGGCGCTTCCTCAGTAGCCATTGGCGTGTCGCTTGAACAAGTTCTTGGCCATTATGCCAACGTCGCGGTCATCAAGCACGCCAAGCGTGAGTTCGTCTTTGACTTTCTCTTCGCCACCGAACCCTCCACCGTCCTGGCCGCTCGCGTAATAACCAGCCCAGCTCATGCCAAAGACATTCACAGGGTCCTCGGAGTGAATATAGAGCGCTATGAGAAGACCTTTGGCAGCATCCCCGAAGAGTAGGCCGGACATTTGACAGCCCCGGGCCTTCCTGGTTATGCGTGCCTCCCTTAAGGTGTGCCAGCACTCCAGATGTGTTCTCTGTCGATCCGCCGGGTGCCATGCTTTCCCGCCCTTGGAAAAGCATGCTCCTTGCCGCGCGACGGCCGGGCGGCATGCCTTCACTGGCCCGAGGTCCATGCCGTCAGTCTAACGTCTCTCGATGCTTTCGCAAGCGAAAGTACGGCACCCGCGCGGGAAAACCCGGCCACCCGCTGGGGTGCCAGCGTGTAGAGTGGGTCCTCTGGACCCACGCGGATTCTGCCGTCGGTGGCGTGCGGCCCGGCGCCCTGGAGCGTGAAACATGGTCACCCTTCGGGCCGACCATGCGACCCGCAACGACGGGTGCGGCTATGCCTCGAACGGATCCCGCGGCAAGCGGCTTTGGCGGATAATGGAAGCCAGCGTACCGGCCTTGAGTTCCTTGTGGTCAGGGACGATGGCCGTCACGGTCATATCGGGAAGGCGTTTCTACATCACGATGTGGCTGCCTCGGCGGCGGACCTCAGCGAACCCGTTGGCCGCCAGGATGCGGCAAACCTCGCGTCCGGACAGGGCTCGGAGCCTACCCAATCGTCACCTCGAGCGAACTCAGGTACACCTCGCCGTGAAGGCGCTCGGCAATCTCCTGGCGACCGGCGGTTTCCAGAAACAGTTCGATGGCCTCGCGCAGGTTCTCGCGGGCGGTCTCGACGGTCTCGCCCTGGCTGGCAATGTCCAGTTCAGGACAGAGGGCCACATAAACGTCTCCCTCTTTATGAATCGCTGCCGTAAACGTCCGCGTTGACATGATCGCCCTCCCTCCTTGGCCACCTGTCATTCTATTGTGCTGCGGCCCACGCCACAAGGGCGCAGGCCTCACGCAAACAGGTTCCGGTCCAGCCGACGGTACTGAACGGCCTCGGCCAGGTGCGTGGCGGTCACGTCGTCGGAGCCCGCGAGGTCGGCGATCGTGCGGGCGGTGCGGAGGATCTTGTCGTGGGCCCGGGCCGACAGGCCCATCTCCTGCATCGCCTGCTTGAGCAGGCTCTCGCCCGCGTCGTCGAGGGCACAGAACTTTTTGACCTGGCGGTGGGTCATGCGGGCGTTGGTCATGCGGCGGCTGCCGAACCGCGCGGCCTGCCCGTCGCGGGCGCGGTTCACCTGCTCGCGCATCGCGGCGCTCGACGTGCCCTCCCCCTGGCCGCGCAACTCGCGGTACGGCACCGCCGGCACGTCCAGGTGAATGTCGATCCGGTCCAGCAGCGGCCCCGAAATCTTCCCCATGTACGCCTGAATCTGCCGCGGCGTGCAGTGGCACTCGCGCTTCGCGTCCGTCAGGTACCCGCACGGGCAGGGGTTGAGCGCGGCCACGAGCATGATCTGGGCCGGGAACGTCAGGCTGCCCGTGGCGCGGCTGATGGTGACGACGCCGTCCTCGGCCGGTATGGTCTTTTCTATAGGACGCTGAGGGGGCATGTGTTTAGTCTGGATCGGCATACTGTTCAGCCTACCGCGCCGCCCCCGGCCACGTCAACCGAAAGGCCCGGCCGCTGGCGGCGTGACGGGTGTGCCAGCATTTTCCGGCAGAGCCTTTTGTGGCTGTCACCCTGAGCGAGCGAAGCGGGTCGAAGGGTCTCGCCGTGGCAACCATGCCATGCGTCCACACTTGACGCAGGGCCGACGGCGCGGCATACTGCCACTGCGGCGGAAGGGGTTGCCCGGCCGCAAACCTAGGAATACGAAAGGAGCCTGCCATGCCCGCACGTCGAAGCCTGATAGCCGCCCTTGGCCTTGGTATCGTCGGGTTGCTGGCGCTGGTACTCGCAGCGCAAACGCCGCCAGCCCCGGAACCGAATGACTTCTGGGCGCTGCTGGCGGCTATGGCGGCAGCGCAGCACAGCCGATCCGACGTGCCGATCATCCCAACCCCCGATCTTAGTCCACTGGCTGCTGAGCCCGTTGCCCGAATCATCGACGGCGACACCATCGCCGTCATGCGGGGCGGCCAGGAAGTCAAGGTGCGGCTGATAGGCGTGGACACGCCAGAAACGGTTGACCCCAGGAAGCCCGTGGAAGCCTACGGCAAGGAGGCCTCGCGGTTCACCACCAACTTGCTGCAAGGCGAAAAGGTCTATCTAGTCAAGGACCCCACCAAGGCAGAAACGACCGACCGCTACGGCCGGTTGCTGGCCTTCGTGTACCGCGCCCCCGACGGCCTCTTCGTCAACGCCGAGATCATCCGGCAGGGCTACGGGCACGCCTATACGCAATTCCCCTTCCGATACATGGAAGAGTTTCGGGCGCTGGAGCGCTTCGCACGCGAGGCGGGCAAGGGGCTGTGGGGCGAGGTGCAGCCAGTGACGGCCACTCCCCCCGGCCGACGCGGCCCGCTCTATGGCCCTACCCCCGGCCCCGGCCCCCGGCGTTGCGCCTGCGCAATCCTAGGCCCCCTGGCGACGTACGGCGGCCACGTCAGAGCAAAAGGAGCACGGTCAGGACTAG
>DATKZB010000012.1:0-4386 GCA_035528235.1 Phycisphaerae bacterium
GGCCCAGGGGCACGTCGAGTGTCCCGCCCGGCTGACGGCCCTCCGCCAGTCGCTCGAAGGCGCAGGCCTGTGGGACCGGCTGGTGCCCATTGCGGCCCGCCCCGCTACCGATGCCGACCTTGGGCGCGTCCATTCGCCGGAGCACGTCGAGCGGGTCCGGAGCACGGCCGAGGCCGGCGGCACCGTCTGGTTCGACGCCGACACGTACGCCTGCGCCGCGTCCGCCCGGGCGGCCGAACTGGCGGCCGGCGGTGTCTGTGCCGCGGTCGACGCCGTCATGGACGGTCGCGCGGCGAGCGCCTTCTGTGCGGTCCGTCCTCCGGGGCATCATGCCCTGCGCGACCGGGCCATGGGGTTCTGCCTATTCAACAATGTGGCCGTCGCGACGCGGTACGTCCAGGCCGCACGCGGCATCGGTCGGGTCCTCATCGTCGACTGGGACGTGCACCACGGCAACGGCACGCAGGCCATTTTCTACCGCGACGCCCAGGTGCTGTACGTCTCGACGCACCAGTGGCCGTTCTATCCCGGAACCGGGTCGGGCGGCGAGACGGGCGAGGGGCCAGGCCGGGGACAGACGCTCAACTACCCGCTCTCGCACGGCGCCGGTGACGAGGAGTTTTTGGGGGCCGTGGACGACGCCCTGGAGCAGGCGGGCGACTTCGGCCCCGAATTCGTCTTCATCTCGGCCGGATTCGACGCCCACCGCGACGACCCGCTGGGCGGCCTGCGGCTGAGCGACGAGGCGTACGCCGAGGCCACGCGACGGGTTTGGCGGCTGGCGCGGGAGACGGCGGGAGGACGCCTGGTCAGCGTCCTCGATGGCGGGTACAATCTCGATGCCCTCGGCCGGGCCGGAGTGGCCCACGTGGGCGCGCTGATGGAGCCCTAGTGATACCTTGTCAACTGCGCCAGGGCTCACCCGGTCCCGCGCGGTGGCCTTCCTAGGCCACCGCCACTTGACGCAGCGCAGCCTGACGCGGCGGCCTGGGAAGGCCGCCGCGCACGGTGGCGATGAGTTGACAAAGTAGCACCAGTCAGGAGGTCCGCGAATCGTTATGATCGAGTGTCTCGTCTTCGACATGGACGACACGTTGTGCCCGGAACGCGAGTTCGTGGTCCACCGGCTGGCGGCCGTGGCACGCCGACTCGAGGAGCAGTTTGGGCCGCGCATCGACTTCGAGCGGGAACTCGTGGCCGGCTACGAGGCCGACCTGCGGACGAACGTCTTCGACACGGTGCTGGCGCGGGCGGGCATCGAGCCCGACCCGGCGCTCATCCGCGAACTCGTGGAAGTGTATCGCAGCCAGCAGGTCGAGTTGACCCCGTACGCCGACGCCGAGCCGGCCCTGGCCTTCTGGACCCGACACCTGCCGCTGGCCCTGGTGACCGACGGGTACGGGCCGACGCAGCGGGCCAAACTCCGGGCCATCGGCCTGGGGCAGTACTTCCGCGAAGTCGTCTTCACGGACGACCTGGGGCCGGAGGGTCTCAAGCCGAGCGTGGCTGCCTTCGAGGCGGTCCGGGAGCGGGTGGGTTTCGGCGGGCCGGCGATGGTCGTGGGCGACAACCCGGCCCTGGACTTCCCCGGGCCGAAACAACTCGGGTGGCAGACGGTCCGGATTGTCCGGCCCGGCGCCAAGTTTGCCGCGGCCACGGCCGACCCGGCGTGTGCGCCCGACCGGGTCATCCACAGCCTGGCGGAACTCGAAACGCTTGACAGCCTGCGCGATTGCCTCGGCGGCGGCCAAGCCTGATACGGAGGACATCATGAGCCGGATCCGGATCATCTCGGTGGTCGGCGCGCGGCCGAACTTCATGAAGATCGGCCCGCTCGTGGCGGCGTTTGGCCAGCGCCCCGCCGTAGAGTCGGTCCTGGTCCACACCGGCCAGCATTACGACGAGCGGATGAGCCGCCTGTTCTTCGAGCAACTGGCCATTCCGCGGCCCGATGTCAACCTCGAGGTCGGCTCGGCCAGCCACGCCGTCCAGACGGCCGAGATCATGAAACGCTTTGAGCCGGTGGTAGTGGAGCGCGGGCCGGACCTCGTGCTGGTCGTGGGCGACGTAAACTCGACCATCGCCTGCGCCCTGGTGGCTGCGAAACTGGGCGTGCCGGTCGCCCACGTCGAGGCGGGTCTCAGGAGTTTCGACCGGTCGATGCCCGAGGAGATCAACCGCGTCTTGACCGACGCCATCAGCGATTTCCTCTTCGTGACCGAGGCGAGCGGCCTCCGAAACCTGAGGGGCGAGGGCGTGCCGGACGAAAAGGTCCACTTCGTCGGCAACGTCATGATTGACACCCTCCTCGGGAACCTCGAGAAGGCCCGCGCCAGCCGCGTGCTGGACGACCTGGGGCTTCAGCCGCGCCGCTACGCCGCCATGACGCTCCATCGGCCGAGTAACGTCGACGACCCGGAGACCCTGGCGCGGCTGATGACGATCGTCCGGCGCATGGCGGAGGACCTGCCCGTCGTCTTTCCCGTCCATCCGCGGACCCGCAGGAACCTGCACGCGGCTGGTCTCGTGCCCGAGGAGGGCGCCCAGCGGCTGGGCGGCGTGCGGCTGGTCGAGCCGCTAGGGTATCTCGACTTCCTCCGCCTCATGGCCGATGCCCGCCTCGTCCTGACCGACTCGGGCGGCATCCAGGAGGAGACCACCATCCTGAAGGTCCCATGCCTGACCCTGCGTGAGAACACCGAGCGGCCGGTCACCGTCGAGGTGGGCTGCAACCAGATCGTCGGCACCGATCCCGAGAGAATCCTGGCCGCCTACCGCCAAGTGATGGCTTCGGAGACCTTCACCTGCGGCACGCCCGAGAAGTGGGATGGCCGCGCGGCTGAGCGCATCGCCGACATCCTGGTCGAGCGCCTCGGCTAGGCCTTGGCGATCTTCTCGCGGCCGTCGGGGGCGTAGCGCGGCGGATTCGCTCAACGGCGGGCGCGGTTCTTGACGATTCTCCTTCAGGCAGCCGCCGGCGCCCGACTGACGCCGGGACCGGCAGACGCGTGTGCCGACCGACCGGCCATCCCGGAGGCGAGGCGTTCATGGGCCATCCCGACGACTTCCGCGACGTGGTCGTTGTGCTGATGGCCGGCGGCGCGGGCACACGCCTGTGGCCGCTCAGCACGCCGTCGCGTCCCAAACACTTCCTGACCGAACTCACAGGCCGGTCGCTGTACGTTCAGGCGGCCGACCGGGCCGGAACCCTGGTGCCGCCCCAGCGCGTGGTGGTCATGACGAACGAGGCGTTCGTCGGCCATGTGCGCGAGCAGACGCCGGACATCCCGGCTGAGAACGTCGTCTGTGAGCCGCTTTGCCGCGATACGGCGGCCGCGGTCATTCTGGCCGCGCTCATCATCGAGCGCCGCTGGCCGGGCTCGGTCGTCGTGACGACGCCCTCGGACCACCTCATCGACGATCTGGGCGCGTTTCGCGCGACGCTGGCGGTGGCCGTGGCCCGTGCCCGCGAGGGCGGCCTCGGGACGGTCGGCATCCGCCCGACGTGCCCGTCGACCGACTTCGGATACCTGCGCCTGGCCGAGGAGCCGTCGGGCGGCGGCGCCGTGCGGGTCGAGAAGTTCGTCGAGAAGCCCCCGCGCGACGCGGCCGAGGGGTACCTGGCCACGGGCCGATACCTCTGGAACGCCGGCATGTTCATCTGGCGGGCGGACGCGCTGCTTGCGGCCGCGCGGCAGTTTCTCCCCCAGGCGTATGAGCCGCTGGCGGCGCTGATGGAATGGTTCGGCACGGCGGCGATGGCGGCGCAGGCCCGCGAGGCCTTTGAAACGCTGACCCCCATCTCCGTCGACTACGGTATCATGGAGAAGGCCGAGAATGTCTGGTCGGTGCCGGCACGGTTCGGCTGGAACGACGTAGGGAGTTGGCTGGCGGTGGCCGAGACGATGGCGCCCGACGCCAACGGCAACCGCGTCCGCGGCCCGGTGGTGCTGGACGAGGCGTCCGACAACGTGATTGTGACCGAAGACGACCACTTGGTCGTCGTCTCGGGCGTCAAGGGCTGCCTGATTGTCTGCGGCCCGGCGGGGGTGCTGGTGTGCGCCGCCGACGCCGCCGACCGCATCAAGGCCCTCGTGCAGAAGGTCCACGGCCGATGACGGGCCCACAAGGTGCTCACTGCATGGATATCCTGATACGTGGCGGCGGGTTCGAGAACAAGGGCGCCGAGGCGATGATCCGGACGGTCCAGGCCCACGTGGGCCGGCGGATCGAGGGCGTGCGTTTCGGCATCGAGGTTCCCCCGCGCGAAATCCGGGCCGCCGAGGCCGCCGGCCTTCGCGCGGTTCCGCTGCCCGGCGGAAGCGCTTTCCGCCGGGCCCTGGACCTGGCCGGGGCCGTGGCGAGGCGTCACGAACGGTCTCGGCC
>DATKZB010000013.1:0-8846 GCA_035528235.1 Phycisphaerae bacterium
GCGGCCGAGTTAGCCGCCCGCCTTGGCGGGCGCGGTCTTGGGCCCTGGCGGACAAGATTCTGGTGCGTGCGAAGCACGCACCCTACTGGCTAAAACGTATCAAAGCCCGGCGCGGCCGAGTTAGCCGCCCGCCTTGGCGGGCGCGGTCTTGGGCCCTGGCGGACAAGATTCTGGTGCGTGCGAAGCACGCACCCTACTGGCTGGCCGCCCGCCTACCCGCCTTGGGCGGGCTGCCGCGAGCGAACCAGCGTCGGCCGGGGGGCGGGGCCGAGGTGGCGAAGGAACTCGGCCAGCGCCCGGACCTGGGCGGCGGTCAGGTGCGACGTGCGGCCGTAGCGGTCCTGGGGGTTGAACTGGCCGAGGACCGATTCCAGCGTCGGGGCCCTGCCGTCGTGCAGGTACGGCTCGGACTGCCTGAGACCCAGCAGCGACGGCGTGTCCAGCCGGCGCAGGGCCTCGACCTCGCCCGCTCTCCACGTGCCCACGTCGTGCCGGACGAACCCGCCCTGGGCGTCCCGTTTGCCGCTGTCGGTGTACCGGGGTGACGGGTGGCATGCCGCGCAGCCCGTCTGGGGACTGAAGAACAGCCGCCGGCCCTCCTCGACCATCGGCGCGACCGCCGGCGGGGGCGGCGGTGGGTCCTCGGGCGCCAGGCTCGCTATGTAAGCCGACAGGGCGTCGAGGTCGGCGTCGAGACCGGCGTTCGACCGGCCCAGGGCCTCGCGGCAACGCTCCGGCTCGACGAACCACCGACCCGCCATCACCTCCCGCGTGAAGCGGAACGTGTCCTGAATCTCGTCGAGGTGCCCCATGTAATGGAGCGGCGCGCACGCCACGCAGCCGCGGAGCGAATGCGTGTCCAGCGGGCCCTGGCCGAGGTCCCATTGCCGGCCATCCTCGTCGCCGTCGGGATGGCAGACGGCGCACGACATCCACTGGTCCTTGGTCAGCCGCGCGTCGGTCGCCGTGCCGAACAGATACCGCCCGCGGGCGATTTGGGGCGGCGTGGGATCGTGGGCGAACCGGACCCGCGAGATCACCTCGCCGGTGGCGGCGCTCAGCGTCACGATCTCCTGCCCCGTGATGGTCAGGACGTGGAGCCGCCCGCGCGGGGCGTCGAGCAGGATGCCGCCCGGTTCCAGCCCCACCTTGGGCGCGTGCCACCTCGGCGCCCCGGTCCGCAGGTCGATCGCCAGCACGTCGTCGCTGCCGGCGTTGGCCAGGTAGAGCGTGGCGGCGTCGACGGCCACCTCGCAAGGCCGGTGCGGCGGCACGACGAGCAGGTCGGGGAAGAAACCGATGGCCACGCCCTCGCTGTGCGGGCGCGCGACGGCCACCGCCGGGAACACGCTCCGGTCGAACATGCGCCCTCCCACCACCGTGTCGGACCGGGTCTGGGGCGCATACAGCGTGCCGTCCGGACCCAGGGTAATCGACCGGCACTGGTTCAGTTGCTTCGGCGCGGGCAGTCGTCGCCGCACCCGGCACCGGCCGTCGAGCACCACCACCTCGCCCGTGCGGAAACTGACCGTATAGAGTTCATCCGCCCCGCTCAGGTAGGCCAGGCCACTGGGCCGCGCGATGGGGGGGCTTTCGGCCTCGACCTGTCCGCTGCGGGCGTCGAGGCGAAGGACGCGGTTGCCGTCGAAGTCGGCCACGGCCAGTCCGACCCCGTCGGGCGTGGCCAGGACGCCCCACGGCTCCGCCGGGACGGCCAGCCGGCGGACCTCCTTGAGCGCCGCGGCGTCCAGCACCACCACCTGCCGGGCGTCGGACAGGGCGGCATAGACGCGCGACCCGTCCGGCGCCAGGGCGATGGCCCGGATTCTGCCGCCCGTCTTCGCGGCGGCCACCACGCGCGGGGGCGACGTGCCCAGCGCCAGCCGCACGACCTCGCCCGACCACGGGTGCGCCGCAAAGAGGGCGCCGCCGTCGCGCGAGATCGCCAGCAGCGAACTGTGCGGTGCGTCGGCGACAAACGCCGGCACCTGGGCCGGCGCCGCGGGGCCCGCCTGTTGGCGCGGCACGGGCTCCGGTGCCGGGCCGGCGGCGTCCTGCCCCGCCGCCCGACCGGAGGAACCCGGCGCAGGCAGGCCCGAGGGGGCCGTGGCGTAGGCGTCCTCGCCCTGGAGCAGCACCATGCCCGCCCGCACGTCGGCCCCATCCCCCGCCCAGAACGTGAAGGTGACCGTGTCGTACCAGGCCGGCTGGTGCCCGGCCGGGTCGCCCTGCTGAATCCTCACGTCGATGTTCGGGAACCGCCGCGCCAGCCGGGCCGGGTCGTAGGTGTAGACGAAGGTTCCGTCGGGGGCCGGCAGCGTGCCCTGATGCATCACCTGGCCCGGCAGAGACACCAGGAACGAGACCTGCCGCGACGCGTGGGCCTTCGGCAGGTGCCCGCGGATGACCAGCGGCGCGGGCGGCGCAGCACGCGAGTCCGGCGGCAAGTCGAACGTGATGGGCTCGGCGTCCGGCGGCGTCACCGGCACGACGAAGGCGTCCTCTGCCAGGCCGATGCCGCCGCCCCGCGGCCACTTCTCTCGGGGCACAAGGTCCGCGATGCGGCCGACGCTCGTCCGGCCCGTGCAGGTGCCCACGGCGGCGACCTTCCACAGGCCCGGCTCGTCGGCAAGAGGCCCGGCGACGTCGAACACGCCCATGGCGTCGGCAGGCGCCGCCAGAGGCGTTATCGTCCCGCCCGGGCTCGTCACGCTGCCTTGGACGGAGCCGCTGACGGGCGGCCAGACCACGCCCGAGACGGCCAGCCGGTCTCCGACATCGAGCACCGCCCCGGGCGCGACCGCCCCGAAGGTCAGAAACACGTCGTACCGCCTGCCGCCGGCCTCCAACAGCGGACCCGAGCGCGGCGACCCGGGCACGAGACCGTCGAACGGGGGCAGGACCCGGCGCCCCATGGCGTCGCGGTCGGCATCGATGATCATGAGGGCCGACGCGTACGCGCCGTAGTGCGTCAGGCCGCTCGCCCGGTCGCGGAAGACCGTGCCGGCGTAGTTCATCTTGAAGTCGCCCGGCAGGTCGCCGTTCGGGCCGACGCCGAACTGGTAGCCGTAGACGTCGTCGAAGAACCAGTACCCCGCCGGCAGCAGGTCTTCGGCCACGTGCGACCGCACCGAGACCCCCGGACGCCAGGAGGTCGTATAGAAGTATCCCCACTGGTCAACGGCCTCCGGGTCCATGGAGGGCGAGAAACCGGACGGCGACGAGCACACCAGGGGCATCTCGCCGATGGCCAGGCGGTCCTCCGGCAGCAAGTGCCGCGGGTAAAGCCCTTCCCGCCCCGCGCCGTCGCGAACGGCCGGCCAACGCCCCTCGACGAGACGGGCCATCGTGCCCGAGGGGTCCTCGAACGTCACGTTCGGAAAGAGGCTGTCCGGGTCGCGGTGCCCCAGCCAGGCCACGTCGCCCGACTCGTACGGGAAGCACGTGTGCCCCATGTTGAATCCCTCGGGCCCGGTGCCGGCCACGAAACGCGAGTCGCGGGCGACGAACCACCTGGCCCGCCACCGCATCGACGGCGACCGGTTGCCGCGCTCCCCGTGGATAATCACCGGCGAGTTCGGCGTCACGACGACCGACGCCCCGCGGCGAGAGGCCATCCACCACGTGCCGGCCGAATCGACATACGTCGCCGCCACGTCGCAGCGGTATTCGCCGGGGGCGTCGAATGCGACCGTCTCGTCGTTGCCGCGCGGCACGAAGACGCCCCATCGGTTGGCCTTCCCCGCCACGCGGCGCCGGACGGTCTTGGCCGCGTCGGAGCCCGGCAGGTGAACGAAGTCTATCTCGACGTCGGCCGGCATCGCCGGCAGCACGCGGACCTGGGGCCGGACCGCCGCACCTGGACGAAGCGGCGTACCGGGCTCGGGAAAGACCGTGATGTCCAGCGGACGGGCCACGTAAACGTCGTAGGTGCCCGAGACGACGTGCGACGCGCCGCCGACGTCGCGGACGGTGCCCGAGAGCGTCACCACGTGGTGCCCGTACTGCTCGAAGGTGTAGTCGAAGGCGCCACGGCCGCTCAGGTGATAGATGTCGGAGAGGCTCGGGTTGCCGAAGGCCATGCCCACCGGCGCGACGATGCGGTCCCACACGACGCGGTCGGGACACAGGCTCGACAGGTCGTTCTGGCCGGCGACGAGCGGCGCGGGCCCCAGTTGGTCGGTCTGGCCATCGGGGCGCTGGACGGTCACCGTCAACGTCCCGGGCCGGACGCCGAAGCGGATGCGCGGCGGCCACAGGCGGGCCTCGTGCGGCCGGTCGGTCCGGGCGACCAGCGGCAGATACGGGTCCAGCGGGTAGACCAGGCGGTTGCCCGTCCGGACATCGTCGCGCGGAATGACCAGCCTCTCGGGCAACAACACGTTGTGCGGGGCCACGTTGTAGACGCCGCGATCGGCCCGCGCGATGGTGCCGCGGCTGCCGCCAGGCCCGATGGGCCACCACGCGCGACGCCTCGGCGGCCCAGGCCCGGACCATCTCCAGCAGGCCCCTGGCCTCGCGCCGCCGGGGGTCGTCGGTGCCGGGGTCGTCGGCCACCGCCGTCAACTCCGCCGCCAGTCGCTCCAGGTCAGGCAGCAGTGCCGCAACCCGCTCAAGGTCCCGACGGACGAGGGCCTCGTGGACCTTCCCTTCCATTTGCGGCACGCGGGCGAAGGGGTCCTCCTCGTCCCGCTGCCGGGCACCCGCCCCGGCCGCGACAACCAGGGCCCCGGCCAGCGCAAGGACCACGAGGTTATGGCGAGGTTTCATACGACGCCCTCTCCTTCGCCCGCGATTCTACAAAACGAGCGCGGCTTGCCAAGATTGCATTTTCCCGCGCGGTCCCGCCCCCGCGGCCACCCGCCGGAAACAAGCCCCCGGCACCGCCGGGGGATGGCCTCGCCCCGGCCGTCATACACTTTGAGTAAACGCCCTTCGGCCGCGGGGCCCAAAATGGGCCTTTGGGACGGCCCAAACCCCTTTTTCGGCGCGCCAAGGCCGATTCACCCCCATTCTGGTAAGATGGGTAAGGCGAAACACGCGGTTTTTGATCGCTTTTTTCGATTTTTGATCGGAACGCGCCGGAATCGCGCGTTTTCGACGCCGTTTTGAGCGTAAATGGACTGGACTCAATATATACTAAAGCATATCAAAACCCGGCGCGGCCGAGTTAGCCGCCCGCCTTGGCGGGCGCGGTCTTGGACCCTGGCGGACAAGATCCTGGTGCGTGCGAAGCACGCACCCTACTTGCTCATGCATAACGTCATGGGCCGCGCGGTTGCACCGGGCGACCATCCTACGCCTGAAACATGCTCACCCTTGGGATGACCATGCCACCCGGCATTGTCAACGGTCTTGGCGATGCGGCGGCCACTGGCAACGCGATGGCGGACGATGTATACTCCGCCCGGCGCGACGGCATCGTGGGCCCCCGGGCCGCGCGGCAAGGAGCATGCTTTCCCAACAGCGGGAAAGCATGGCACCCGGCCCCGCGCCGGGCGCGGCGGTCAGGGTGCCGGCAGACGAATGGAGGCCCTCGCATGAAACGGACCATGTCCCATCGCCTGAACCGCCGGCAGTTCCTCGGGCGGGCTGCTGCGATGGCCGGCGCCCTGGCGGCGCCCGCGATCGTGCCCTCGTCGGTCCTGGGCGGCGCGGCCACGCCGGCGCCGTCGAACCGCGTGGTGCTGGGATGCATCGGCCTGGGTATCCAGGGCACGGGCAACATGCGGGTGTTCCGCTCCAACCCGGAGGTCCAGGTCGCGGCCGTGTGCGACGTGCACGAGGACCAGCGACGCCGCGCCAAGCAGTCCGTGGACGAGGCGTACGATAACGGCGACTGCGCGGCCTACAAGGATTTCCGGGGGCTGATGGCCCGCCCGGACATCGACGCCGTGCAGATTACCGCGCCCGATCACTGGCATCCGCTGATGGCGCTGGAGGCGACCCGGCAGCGCAAACACATGTACTGCGAGAAGCCCATCGGCTGGAGCATGCGTGCCGCGCAGGCCGTTCGGAAGGCCGTGCACGAGAGCGGCGTCGTCTTCCAGTTCGGCACGCAGCAGCGGTCCGGCGGCAGGTTCCGGACGGCGTGCGAACTGGTCCGCAACGGGAAGATCGGCCGCCTCAAGACCATCCTGGTCGGCGTGCCCAGCAGTTGGACGTGCCCGAAGCAACCCACCGAACCGGTGCCCAAGGAACTGGATTACGACCTGTGGCTGGGCCCGGCGCCGCTCGCCCCGTACTGTTACCAGCGGTGCCGGCCCTGGACCCAGAAGGAAGGGTACAGCGTCTGGTACTGCATCTCGGATTACTGCATGGGCATGATCGGCAACTGGGGCGTCCACCACCTCGACATCGCCCAATGGGGCAACGGCACCGATCTGGGCGGCCCGACCGAGATCGAGGGCACCGGCATCTTCCCCACAGGTCTGCTGACCGACGCCGCAACGCGATGGCAGGTCGAGAACCGCTACGCCAACGGCGTCACGCTCGTCCACATGGACGACGAAACGAGCCGCAAGCACCCGCTGCAACAGGGCGGCCACGGCCACGGTGTGATGTTCCTGGGCACCGAGGGGTGGGTGCACGTGGACCGCGAGCGGATGGACGCCCAGCCGAAGTCGCTGCTGAAGGCAACGATCGGCCCGGACGAAATCCACCTCCTGAGGAGCGACAATCACCACGCCAACTTCATCGACGCCGTCAAGGGCCGGTGCAAGCCGGCGGCGCCGATTGACATCGCGGTCCGGTCCGACGCCCTGTGCCATCTCCAACAGATGGCCATCACGCTGAAGCGGAAACTGCGGTGGGACCCCGACCGCGAGGTCTTCGTCGATGACGACGAGGCCAACCGGATGCTGGATCGCCCGATGCGCGCGCCGTGGACGCTGTGAGTGCTACTTTGTCAAATCCTCGCGATCGTGCGCGGCGGCCTTCCCAGGCCGCCGCGCAAAACCGCGTTGCCCCAACACGCGGTGGCCTGGGAAGGCCACCGCGCGGGCCCTCGATGGGCCCAGGCGGAATTGACAAAGTAGCCTGAGGAACCCCGAACCCCGGGAGGCCAACCATGGTCCATTGCCTGAGCCCCATCCTGCTCGTGATGCTGCTGCTGGCAGCGGCCGAGATCGTCGCCGCTCAACCCGCCCGCGAGCAGCCGCTGTATGTCGGCTGGGCCACGGCCGACATCACGCCGCCCAGGCCGGTCGCCTTGGTCGGGCAACTGCACAAGCGTATCTCCAGGGGCGTGCGCGACCCGCTCACGGCCACGGTCCTGGCGCTGGAGACCCGCGGCGACGGCGGCGACACCGAGCAGGCCGTCATGGTGTCGTGCGACCTGCTGTTCATCCAGGGGGCCGCGCAACAGCGGCTCCAGGAAAAGATTGCGGCGCAGCTGCCCGACCTCGACGCCCGCAAACTCTTCCTCAATGCCACGCACACGCACACCGGGCCGGGCTTCGCGGACAGCACCTTCAAGGGCCTCTACGACGTGAGCCAGGACGCCGGCGTGATGAAGGCGTCGGAGTACGCCGAGTTTCTTATCGAGCGCGTCGCAAGCGCCGTCGTCCAGGCCTGGAAGAACCGTAAGCCCGGGGCCATGAGTTGGGCCCTCGGCCACGCCGTCGTGGGCCTCAACCGCCGCGCGCATTTCTTCGACGGGTCTACCGTGATGTACGGCAACACCGGCGCCGCCAACTTTTCGCACGTCGAGGGGCACACGGACCACGGCGTGGACCTGCTCTTTCTGTGGGACGCCGAGGGGCGGCTGACCGGCCTCGTCATCAACCTGGCCTGCACGTCGCAGGAGACGGAGAACCTGAACGAGATCTCGGCCGACTTCTGGCACGACGTCCGCCAGGAACTCCGCAAGCGGCACGGGGCCGACCTGGCCGTCTTTCCGCAGTGTTCGGCCGCCGGCGACCAGTCGCCGCACCCCATCTACCGCAAGCAGGCCGAGAAGGTGATGGACGCGCGGCGTGGCCTCTCGCGGCGGCAGGAGATCGCGCGGCGCATCGCCAACGCCGTGGACGACGTGCTGCCGGTGGCCAAGGCCGACGTCAAGGCCCGCCTCGTGTTCCGGCACACCGTCGCGGGCGTGGACCTTCCCGGGCACGACCCGCCGGTCGAGCCGTTCTACGAGACCGACCCGGTCCGGCCCATCGAGTTGCACGTCCTCAGGCTGGGCGACGTCGCCATGGCGACCAACCCGTTCGAACTGTACCTGGATTACGGCACCCGCATCGAGGCCCGCAGCCGCGCCGTGTTGACGATGCTCGTACAACTCTCGTGCGCCGCCAGCGGATACCTGCCCACCGAACGGGCGGTCCGCGGCGGGGGCTACAGCGCCGACAAGTTCGTCGTCGGCCCGGTCGGCGGACAGGTGCTGGTGGAGGAGACCGTCCGGCGGATCAACGAATTGTGGCCGTGACGCCCTGTGAATGACGGCGGTGATTGCAAGGCGCCGTAGTCGAACCCGGTGCACAGAGCCTGAAGGGATCTTCTTTCTTGGAGGCGTGGACATGCGAATGGACGACATCGTGATGTGTGCGCGGCTGGCCGGCCTCCTGGCGTTTGTCCTGGCGGCCGGCCTGGCCCTGACGGCCCATGCGGGCGAGGGGCCGCCGCGCGACGGCACGGCGGCGATCCGGACGGCGGATTTCCTCAACAGCATCGGCATCAACACCACCTTTCCGAATCGCGGCCAACCCATCGAGAAGACCATAGACCCTGCTCGGCCGTCCGCTCCGGCCTCAGAAGCCGGGGCCGAAACCCGGAACCAAGCGGAAGGGGAGTTAAGTATCCTGTCCCCGAAACTCGGAAGGGGAGTTAAGTATCCTGTCCCCGGA
>DATKZB010000014.1:0-9317 GCA_035528235.1 Phycisphaerae bacterium
CCCTCGGTAGCCGCGCCACTCGTTCTCGAGCATCGTCACGACGAGCGTGTTGGCGCGTTCGGCCCGGAGCGTCACGGCCAGGTCGGCGCCCGCCGGGCCGCGCCACTTCGGGTCGGTCACCTTGCGGGTCCAGAACTGCCAGTGCTGCGGGTTGTCGGGCGAGAGGCGGTACCAGTCGTGCCAGGGGCGCGAGAAGTCGTCGATTACGAGATCGGCCGCGTCGGTCGCCCGGGCGCCGGCGGCCTTCAGTTCGGCGGGGGCGGCGCGCACCAGGTTCGAGGTCAGCGCGAACCGCCCCACCGGGCGGCCATGCGGCGGCGCGACGGGGTCGGCCACGTCATAGAATACGTTCGCAAGGGCCACCAGGGGGCGGTCGAGGTCCATCAGCGGGCACCGGCCGACCCAGACATCGCCGTCGCGCCGGGCGCCCGCGTCGCGCCAGAAGCGGGCCACGGCGTCGGGGTCGATGGCGTAGTAGATGTCCACGCCCGCCACCGGCTGCGACGCGTCGGGTCGGACGCGCACGCGCGGCACGTGGTCGGGAGCGTCGAGGACGAGGTCGGCCTGCGGCGTCTTGGGGAAGCGCGGGGCGCCCTTCAGGTGCGCATCGAGCCAGAGCGGCCGGCACACCTCCTGCTCGGCCGCGAACCGGTGGTTCATGTGCGGCGTGAGCGCGACGCGATACTCCGGGTGCGGCAGCCGGGCGTAGCAGTCGTAGACGCGCTCGGTCCGGGAGTTGAAGTCGTTCGTGGCGCCGAGGAAGAGGATCGGGCACCGCACCTGCGGCGCATACGCGGCGGCATCGAGCGTGCGGTCGAAGAGGCGGGCGGCGTCGTCGCTCGCATCGATGCGCCGGGCGATACCCGAAAGGCCCGCCGGGTCGCGCGTCTCGAACCCCGCGCCGCCGACCGACGGCACCGCCGCCTTCACGCGATCGTCGGTGCCGGCGACCATGAAGGCCAGCCGCCCGCCCATCGAGTGGCCGAAGACGCCCAGGCGTGCGGCGTCGACCTCGGGCCGCCGCTCCAGCAGCGTCAGCCCGCGCCGGGCTGCCAGGGTCAGGAGGTACCAGTTGTTGTTCTTCGGCGACGCCGTCTCGAGCAGGCTTTTGGGCGTCGGTTTCAGGCTGAAGTACCCCGGCACGTTGGTCTGGGTGGGATCGACCGCGCCCCAGTCGGTGGTGGGCCACTCGGGGTGCCGGTCGTCGAGCGGCAGCCCTCCCCAGTTGACGGACAGGCACGCGTAGCCGCGACCGACGTAGTAGCGGACGACGTCGAGGAAGGCCCGCTGCCCGCCGCCGTGCAGGTGCAGGAGGCCGGGCACCTTGCCATCAACCTTGGGCCGGCCGTAGAAGGCGGCCATCCAGGCGTCGGTCCCCTTGAACGTGGCGATGCGATAGCGAAGCACCTCGTAGGCGCCGGTGTCGTCGGCCCACGCGTGGGCGACGCGGACGTCGAGCGGCTCGGCCCGGGGGTCGAAATCGGCCCAGAGTTCCGGCACGTTCTGCGGGGCGCGGCCCGCGCGGCAAGGCGCAGCCGACACGGCCGCCAGCAGCAAGATGGTTGCGGCGAGACGCATCGTGGACCCCTTCATCCGAGTGACTCGCTGTGCTTCCGGATACCCGCCTGCCGGCACCGCGGGCACAGGGCACTGTCGCCGGTTCCGGATACTACGACGTGCCGCGCCGCGCGCCAAGCCGGAGACACCCGCGGCCCGCTCCGGTTCGCAGCGGCCGGCCCTCAAGGAAGGGGAAATCCGTGGCCTCCAGAAGCGTCCGGCCCCTATGCTGTGACCGTCGGCCGCTGGAGGGCCGAGAGGTTACTGCGCGGCACACCGGTTATCCTGGGGAGGCGCCCATGTTGCCCTACCGCTTCGGTTCGCTCTGGCTCATCCTGGTCCTGGTCCTGGCGGGGCCGGCCTCGGCGGGGGAGATCATCTTCCCGGCCGACCCCCGGGCCGTCATCGACGTCAAACGCGACTGCGGCGCGAAGGGCGACGGCGTGGCCGACGACACGGCGGCCCTCCAGTCGGCCATCGAGCGCGTGGGCGGCAGCGACTACACGCGGTCCATCTACCTGCCCAGCGGCACGTACCTCATCACCCGCACCCTCGTGCTTAAGCCGCCGGGCGACGGCAAAGAGGGGTCCATGGTCGGGCCCTGGCTGTGGGGCCAGGACCGCGCGAAGACCGTCATCCGCCTCGCCGACGGGGCCGAAGGGTTCGGCGACCCCGCCAAGCCGCGCGAGGCCATCCGCGGCGTCTCGCGGCCCGACGGCGCCAGGATGAACGCCGATTTCTTCGACCGCACCATCGTCAACCTGACCATCGACACCGGCAAGAACCCGGGCGCGGTCGGCATCAAGTTCTACAGCAACAACACGGGCCTCATGCAGGACGTGCGGGTGCGCGGCAACGGCCCGTGCGGCATCGACCTGGGGTTCAACGACCAGAACGGGCCGTGCCTGGTCCAGGACGTCGAGGTCGACGGGTTCGCCATCGGCATCCGCACCGACCATATTCTCAACAGCCAGACCCTCTCGCGCGTGACGGTGCGCAGGGCCCGCGAGGTGGGTCTGCTGCATCGCGGCCAAGTGCTGGCGGTGGAAGGGCTGCACGTCGTGGGCGCGCCGCTGGCGATTGATTCGGGCGGCAACGGCGTCCTGACGCTCGTCGATTCGCTTCTGGAGGCGCCGCCGGGCGCCAAGGGACCGGCCATCCGGCTGGAGAAGGGCCACCTGTATGCGGCACGCCTTGCGACCAAGGGTTTCGCGTCGGCCATTGCGGCGGCGGGGGTCCCCGGCGGCAATGTCGCGGGGCCGAAGGTGGCCGAGTATAGTTCACACGGCGTCGAGGTCCTCGGCGCGGGGGCGCCCAAGGCGGGCCTGCTCCTCAAACCGCCGCGGGAACCCGACGTGCCGATGCCGACCAAGGCCGAGGACTGGGTCTGCGCCAACGACTTCGGCGCCAAGGCCAGCGACGAGGACGACGACGCCCCGGCCTTCCAGAAGGCTGTCGACGAGGCCGCCAGCAAGGGCGCGAGCACCGTCTACCTCCTGGGCGGCAAGCGCGGCGACCCGAACTGGTACTGGATGAAGGGGGACGTGCGGGTGCACGGGTCGGTCAACCGCGTCATGGGCTTCGGCTTCGTCCGCATCCTGGGCGGGTCGAGCCAAGAGCCGACGTACCCGGAGAACCTGGCCAAATTCGTGGTGGACGCGGACCCGCAGGGCGCGAAGGTCGTCGTCTTTCAGCACCTCCAGGTCTTCTCGCCGGTGCCGAGTTTCGGCATCGAGGCCCGCGCCCCCGGCCGCACGGTCGTCTGCCGCACCATGGGCGGCACGGTCATCGCGCGGCCGAAGACCACCGTCTTCATGACCAACTGCGTCGGCCACGCGTACCAGGAAGCGGGGTCGACGGTGTGGGCGCGGCAGTGGAACACGGAGCGCGGCCCCGAGAAGGTCGGCGTCAACACCCGCAACGACGGCGGGCGGCTCTGGGTCCTGGGCATGAAGACCGAGGCCGTCAGCACCAAGGTCGAGACGCTCCGCGGCGGCCGCACCGAAGTGCTGGGCGTGCACAACTACAACTGCACGGGCGTCGAGGACGACACGCCGTTCTTTCGCGTCGAGGGCGCGGTCCTTTCGGTGGCGGGGTATCGCGAGATCTGCTTCGTCGGCGCCTGGTGGAAAGTGCCCGTGCTGGCGGTCCTCGGCGGCAAGGAGCATCGCCATCCGCCGCACGAGTGGCAGACGTGGTCGCTCCTCAGGGCGGGGAAGTGAGGCGGCGGGCCGGCCGGCATCCACCGGTTGATCTCAACGCCGTCGATCGCCGCGGCGCGGATCGCGGTTTCGGCGGCGCGGGGGCCCTTACTTCTCCACCAGGACCACTTGCCGGACCGGCTCGGCGGTCTGGACGAGCGGGGCCACGGCGCTGCCGTACTGGCAGGCCACGACCACGACCTTCACCGGCCGTTTCGCCCGGCGGGGTAGTTCCGCGAGTTGGAGTTCATCGCCATCGACCACCGCCGGGCCACTCTCCACGTAGTAACGCACCGGCAGACCCGAATCGCTCGTGGCCCCCAGGCGGACCGGCCCGCCGTCGGGTTTCAACGGGCCGACCGGCGGGAAGGTGATGGTCTGCGGTTTGCCCTGCGTCAGCCGGTCGGGCAGGTTCACGCGGCCCTGTTGCTCGGCGTAGCGATACGTGGCGTCGCCGGGGTGAAAGGCGAGGATTTCGGCCCGCGCGCGGCCGCGGCCGTCCGGGGCGACGCGGAACGTGTCGGGCCCCGTCTGTTCGACCGTGCCGGCGAACGCCCGGAAGCGGACCTCGCCCGGGGCGTGGCCCACCGGCCCATCGACCTTCGGGTACTTGTCCGGTGCCTTGTCGAGAAACGTGCCGGCCACCCGGAACGTGTCCGGCCCCACCCAGTGGGGCCCCAGGCGCAGGCGCAGGTCGTGCCCGACGAGGATGGGTTTGCCGCCGGCCGGGTCGGCAAACGTCACGAACTGCGGCCGCTTGGCGAAGAGGTCGGCGTGAAGGGCGTCGGCCATCTTCGCGAGTTCCAGGCTCGGGTGCCAGAACGCCTTGGCCTTGTCGCCCTTGAACTCGCCGGCGGGCGCGGCCAGGGCGTCCTTGCCGACGTCGCCGCCGGTCAGCGCGCCCGTGGCCGGGTCGACCTCGCGGCACGCGACCGGCTGCTTCGCATCCAGGGGCCAGTCGGGGATGCGCCGTCGGGCCGCCTCTCGGATGAACGCGGCCGCATAGGGCGCCAGACGCTGGGACCACGCGAAGTGCGACGCGCCCGGCTCTACGAGATACGCCATCAGATTCCGCGGGTCCTTGGCGCGGAGGCCGAGCAGCATCTCCCGCATGCCCTTCCACGCCGTCTCGCGATCCTCAAAATCGCGAAGGACGCCGCTCGGGCCGGGGCCGAACTCCTCGAACTGCCCCTTGATAACGAGGATGGGCACGCCCGCGATCGTCGCCTGGGGGTCGTCGGGCGGCAGGCTGAGCCCACCCTTGAAGGGCAGCGCGCCGAAGCACCGCCCCGGGTTCCAGCAGACGACGCGCGAGGCGAAAATCGAACTGACCGAGTGGCCGAACGGAAAGAGCGGCGCGGCGGCCAACTCGCCGTAGCCCGACACCTCGGCTAGGTCGTCGAGCGCCTTCTGGAGACGGGCCGGCGAGTCCTTGCCCCGGTAGTCGAACACGGCGTCGAGCGCGGGCGAGAAGTAGACGATGGCCAGCCCCTCGGCTTCGCACGCCTGGCGGATGGCCGGGTCGGCCGCGAACGCGGGTTCCATCAGCGTGTGGCCGCCCACGAGCGCGCCCCGCAGGCGTTCCGCATCCGGCGGCACCCACAGGTAGGCGGTGATGGCCTTGCCGGCCGCGTCCCGGGCGGGCACCGCGTACTGATACACCTGGGCCCGCCCGGCAGAGGCGAGGATGCCGAGCAAGGCTGCCGCAAGGACAGTCAACAAGGTGACGGACCGTATCCGCAGGGGTGTCCTTCAACTCAACAGTTTACGGGCAGCGCGGCGGGTACGGGGACCCGCCGCGCAAACACGCCAAGTTGAGATGCCGTAAGCCCGTTCATCTTCCGGCCGCCTTGGGCGCGGCCCGGACGAGGTAGAGGAACCCGTCGGCCTTGCCGCGCGGCTTCCCTGCGAGGGCGCCGGCCACGGGCGCCGCGGGGTTCCGCGCCTGGCCGACGATAAGGTACCGGTCGTCCGACAGGGGCACAATCTCAAAGGGGATGACCCCGGGCAGCGCCGTGCTGAACAGGAGGTCGAATGCCGCGCTGTAGACGCGCACGAAGCCCGTGGGGTTCTCCTGGGGGTCGCCGCGGTGCCAGGCGTCCTGGGTCCAGGGGAACTCGAAGTTGCACCGCCCGACGGCCAGGACCTGGTTGCCGGGCAGCGACGCCAGGTCCACCGCCCACGCGGGCCCTGCGACGCCCTGGTTGTTGGCGGCCAGCCGGGCCCCGCCCAGCCCTTCGCGAGTCCGTGTGTTGACGCGGTGGATCGTGCCCCACC
The DNA here is from genome assembly GCA_035528235.1 of Phycisphaerae bacterium. Taxonomy (GTDB): domain Bacteria; phylum Planctomycetota; class Phycisphaerae; order FEN-1346; family FEN-1346; genus DATKZB01. The sequence continues at coordinate 6,036 of DATKZB010000014.1, forward strand.
AATGCACGAGTTTGATGACCGGGGCCGAACCCTTGACCGGACCCTCGAAACGCCGGCCCAGTTCCGCCTTCGGGCTCCAAGCGATGACCGTGTTGCCGCCGTCGGCAAAGAGGCTCGCCAGGAGGTTGCCGTCGCCGTCGAGGGCGAGGGTCGCGACGGCCGTGTCGGCCACTTGGCCGTTCATCCGGTTGTCCGGCCCGGACATGGGATCGTACTCATACGCTTTCCAGTCGAGCGCGCCGTCAGCGGGGCTCAGGCGCCAGACGTACGGCGACCACCAGGGTTCCTTGGCGGTGTACGAGGCCGACCACCCGCACAGGTAGATGTTCTCCTGGCGGTCGAGGCGCATCCGGTGCGTCCGCGGACTGCCGTAATGCGCGAGCGGCCAGCCGCCCTTGATGCGCCGGACCGTCTCGGCGTCGACGGCGGGCGTATGAATCGGCTGGCGCCAGGCCCGTTTCGAGAGGTCCGGCGAGAGCCGGCTCACCCAGTCGGCGCCGTCGTAGAACGCCAGGCGCCCCAGGAGGTCGGCGTTGTCGCCCGCGACCTCGCGGTCCTTGTCCGTGAGCATCCGGAAGTAACCGCCGTCGTGGCACACGACCAGGTCGCCGGACCCCAGGAGCCCGAGCGCCGTCGGCTGCCAGAAGGTGTCCGGCCGGAACGTGGCGCGGGGCCGGATGGTCTTCGAGCGGTACTTGTCCCAGACCTGCTGCCATCCTTCGAGGTACGTGCCGGCGGTCACCGTCTTGAGGTCCGGCGTGAGGCACAGGACAAACGGCGCGCCGTAGCGGCCCAAGCCCGGTCGGCCTGCAATCGGGTCGGTGTCCGTCAGGCCGTTGGCCTCGAGCATCTTCCCCTCTCTCATCAGCCGGGCCTCGGCGGCGAGGGGATACGTCGTCATCAGGCCGGGCTTGCCCGCGAGCAGCGGTTCGAGCCCGTCCGCCGCGTACCCGCTCACATAGACGCCGCCGGCGCCCGCTTGGACGCTGGTGAGGATGGCGATGCCGTCGGCCAGTTCGGCGTAATGCAGCAGCCTGCCAAGGTCGGCGGAGAAGTGGGCAACGAAACCGCGCCCGCACTTCGGCTGGGCCACGCGGTTGCCCAGCACCGTCGGGACCACGCCACCGGGCAGGTCCGTCGCGGCCGCGCCCACGTTGCCCACGATGATGACCGTGCCGTCGGGCGCCTGGGCCGCGCCCTGGACGTCGTCGTCCTCGGCCGTGCCCCAGAACCCGGCCATGAGCAGTTTGATCGGCGTCTCGGCGGCCGCCGTTCCCGTCGCCATTGCCAGGGCCAGGCCAGCCGCCAGGCAGATCCTCATGGAAGTCCCCTTACGGTCGTGCGGCGCGGCGGTTTCCCTCGGTGCCTGCCGCGTCAAGGGGCCTATCGTAGCAGACGAGGTTCCCTCCGGCAAAGGGTCGTCGCCCATCGTTCTGGGCGGCGTGCCTCAGGCGTTCCGGACCGGCCGCACCCACGCGGATGATGGGAGGCGAGACCCGTTTGACGCGCGGCCGAAAATGGTGTATAGTCTTACAAGAGAAGGCCACGTCAGAAGGTTTCTGCTGCCCGGAGGGGATCGGGGTGGAGCGGGCCAAAAGACGACTACTTGGCGGTCGGGGGGGGAATCCTCCGGCCGCTTTCATTTTGCGCATCAAGACGGCGTCATTCGGAATCTGAGGGAGATCGGCCGCGCGGCCGGTTTCTCCAGGTCTGTGACAGGCGCATGGCATCGAAGGGGGGCCGACGATGGTTAGCGTAAAGGACGTGACAAGGGTGGCGATTGGGGCGGCGGTGTGGGTAGCGCTGGCCTCGGCCACCTCGGCGGCGATCAACATCGAGACCGTCCCCGTGGGCTACACGGGCAACACGGGCGAAGGGTCGGGCATGAGTTACGGCGGCTCCGGCCTGGACCGCATCTGCGGCGCGGTGGACTACCAGTTCAACATCGGCAAGTACGAGGTCACGGCCGGGCAGTACACGGCGTTCCTCAACAGCGTGGCCGTTACGGACACCCACGGGCTGTACAACACGGACATGTGGTCGAGCGCCTACGGCTGCAAGATCGAGCGGACGAACACAGGCAGCGGCTATTCGTACAACGTGGCGTCGGACTGGGCCAACCGGCCGGTCAACTACGTGTCGTGGGGCGACGCGGCCCGCTTTGCCAACTGGCTCCATAACGGCCAGCCGACGCGGGCCCAGGACGCCGACTCCACCGAGGACGGGGCGTACTTCCTGAACGGCGCCACGAGCGACGCGGCCCTGATGGCCGTGACGCGCGAGCCCGACGCGACGTGGGCCATCGCCAGCGAAGATGAGTGGTACAAGGCCGCCTACCACAAGAACGACGGGGATACGGGCAACTACTTCGACTATCCGACGGGCAACGACACCGTCCCGAGCAACGATCTGGTCGACCCGGACCCGGGCAACAACGCGAACTTTTTCGACGGCGACAGTACCCTTGGCACCCCCTGGTGGCGCACGCCCGTTGGCGAGTTCGAGAGCTCTGAAAGCCCCTACGACACGTTCGACCAGGGCGGGAACGCCTGCGAGTGGAATGAGGCGATCCTATACGATTCCCTTCGCGGCCTCCGGGGCGGGTCGTTCGTCCACTTGGCCGTCCTCCTGCACGCGGCGTCTCGGAACTTCGGCTACGCCCCGTCGACCGAGGGCTACGCAGTCGGGTTCCGTGTCTCCGAGGTCCCTGAGCCGGCTACGCTGGCGCTCCTGGCCCTGGGTGGGGTAGGCTTGCTGATGCGGCAACGACGCCGATAGGCGCTCGGCCGCTGAGAAAACCAAGGCCGCGTGGGCCACGCACCCGCGCGGCCGTTTTCTTAGGGCGTCTGACGGCGGTGGGCCAATCCATCCCCCGGCGGTGCCGGGGGCTTGTCTATCCGCCCGGCGGGGTCCCGGTGTATACTTTGAGAAGACGGGCTTTGGCCGGGAGTGGCAAAAACGCCCTTTTGGACGGTCCAAACCCCGTTTTCGGCTCGCCAGGGCCGATTCGGCCCCGTTTTGGTAAGATAGGCAAGGGGAAACGCGCCGCTTTTGATCGTTTTTTTCGATTTTTGATCCGAATGCGCCGGAATCGCGCGTTTTCGACGCCGTTTTGACCGTAAATGGACGGGGCTCGATATATGCTATAACATATCACAAATGGAGGCCGGAGGCGGGAGGCTGGAGGTAGAGGCAAGAGGCCTGATGCCTGTAGCCCCGTCAGGGGCGGCTGGTCTGTAGCCACGGGCGCGAGCCCGTGGAATCGAGGACGCCCACCCCCCC
>DATKZB010000015.1:0-8201 GCA_035528235.1 Phycisphaerae bacterium
AAGTGACCCTTCCATCCTGGCCCGCAGCGCCCTCTTGCATGCCCGGGCGCTGGCGCGGCCGCCGCTGGGCGACCAGCGCGGGGCCCTCGGCGTGCTCGACGCAAGCGCGGCCGCGCTGGCGGGCGACGCCGCCGTGGCGGGCGCCGCCGCGTGGCTCCGCGTGGAAGTGCTTCTGGACCTGGGCCTTATCGAGGAGGCCTCCAAGGCGCTCGACCGGGTGCCTGAGGGTTCCGACAAGACCTCGCCGCTGGCCCGCCTCCGCCTGGCCGAGGGCCTGGCCGCACGGTACGGCGGCATCGCGCAGGCCGGGCGCGACGAAGTCCAGCGCCGGGTCCTGGGTCTGTGCGACGCCGCCCTGGCCCAGGCCGCGACCGACGAGGTCCTGTTCGTCGAGGCGTCGCGCCGCGCCGCCCGCGCCATGCTCGACGTCCAGGCCTATGCCGCCGCCCGGCGGGTCCTCGACCAGTTGCTGGCGTCCGCGAAGGTCCGCGAGAATGGCCGTCTGCTCGAGACGTGCTCGCTGCTGATGGCCGAGGCCTACCGGTGCGGCAGGCAACTCAACCAGGCGCTGGGCCTGCTGGAACAACTGGCCACCCGGTTCCCCGAGTCGGTCGAGGTTCACATGGCCCTGGGCCGGTGCGAACTGGACGTTCGCCGCCCGGTCCGCGCGGTCGAGTCGTTCCGCAAGGCCCGCGGGCTGTGCCGGCCGGGGACGCTCTCCTGGTGCCGGGCCACGCTCGCCCTGGCCGAGGGTCTCGCCGCGGGCAGCCACGACGCCGACGCGGCCGACGTCCTGCGGGTGGCCGAGGCCCTGCACCCCGACTTCGGCGACCCCGAACTCCGAAGCCACCTGAAGCAGATGCGTCTCCAGGTCGAGAACCGCCTGCCGCGCGAGAAAGATCGCCAGCGCCCGTGATAAAGGAAACACGCCCCATGCCAAACCGAACGCCCATCCGCCCCTTGTGGCCGCTTGTTCTCGTGGCGCTGCTCGTGGCGGCCACGATGGGCCTGGCCGCGACACCCGCGGAGCGCCCCGCCGCCCCGGCCGATGCCCCCTCGGCCTCCCCGGCCGCTGCCGGCCCCGCCGCCGCCAAGGAACCGGACGCCAAGCGAGTCAGCCTGCGCGACTTCATCGAGGCCGGCTCGTACGTGGGATACGTCATCATCTGGCTGAGTTTCGCCGGGCTGGCGCTGGTCATCGACGCCTTTCTGCGCATCCAGACGGGGAAACTCATCCCGCCCCGCCTGGCGACCGAACTGGTGCAACTGGCCCGGCAAGGCAAGTTCAGCGAGATGCAGACCATGGCCGGGGCGTTCGACTGCATGCTCGCGCGAATCGTCAGCCACACCTTCGCCCAGGGACGCATGAGCCTGGACGCCGCACGCGAAGTCATGCAGGAGCAAGGCACCAAGGAGGTCACGCGCCTGTACCAGCGCGTGGGGCACATCGGTTTTATCGCCGCCATCGCCCCCATGCTGGGCCTGCTGGGGACGGTGACCGGCATGATCGGCTCGTTCAACGTGCTGGGCACGATCAAGGGCGCCGCCCGGCCGGACCAGTTGGCGGTGGGCGTCTCGGAGGCGCTCGTCACAACCTGCATGGGGCTGGTGGTGGCGATCCCGCTCATGTTCTTCCACAACTACTTCCGCGACCGCGTGACGCGCATCGGCCAGGATGCCGCCGGCGTGTGCGACCGCCTGATGCGGACGATGGCCGAGGGCCAGGTCGCCCGTGACCATGCCCCCGTTGCACCGGACCCGATTCAGGGCGAATCATGAACCCCCGCGAAGGTGCCATGCGTTTCGCGCCGTCCGTGCCGCAGGCCGCCCCCCGCCTCCAGGTGGCGCCGCTGGTGGACACCGTGTTCCTGCTCGTCTGCTTCTTCATGCTGACCAGCCAGTTGATCCAGACGCAGAAGGACCCCGAGGTCGACCTGCCCGTCATGATAAGCCCCGACGCCCGTCGCGAGATACCGGCCGAGGTCACGGTGAACCTGCGCCTCGACGGCGTGCTGACCGTCGACGGCCGCCGCGTACCGCTCGACGGTCTCGACGGCGTTCTGGCCGGCCACCTGGACCGGGGCCGCCGCGGGGGCGAGCCGGTGCGCGTGGTCATCCGGGCCGACCGCCGACAGCGGTTCGCCCGGCTCGACGAGGTCCTGGAGGTCTGCCGCAAGATCGGCTTGCGGGAGGTCATTTTCCGCGCGCGAGGAGAATCGTAGCCGTGCAATTCGCCCACCAGCCGCTCGAAGACGCCGAGGACCTCTTGAAGGCCCCCGCCATGGTCGACGTGGTCTTCATCCTGCTGGCGTTCTTCATCATGGCCACGCAGTTCCTCTTGCCGGAGCGCGACTTCCCCGTAGGCTACCGCGAGGTCAGCGCCGGCGGCGGGGCCGTCCGCGAAGACTTCCCGCCCGTCATCCAGATCCAACTGAGGCCGACCGCGACGGGCGTCGCCATCACCATCGGCCAGGCCCGTCTGCCCGACGACGGGTACGACGCCATCCGGGTGAAACTGGCCGAGATCAACATGCCGGCCATCGGCGTCCTGATCCTGGCCGAGCCGTCGCTGAGCGTCGACCAGGTGGCCCGCGCCCTCGATGCCGCGCTGGCCAGCCCCATGAAGAAGGTGTCGGTCGCGCGGCTGGCCGTCGGCCCGCCGGCGGAGGCCCCGTCGTGACGCCGCGCGGCCAGAGGTTCGCCCGGTCGAGAGAGGGAACGCCCCCATGAGTCTTCGCGGGTGGCTGAGAGAACTCAAGGAGTCGGCCCCCTCGTGGGGCGTCTCGCTCATCGTGCACGTGCTGCTGATCGTGGCCGCCGGCATGGTGACGTGGGTCGTCGTGCGGATTCAGGCCGACGAGCAGACCCTCGTGCTGCGCGCCGTCGCCGCCGGCGCCGACGAGGTCGGCACCGCCCCGGAGGCCGGCGGCGGGGGCACGACCGCCATGGTCGAGGCTGCCCAGGCGTCGCGCCCGGCGACCGTCATCCTGCCCACGGCCCCGGCCGCCACCGACCTCGAAAAGGTCCTGGCCAGGCCGCCCATGCCCGAGGCCACCGCCTTTCTGACCGACACCGCCGACCCCGCCAGCGACCTGGCCCGGGCCCTGGCGGCGTCGCCCACCGCCGTGGCCGCGCCGGGCGGGCGCGTGGGCGTCGGCCTGCTCGACGGCACCAGCGCCGGTTTCGGCCAGCACATCGGTCAACTGCGCGGCACGGGTCTCGACATCGTGCTGGTGCTCGACGCCACCGACAGCATGGCACCCTACATCGAGCAGGCCAAGTTGCGGCTGCACCAGATTCTGGACGTGGTGACGGGTCTGGTGCCCAGCGCCCGGTTCGGCATGGTGACCTACAAGGATTACGGCGACGACTACGGTCCCGGGGCCGTCAAGTGGGTCCGCGTCTCGGACAACGTGACCCCGGTCCGCGAGTTCATCGACGCCACGACGGCGGGCGGCGGGGCCGACATCCCCGAACCCATCCACGAGGGCATCCGCGCCGCCACCAGCGACGACCGGATGGGATGGAACCGCCGCCGACGCCGCGTCGTCATTCTCGTCGGCGACTCGCCCTGCCACCCCTCCGGACGCAAGGAGGCCTTCGCCCTGGCCGCCGCCTTCGCCAAGACCGGCGGAACCATCAACGTCATCGACGTCGGCGGCACCGGCGCCAAGGCCATCCGGCGGACCACCCTCCAGCCCGACCTGGCCCGCGTTGCCAAGGACGGCGGCGGCGAGGCCTTTCTGCTGACCGACACCGACGCCTTCTGGCGATACCTCATCGTCTCGGTCTTCGGACAGCGGTTCGAACAGGACGTCGGCATCATCATCAAGAAACTCGTCCGAGAGGAATGACCGCATGACCCGACTCCCGTCGCCGGTCTTCCGGCTTGCAGCCTTCGCGGGCGCCGTCCTCGTCGCGGCGCTGGGCGGATGCACGGGCCCCGGGGGCGAACCGCCGGAGGTGGTCGTCTACACGGCACTCGACCAGATTCACTCCGAGCCGATCCTGCTGGCGTTCGAGCGGCAAACCGGCATCCGGGTCAAACCCGTCTACGATACCGAGGACGCCAAGACGACGGGCCTCGCGAACCGCCTCATCGCCCGCCGCCAGCGGCCCGACTGCGACGTCCACTGGAACAACGAGATCGTCCAGACCGTCCGCCTGGCCGAGATGGGCCTCCTGGCCGAGTACGTCAGCCCGGCGGCCGCGCGCATTCCCGAGCGGTTCCGCGACCCGCGCGGCCGCTGGACCGGGTTCGCCGCACGCATGCGCGTCGTCCTGGTCAACACGCGGCTCGTCGGGGCCGACGACCTGCCGTCGAGCCTGTCGGACTTCGCCGACCCGAAATGGCGCGGCCAGACGGCGATGGCCCGGCCCTTCTTCGGCACCACGCTCACGCACGCGGCCGTTCTGCACCAGCGATGGGGCGGCGAGCGGCTGGCCGAGTTCCTGCGGGACCTGCGGGCCAACGAGACGGCCCTCTGCCCCGGCAACGCCACCGTGCGCGACCTCGTGGCCGACGGCCGCCGCGCCTTCGGTCTGACCGACACCGACGACGCCTGGGCCGCCGTCCGGGCCGGCAAACCCGTCCGCGTCGTGGTGCCCGACGCCGCCGACGGCGCCGTCCTCATCCCGAACACCGTGGCCCTGGTGGCCGGGTGCCCGCACCCCGACGAGGGCAAGCGGCTCATCGACTACCTGCTCTCGCGCGAGGTCGAGCAGCGCCTGGCCCGCGGCGCCGGCGCCCAGGTGCCGCTGGGCACCGACCTGGCCGACGAGAAGACGCCGTGGGACGACCTGCGGACCGGCCCGACGATGGACGTCGACTGGGTCCGCGCCGCCGCCGCCATCCCCGACGTCGTGACCCTGTGCCGGGAAGCCGGCATGGACCAGTAGGTGCGATAACGCCACTTCGCGCGGTGGGACCCCGTACCCGCCGCGCGATGCCTCGTGGCGCGGTCGAGAACGCCGTTTCTTGCGCGGTGGGTACGGGGACCCACCGCGCAAAGGCTCGTGTAAAAGTAGGCACGCAACGATGCGGACCACTGCGGCTCAATCGATCGCCTTGCCCCGGACCCGCGTGCCGCTTGCGGGCTGGGCGGCCGAGGGCGTCGCCCTTCTGGCCTTGCTGCCGCTCGCCACGGCCCTCGCCTCCAGCCTGGCGGCGTCGGGCGCCGAGAGCGGCTACGCCGCCTGGTGGGGCACGCCGCGCGGATGGCTGGCCCTGGCACGGACGGCGTACCTGGCCGCCATGGCCGCGACGTGTGCCACGGTCCTGGCGTGGACGCTCGTGGCCGCAGCCGCGCGGCTGCCGCGACGGTGGGCCGACGCCTCGGCGTACCTCGCGTGTCTGCCACTGCTGGTCCCCTCGTCGCTGATGGCGACCGCCTGGACCGTCGCCCTGGGCCGCGAGGGGCCGCTGGCGCAAGGTCTGGCGGCGCTGGTGGGCGGCGAGGTCCGCCTGCCGGTCGACTCGTTCGGCACGGCGGCCGTGGTGATGGCCTTGCGGTACTTCGGCCTCGCGGTGTTGGTGTTGACATACGCGTGGCGTCGGCTGGAGGCCGACTGGCCCGCGCGGCAAGTGTTTCGCATTCCGCGCGGCGCGGCCCTTGTGCACCTGGTCGTTCGGCCGGCGATTCGGCCGACGGCCGCCGCGTGGCTGCTCGTGGCCCTCTTCGCCATGAACGACCACATCATCCCCGGCATGTTTCTCATCAGCACGTACGGCACGCAGGTGCTCATCCAGTACTCGGCGCTGCTCGACCCGAACGGCGCGGCCGCGCTGGCCGCACCGATGGCCGCCGTGGGCGCCGCCGCGGTCGCCGTCGTCCTGTGGGAAGGAAAGCGGACCTGGGCGGACCTGGATCGCCCCGCGCCGGCGCGTCGGCCGCCGCCCGGGCGATGGGGGCGGGTGCTGGGCGCCGGCGTGGCCGCGGGCGTCCTCGCCCTGGCCCTGGCCGTGCCCGTGGGCGTGCTGGCGCACAAGGCGGGGTCGTGGCAGGCGATGGGCGAGGCCCTATTGTCGGCACGCCGGCAGGCTTGGCAGACGCTGGTGCTGGCCTCGGCGGCCGGCGCGCTGTGCATGGCCGGGGCCGGCCTGCTGGCCGCGCGGTGGGCCGGGGCGTGGCGACGCGGTGCGCCGACGGCGGTCCCGCTCGTCCTCCTGAACCTGACCGTACCGCCGTCGCTCCTGGCCATCGGGATGATCCGGCTCGCTCAGACGCCGGCGCTGGCGGCCGTCCGCGACACGGCCTGGCCGCTGGTCGTCGGCTACGCCCTGCGGTTCATGCCCGTGGCCACGCTGGCGCTGTACGCGCTGTGGCGGCGGGAGGCGGTCGAGCCGCTGGCGGCCGCGCGGGTCCACGGCCTTTCGCCGTGGCGGACGATGCGGCACGTGCTCTGGCCGCGGCACCGGCTGACGCTGGTGGCGGCGGGACTGCTGGGCGCCTTGCTGGCCGCGACCGAACTGGAGATGTCGGTCCTCCTCGTGCCGCCGGGCGCCGGAACCTTGGGCGTGCGGCTCTACACGCTCATCCACACGGCGCCGGAATCGATGACCAGCGCGCTGGCCCTCGACATCCTGCTGCTGGCCGGGCCCGCGATTATCCTGTTAGGATGGCTCCTGTCGCTCGTTCGCCGCAAGACGGCCGAGGACGGATGATGAGCAACGCACTTACATGCCTGGACGTCGGATTCGCCTACGGCGGCCGGTCTGTGCTGCGCGGCGTCCGGATGGCGGCGGCGGCCGGACGCGTGACGGTCCTGGTGGGGCCAAGCGGCACGGGCAAGACGACGCTGCTGTGGATCCTGGCGGGCCTCTTGCGGCCGACGACCGGCCGGGTCGTCCTGGCCGCCGACGCCACCTCGCCCGATGCCGCGCCGCCCTTCGAAAGCGGCCGCGCCCGCATCGGCATGGTGTTCCAGACGCCGGCCCTGTGGGACCACCTGACGGTGCGGCGGCATCTGGACCTCGTCCTGGCGGGGTCGAACCTAGGCCAGACCGAGCGCCGGCGCCGCGTGGACCGCCTGCTCGACCAGATGGGCCTGGCGTCGCTCGCAGAACGGCGGCCGGGCCGGATGTCGGGCGGCGAACGGCAGCGACTGGCCATCGCCCGGGCCCTCGTCGGCGGACCCGAGTGGCTGCTCCTCGACGAGCCGCTCGCCCACCTCGACGGGCCGACACGGGCCGACGTGTTCGACCTCCTGCGCGGCGCCCTGGCCGAGACGCGGGCCGGCGTCGTCCTGGCCACGCACAACACCGACGAGGCCGTCCGCCTGGCCGACGACGTGGTGGTCCTGCTGGACGGCTCTGTCGCCCAGGTGGGCCAGACCGAGCAGGTGTACCGCCGGCCGGTCAGCCTGGCCGCGGCCCGGGCACTCGGGCCGGCCAGCGAAATCAGCGGCGAGGCCCGCGGCGGCGTGCTCACGCGCGACGGCACGGCGGTCCTCGAAGGCCTCGCGCCCGAGCGGTCCGGGCCGCAGCGCCTCATCCTGCGTCCGGAGGACCTGGAGTTCCGGCCCGACCCGGCGGGCGCAGCACGCGTGGCGCGGTGCGAACGCGTCGGCGGGGCATACCACCTGGGCGTGGAGGTCGCCGGGGCGAGCGTCTGGGTCCGGCACGCCGAGGGTTGCCCGGTCGGCACCACGGGACACCTGGCCTTGGTCCGGCGCGGGTAGACCGCGTGTTTGCGCGGCCCGCCCTAGGCGGGCCGCGCTCGAGGTCCGACTGCGGGTCGGCGCGGTGGGTACGGGGACCCACCGCGCAAAGCGCGCACCCACCGCGCAAAGTGGCCATTCCCACGGCCGGACAAGACCGGCCGTGGCACACGTGTCGGTACAGGCCGGCGGAAGGGCAGGCTGGTCGGAAAGGTGTCAGTCGTACGGCCTCGGCGGCGGGACGTCGTCGCCCAACTTGCGACCGAAGAAGGTCCAGAGCAACGCCACGCCGACAAAGAGGATCGGCCCGGCCAACAGGTCCGGCAGCCCCGTGAGCCAGGCCAGCAGCCCGACCCCGGCCGAGCCCACGACGGCCGCCACCCACACGGTCACGAGGTTCGACCGCCCCTTGCGGGCCTCTGAGTAGAACCCCACGTCGGCCGGCGACGCCGGCAGGTCGATCGACATCGACCGTCGCGGATCGGGCGCACCCGCCTTCCAGGCCGACGCCGGACGAGCCGCGCGCACCGGACGGGCCACCG
>DATKZB010000016.1:0-6071 GCA_035528235.1 Phycisphaerae bacterium
TCAGGTGGTGGCGACGGCCGGCCTTCCTCGAACACCTACCCTGTGCCTTCGGGCATGTATAGCAGACGGAAACCCGCACCCGTCTACTCCCTCGACCCGACCCCTTGACGTAGGGCCTCATAGCAGAATGACAGCCTTGGCCGGCGCCGCGGCAGAGAGAGGCGGGGGAACACGCGGCCCAGGAGCGGAGAATGCCCATGTTTCAGACAGTCGGTTGGCGACGGGCCGGCGGCGCGAGACTCGTCCGGGTCATCATCCCGGCGGCGCTGGCGCTTCTTCTCGTCTTGGCGCCGGGATGCTCGGCGACCCGTCAAGGTGAACAACCCGAGGAGACCATGAAAACGATCGAGAAAGTCGTCGGCGAAGGGCCCTATCAGGCCACGTGGGAATCGCTGGAGACGTACACGGTGCCCGAGTGGTACCTGGATGCCAAGTTCGGCATCTTCATCCACTGGGGCGTCTACTCGGTACCGGCCTTCGGCAACGAGTGGTACCCGCGGAACATGTATCAGCAGAAGTCGGACGAGTTCAAACACCACGTGGCCACGTGGGGCGCGCAGAGCGAGTTCGGGTACAAGGACTTCATTCCGCGGTTCAAGGCCGAGAAGTACGACCCTGACCACTGGGCCGACCTGTTCAAGCGGGCCGGCGCCAAGTTCGTTGTGCCGGTGGCCGAGCACCACGACGGATTCGCCATGTACGACTGCGGGTACTCCGAGTGGTGCGCCGCCAAGATGGGCCCGAAGCGCGACCTCATCGGCGACCTGGCGTCCGCCGTCCGCCGGCAGGGCATGATCTTCGGCCTCTCGTCGCACCGGGCTGAGCACTGGTGGTTCTTCGACGGCGGCACGACGTTCGACTCCGACGTCAAGGATTCCCGCTTCGCGGACCTGTACGGGCCGGCCCAGCCCGAGAAGGACAACCCGCCCAACCAGGCGTTCCTCGACGACTGGCTGCTGCGCACGTGCGAACTGGTCGATAAGTACAAGCCGCAACTCGTCTGGTTCGACTGGTGGATCGAGCAGCCCGCCTTCAAGCCGTACCTCCAGAAGTTCGGCGCGTACTACTACAATCGCGGTGCCGAGTGGAAGCAGGGCGTGGCCGTCAATTACAAGAACAAGGCGTTCCCCGACAAGGCGGCCGTGCTGGACATCGAGCGCGGCCAACTGGCGGCCATCCGGCCGTTCTTCTGGCAGACCGACACCTCGGTCTCGAAGAACTCGTGGGGTTACGTCCGCAACCAGGACTACAAAACCGCGGGGTCCATCGTGGGGGACCTCGTGGACATCGTCAGCAAGAACGGGGCGCTGCTGCTGAACATCGGGCCGCGACCCGACGGCACCATCCCCGAGCCCGAGGTGAAGATGCTGCTGGAGATCGGCCGATGGCTGGCCGTCAACGGCGAGGCCATCTACGCCACGCGCCCGTGGTGCGTGTATGGCGAGGGGCCCACCCGCGTCGGCGGCGGGTCGTTCACCGACACGAAACGCGCCGCCTTCACGGGCCAGGACTTCCGCTTCACGGTGCGGGGCAACACGCTCTACGCCATCGGCATGGCGTGGCCCGAGGCGGGCGAGGTCACCGTCCGGTCCCTGGCGAAGGCGTCGGGCCTGGCCGGCGGCGACGTGACCGGCGTGAGCCTGCTGGGCCACGAGGGCAAAGTCGAGTGGTCGCGGACCGACGCGGGTCTCGTGGTCAAGATGCCCGCCGCGAGGCCGTGCGAGCACGCCTTCGCGCTCAAGATTACGGGCCTCAAGATCGAGGGCTTCAAGCCCGACCTCGCGATACGCCCTGCGGCCGACGGTTCGCTGACGCTGGAGGCCGAGGAGGCCCAACTGCACGGCACGAAGATCCAGGTCGAGACCCGCAAGGGCGCCTCCGACGTCGGTTTCTGGGACGACGCCAAGGACTGGGTCTCGTGGACGGCCAAGTTTCCCGAGGCCGGGGCGTGGGAAGTGACCGCCCGCGTGGCCGCCGCCAAGGCCGAGACCGAGTTCGTCGTCGAGGTGGCCGGCCGCGAGGTCGTCGGCAAGGCGCCGAAGACGGCCTCGTGGGACGAGTTCCAGGAGGTCGCCATCGGCAAGATCGAAGTCGCCAAGCCGGGCAACTACGAGGTCAAGGTCCGCCCGCGCGACGCCGCCACGTGGCAGCCGATGAACCTGGCCTGGCTGAAACTCCAGAAGGCGAAGTAGGGCGGCGATGCCGCTCCGGTCTTTTGCGCGGTGGTGCGGTTTCTTTTGCGCGGTGGGTGCGGTGTCTTTTGCGCGGTGGGTCCCCGCACCCACCGCGCCAACGCGCAATCGGACATCAAGCGCGGCGGGTACGGGGACCCGCCGCGCGACAAGGTTTGCACAATCAGGCGAACCCGCGAGAGACCAACCATGAAAGCCAGGCCGCGCCGCGCCGCAACGTATCCGCTCGCCGTCCTCGCCATCCTCGTGCTGGGTGCGACGGTTCTGACGCCGCGGGCGCCGGGAGGCCAAGCCGTGGAGCCAACGTATCGCAACCCAATTATCGAGGGGAACCTGGCCGACCCGGCCGTCATCCGGCACGAGGGCGTCTATTACCTCTATGCCACGGGCGAGGTCGATGGCGACAACGGCACCCGCGTGTACACGTCCACGGACCTCGTGACCTGGAAGCGCGGGCCGGTCGTGTTCCGCCCCGGGCGGCCGCACGTCTGGGCGCCCGACGTGTGGCGCGACCCGGCCTCGGGCCGGTTCTACCTCTACTACACGGTCAGCCAGACGGTGGGCGTGGCGGAGGCCGACGGCCCGCTCGGCCCGTTCACGATCCGCCGCCAACTGTTCGACCACGCCATCGACGCCCACCTGTTCCGCGACGACGACGGGCGGCTGTACCTGTACGTGGTCCAACTGCCGGGTTTCCGGATTACGGTCCAGCCGATGGCCGGCCCGACCGAGCCGCGCGGCGAGCCCAAGGAGATTCTCAGGCCGGAGTCGGACTGGGAGAAACGCGCCGGCCACGTGACCGAGGGCCCCTGGATGATCAAGCACCGGGGCCGCTACTACCTTATCTACAGCGGTTCCGGCGCCGACACGCCCGACTACGCCGTCGGCTATGCCACGTCCGAGAGCCCCCTGGGTCCCTTCACGCGGGCGCCGCACAACCCCATCGTACATCGGTCGGAAGGCGTGTTCGGCCCGGGCCACGGCTGCGCGGTGCAGGACGGCGCCGGCCGCTGGTGGCACGTGTATCACCAGAAGCGGACCGACCGCAAGGAGTGGGATCGCTTCATCTGCCTCGACCCGCTGGAGTTCGACGCGTCCGGCCGCCTTCACAGTCGCGCCACCCGCGGCACGCCCCAGCGCGCGCCGGCGGGGCGTTGACGGGGCGTGAGGCCGTCAGTTCCCCTGCGCGGCGGCCTGCCGGGCCTCGGGCGCGGCGGGTTGCTTCAGGCGGTCTGCGCGGACCTGGCGGACCCAGCAGCAGCCGCAACTGCACCCCTGTTTGCCGTCGCTGCCGCACGTGCCGGCGATGTCGTGGCGGGAGGGCGGCCGGATGCAGGCCTCCACCAGTTGACGTGTCTTCTGGTAGTCGGGGTCGTCGGCGCCCGCCCATCCGTTGGCCACCTGTCCCCATCCGCCGGCCTTCGCGGCCAGGGGAGCCATGAGGATGCGGCTCTCGGCGGGCAGGGCGGTGTTGACGAGTGCCGGGAACGGCTGCCCGGCCAGTTCCTGGCCGAATCGCTTGGTGATGTGCTCGCGCAGGGCCTTCTCGCCGTCGGCCGAGGGGCGGGTGCGCTCGATGCGGTTGAACGAGTAGTCGCCGTAGAACTGGGCGTTCAGGTCCAGCCAGTCGACGATCCGCTGAAAACTGTCGCGGTCGAGGTTGACGCGCGGCTTGCCCTCCTTGTCAAGATGCCCGGCCAGGAGCATCGGCGTCAGTTTGCCGGCGTGGGCGAAGTAATCTTTCGGCACGCTGAAGTTGGTCTCCTGGTTCCGCTGGGCGATCTTGACCATGCCGCCGCGCCGCATGATAGATTCGTACGACGCCGTGAAGTCCATGCGGCCCTTACCGTCGGGCTTGTCGAACGTGCCGAGCAGGTTGACGCCCGCCTCGGTCTTCCCGAGGCCGTGGCAGCGGATGCAATGGCGGTCGAGGACGGGCTGAACGGTCCGGACGAAACTGAATCCCCCGTCGTATCGCGGCCCGGCGGGCGGCTCGAGTTTCCGGAACGCGACGTGGGCCGGCCGCGCTACGACCGGCGGCGTCGAGTGCCGCGCCTCGTGGCAGCCCACGCACCCGGCCTTCTCGCCCGGGCCCAGGTACACCAGGCTCCGCATCGTCATCACGGCCATGCCGCTGGAGTCAAGGAGTTGGAACTGGAGCGGCGTGCCGGCCGGTGCCTCGAAGGCCACCGACCCGTCCTCGGCCACCGGCACCGTGCCCAGGATCCGCTTGACGATCTCATTGTTGACGTGGCTGAGGATGGGCTTGGCCCGTGTGGGCTGGCTGATAATCTCGGAGACGCGCAGCCGCTTGATGCTGCCCCGCTCGATGGGTTGCGTGCTCTGGTACACGTCCTGGACGACGTAGCGGCCGGTCTTTTCGCCCTCGGTCACCGAGGGCGGCAGGCGCGGCGGCTCGGGGCGGGGACGCAGCGGCATGGGCGCGAAGCACGAGGTCTCGGCATCGGCGTAGATGAGTTCGCGGCCGCCGAGGGTGTCAATCAAGTAGATAGCGTACTTGTCCCCGTGCGGATACGCCACCAGGAACAATTCCTCGCTCAGCGGCCAGGGCGTGGCGCAGCGGCCGCCCTTGCGATACTCCGGTAGCGGCTGGGGGGCGTTCGCGGTGCCCTTGGGGGGGCCGCGCTCCGGCCAGCCGATCTCCGGTGTCACGCCCAGCAGCGGTTCGCCGCCGTCCTGGCCGGCGAGGGTGTCGATGACGAGGATCGAACCCGCCGTGTACCCGTGATGGTCGGTCGCCGTGGCCACGACCTTGTGCGATCCGGGTATGGCCGCGGCCTCGGCGATCATGCACGGGCCGACCGAGTAGTTGCCGTAGTAGTGTTCCACGGCGGCGCCGTCGGGCCGGGTTACCCAGAGGCTCTGGAAGTTGGTGTCGTGGCGGTTCACGTAATCCCAACGGGTGTAAACGATGCGGCCGTCGGGCAGCACGCCGGGGTCCCACTCGTTGGCCTCGTTGAACGAGATCTGGCGGATGTTCGAGCCGTCGGCCTCGGCCCGGTACAGGACGTACGACGGGACGTACCGGTCGCCGTGGCATCGGCCGTACTGCTGGCTCCGCGTCGAGATGAACGCGATGCCCCCGCCCGGCAGGTAACACGGGTCGTAATCCTCGATGAGCACGGTCTCGCGGCCCATGGCGCCGACGAAGGTGTCCTTGGCGGTGCCGGTTACCTGGCGGACTTCGCTACCGTCGGTGGCCGCCTCGTAGATGAAGAAGGCCCGGTCCCGGCCATCCTTGGTCGCCGAGTGGTCGCAGAAGGCGAAGAGGACGTGCCGGGCGTCGAACGAGAGGTCCGGGTGATGCACCGTGCCCTTGGGCAGTTTGCCTTCGAGCAGCAACCTGGCCTTGGGGTCGGTCTTCCACGAGTCCAGCACGGCCAGCCCCGGCCCGGGGCGGCTGTGGCGGCCCAGGTACTGGTCGCACATGTGGCCGGGGATCTCGCTGGTCCGCTTGTTGATGAGCATCCGGTCGAAATCGAGCGCCGGGTGCGCGAGGACAATCTCGCGCCGCAGGGCCCGGCCCTTGGCATAGAACGCCTTCCGATGCGCGTCGTCGAAGGAGCGGGCCTGGGCGAACTCCGTGTCGAGCGCTGCGGCCTGCTTGGCGAGTTCCGGCCGGGGCGCGGCACGCTCGACCAGGGCGAGCGTGGCCCGCGTCAACTCCATGAGGCGCTCGATGTCGCCGCTGGAGGGCGTCCTGTCGGCGTCCGCCGCCAACACGCCGCGCGCCGCCACCAGACCGACGGCCAGCCCGGCCACGAGAAACCACGTGCGCGACGTCGTGTGACGGTCCACTGGATGTCTCCTTCGCGGCACGTCCGCCAAACGCGGCCCGCAGTCGGTGGGCCGCGGCGC
>DATKZB010000017.1:0-2213 GCA_035528235.1 Phycisphaerae bacterium
CAGCGCCAGCATCTGGACGTGACCTGACAGACCCTCCCGCGCCGCCCGCTCCGCGCACAGCACGGCATGGGCCGCAACGGTGTGGGTGCCCGGCCGGTGTCCGCCCCAGCGCAGATGCCGCAGCGCGAACGCCACGTCCTCGAGCGTGATGAGGGCCGGGTCGGGGTTCACGGTATCAATCCAGGTGCCCGAATAGAGCGGCACTCGGCACGGGGCGATGGGGCTGCGGGTCATGTCAGTATCCCTTCGTCGTCCTCGGCGGGCGAGCCGTTCAGCCGCCCCAGAACCTCCGCAGCGCGGACCTCACCCTCGATGACCGAACCGCCGGTGTCGGCCTTGGCGAGTTCGCGTTCGTCTTCCTGCGTCAGTATCTCGTCAAGCAGCGCGCGGTCGGTCGGACTCAGCGGCAGGTGCTTGGCGATTCGGCGGATGGGGACCTTGCGGAACATCTCGCCTGGGTCCGTTAGCCACGCGCCGCTGTCGGCCATCTTGCTCTTGGCCTTGATGTGGTTGAGGTCTTCGCGGTTCATGGACTCGGCGAGGCAGACGCCGCCCTGCATCGAGGCAATCACGTAGGCCGCGACGATTTTGTCCGAATGGTGGCTGGCCGTCAGGGAAGGGCGGTGCAGGATAGGCGGCTGTCGCCCGACCTGCACGTCATACTCGTCGCCCTCGTAGACGATGCCCGACTGAATCGCCAGGACCGCGCCGCTTCGGTAGATGAGGGTCTCGTAGCCCCGGTAGCCCACGTCGAGGCAGCATTTCCCGGCGCGCGGCACGAGGTAGGCTTGGCCCAGCACCTTGCCGAAGACCAACCCGTACCGGGCGGCGTCCACGGCGCAGGCGAGCAGGCTCGTGCCATCGCACGCCATCAACTTTGCTTGGACCTTGGGTTCGGCCGTGGCCAAATACGTGATGGCGGTGGAAATCACTTCCTCAAGGTCCACGCCAGCGGCCCTCGCCATGTGGTGAGCGATTTCGGCTTGGTGGCTTTTCAGCAGCAGGCTTGCGTTGCCGACCGTCTGGAGCGGTGCCGACAGCGGCCGGTCGTATTTCACGAGTGCGGTTTCGGTCATAGTGCAAGTACCTCCTCTTCCTCTTCGGGTTCCGCCGGCAACGTCCGGCCGGCTCGTTTCGCCCGCGCCACGAGCACCTGTTCAAGCCCGTCCGCGAACGGCGTCCATTCCTGCCCGGCGTAGCCCGGCAACTGCAAGTCCTCGATCCCTTCCGGGTATCCCGGCCAGTCGCCGTAGCGTTCGCAGAGGGACAACTGGCGCAGGGCATCCAGGACCTGAAGGTGTCCGAGGTCCAGTTGGTGCGGGGCCACGCGGTAGCACGCGATGGGGTGCGGGGCCTCCTTCTCGACGGCCACGATGAAAACGTCTTCGACCTCGGTTTCGGCCGTCGCCCGCACACCCGCCGCGTACATGGCGACTTGAAAGAGATAGCCGAACCGATAGGCGTCCGCGCCGAAGCGCTGGGGGGAAGCGTCACGGCACGACTTCAGGTCCACGACGATGGCACCGCCTTCGGCCACGTACACGCCGTCAGGCCGACCTTTCAGCAGCAGGCCGGTTTCGGGGTGCCGCCACTGGATGCTGACTTCGCGTTCCATCCTGGCCAGCAACGGCCCGGCCAGCGGATGCGCCCGCACGGCTTCGCCAAGGCCGACGTAGTAATCCCAGTCACCGCGCGGCAGCAGCGTCCGGTCCCCGACGCCCTCCAGGACATCGGCCCACGCCGCCTTGTGGGCCTTGAGCCGCCGGTCCCACTTGTCGGCGCCGTCCGGGGGCGGCGGTTCCGCGACGTATTTCCGCTTGAAGCGGTCGGGTTCCAGCAGGGCGGTGTGGACGGCCGTGCCCTCGACCATCGCGGGCGTCTCGATTTCCTGCGGATGGTCCATCTCCCAGCGGAAATGCGCGGGCGTGCGGCGGTAGAGCGTCCAGAGCCGCGACCGGCTCGTGCCCGGCCACGCGAGGTAATCCTTGAAGGGAACCCCGACGAAATAGCCGGTGTCATCGTTCATGGGTCTCTCCCCGTTTCAGGTTCTCCAGCCGCGCGGCCGCGTCCGTCAGGCCCATGCCAAGGAGTTGCCCCTGGCCCATCGCGACCGCGACGTTCCAGGCATCGAAGGCGTACTCGGCTTCGCGCTCCCGGCGGCGCTCGGCCAGGTCCTGCTCGTGATCGGCGGTCATCGCGTCCTGGAGGTCATT
>DATKZB010000018.1:0-9041 GCA_035528235.1 Phycisphaerae bacterium
GGCCTTCCTAGGCCGCCAGGAACACGCTTCAGGCCCGATCGCGGCGGCCTGGGAAGGCCGCCGCGCGACAAGTGGCGTTATAGGCCTAGGGCGGGCCACGCCGAACCTGGTCACCCCGGCGGGATGACCACCAGGCCGTACTTCCGCCATCCGGGGGCACGGACGTACGGGATGCCCGCGTGGTCCAGGGCGTCGGTCACGGGGGCGGCATCGGCCTCGATGGCGATGACCCACGCCGACCGGTCAGGGGTGCCGAGCGTCCGGACGAGGCCGGCCACGTCGTCGTCGAAGACGTCGCCCCTCGGTTGCCGCGACGCGAGGCGCGTCACGCGGCCGTCCAGGTAGAAATCCAACCCGTACTTCTCGGGCCTGTCCGCGACGGCGAACCGCGCGCCCGGCTCCGCCTGGGCGAGCATCGCCACCGCCAGCGGCCGGCTGTCGTGGCGGTTGGGCAGGCGGCCGAGCACGCCCTTGCCCACGATGCCCAGCACGGCCGACGTCAGGGCGATCGCCCAGACCGCGCGGCCAAGGCCCGGCCCGGCGGCGCGGCAAGCCAGTCCCCGGGCCGTGGCCAGGGCGGGAACGGCCATCAGCGGAAGCACGTACAGCGGCAGATGCGAGGGAACGACCGAGAGAATCAGCAGCGGCAACAGCAACCACAGCACAAGGAACACCGTCTCCGGACGGTCCGCGAGCCAGCGTTTCAGCCCCTGCAGCCGGCCCTCGCCGACCACCCGCCACAGCAACCCGGGCCAGAACACGATCCACAGCCCAATGCCAAACGCCAGCGGCGGAAGGTACAGCGCGAAGGGCATGTACCACTCCGGGTTGCGGCCGAAACGGTTCGTCGTCAGGCGGTCCAGCACCTCGTCTCCCAAGAAGTAGTCCATCAGGCGCGGGTGCCCCAGCGCGACGACGGCGTACCACCAGAGGCCGAGCGCGACAAACAGGGCGAGCCCCGCCAACGAGACGAGCCGCGGCCCAGGCCGGCCGCGACGCCGCATCCACACGTGCAGCGGTATAATGGCCACCAACGGCAGCAACGCGGGTGGCTCCTTCGTAAAGAAACCGAGTCCGAACGCCACCCACATGGCCACCATCCACACCCCGGCCCCGCGCGGCGTGGCGGCCCGGCGGGCACGCCAGTACGCCAGCACGGCCAGCACTTCCCAGAGGGTTAGCAGCACGTCGGTGGTCACGACATTGGCGGCGCCGAGCACAAAGGGGCTGGTGGCGTAGATGAGGCCGGCCGCCAGGCCCGCCCGCTCGTCCCACAGGGCCCGCCCCAGCAGGGCGACGCCGACCGTCGCCAGGACGAACGCCGCGGCCCCGTACAGCCGCGCGCCCCACTCGTTGCGACCGAGCAGCCTCATGCCGCCGGCGATGGCCCAGTACGTCAGCGGCGGCTTGGTCCAGTGGGGTTGGCCCCGAAGCGTCGGCTGGAGCCAGTCTCCCCCGGCCATCATCTCGCGGGCGCACTCGGCGTACCGGGTCTCGCTGCTCTCGTACAGGCCGCGCGTGCCCTGGAAGGCCAGGCCGATGACCACGGCCAGGGCGGCCAGCGCCAGGAATGCCCCGACCCGCACAGGCCCCCGCTCCGGTTGAGGCGCATCGGTCACGTATCGGGCCCCTTCTCGGCGGGCGAAGCGGCGCGGCGTTCGCGGTCGATGAGGTTCAGGTTCCGCAGGTAGATGAAACTGCCCAGCCCCTGGCCGAGGATAAAGATGGGGTCGGCCCGGACGATGGCGTAGAACAGCAGGCCCGTGCTGCCGAAGAGGCTGAAGTACCAGAATGCCACGGGCACGACGCTTCGCTTGGCCCGCTCTGAGGCGAGCCACTGGACGACGAACCGCGCCGTGAACGCCAGTTGGGCCACCAGGCCGAAAGCGGCCCAGAAGTCGAGTTTCCGGACCAGTTCGTCAAGCATCGTCGCGCTCCTCTTCCTCAACCTGGTACACCAGTAGGCGGCGTTGCATCCAGCGGATGGCGAAGCAGTCGCGCAGGGCCTTGAAGACGCGGTTCCACACGCCGTACTTCGCGCGGCCGGCCGTGCGCGGCCGGTGGTTGGCGGGCACCTCGGCCACCCGGAAGCCGTGCATCCGGGCGAGCGTGGGCAGGAACCGGTGCAGCCCGTTGAAGAGCCTGACCCGCTCGGCCACCTCGCGCCGGAAGACCTTCAGACCGCAGGCGGAATCGTGAATCTGCTCGTGCGTCAGCCGGTTTCGCACGCCGTTGGCGATGCGGGTGCTGACGCGCCGCAACCAGGGGTCGCGGCGGTCCTTGCGCCAGCCGTTGGCGAAGTCGCACTCGCCCTCGGCCACCTTGGGCAGCAGGCGCAGGATCTCGTGCGGGTCGTTCTGGAGGTCGGCGTCGAGGGTGGCGATGAACTGGCCGCGCGCCGCCGCAAGACCCGCCTCCAGGGCCGCCGTCTGACCGCTACGGGGCCGCAGCGTGAGCACGCGCAGGGCCGGCTGTTCGTCCATCAGCCGCCGCAGGATGGCCGCCGAGCCGTCGGTGCTGGCGTCGTCGACAACGATCATTTCCCACGGCCGGCCCAGGGGCGCCAGAGCCTCGGCCACCTCCGCCACCAGGGCGGGCAGGTTCTCGGCCTCGTTGTGGGCCGGCGAGACCACCGACACGGTCACGTCACCGGCAGGGCGTGGTGGCATGCTCGGCCTTCCGCCGGTACGGGGCGTACGTCGGGTCGTCGACCCGGCGGCGTTCGTTGATCGCCATGACGGTCTCGAGGAGCCCCGGGCGGCAGCCGCGGTCGCAGGCTGAGGCGATGATCGCGCTCACGTCCTTGGGCAGGCACTTGCCGGAGAAGCCGCGGTCGTCGGGATAGACGAACGTATGGTCGCGGCTGATGCGCGGGTCGGCCAGCCAGAGCTCGCGCAGTTCGTTGTAGTCCACGCCGTGGGCCCGGGCGACATCGTAGAACTCGTTGCAGAAGGTCACCTTGGTGGCGTAGAAGGCGTTCTCCATGTACTTGGTGACCTCGGCCGTCGTGCTGTCGGTAGAGTAGAACCGCAGGTCGCTGTGGTAATAGCGTTTGTACAGGTCGGCCACGGCCGAGCACTCGGGCATGGGCCCGCCCAGGATGATGAACGGGTGTTGCCGCACGTCGACCAGCGGATGGGCCACGGTCTCGCCGATGTACTCCGGCTGGAAGAGGATGGCCTTGCTGGTGGTCTCGCGCAGCCGCCGGGTCGTGCCCGGCGCGACGGTCGAGCGGATGACGATCTGGGGCGCGGTGATCCACGCCACGCCGTCCTCGACGACCGAGGTGTCGCACGCCCCGTCCGGTCCGACGGGCGTCGGCACGCAGACGAAGACGACCTCGCAGGCGTTGATGCGTGCCCGGTCGGCCGGCGTGCCGCCCACGTCGAGCCAGGTGGCGTCGTCGCCGAAGAGCCGGTGCAGGCTCCGGCCGACGACCCCGTACCCCACGATGCCCACTGCGGCGCTATTCATGTCGGTCTCCGTTTCCGTTTGTCCGGGCCGGCAGGCGTGCCGTCGTCCCGTCCGGCGCATGCATGCTCTTGAGCAACACGAAGTCCCCCGTTGTCAGCGGCCCCACCGCGGGGCCCGGCAAGACTTCCTGCCAGGGGCCGAGTGGCGTAATCCCGTCCCGGTCCTCCCCCTTGTGGACGATGAGGTATCCGCCGGGGTGGGCGGCGCACCAGGCGGCCACGTCGTCCTTCGTCTCCAGCAGCACGCCGCCGCGCCCCGCGTAGAAGAGAACCTGCGGGTCCATCTGGCGATAGAAGGCGACGGCCTGCGGACCGCCGGCCTCGTCGTGGATGAAACGCCCGATACGCGCCTCCGTCACGCTCGACCGCATCAAGGGCGTGATGACAAGGCCGTTGGCCGCCGTAAAGGTTACCAGCACCGTTGCCGCCAGGGCACCCAGCGACGCCAACCGTCGGCCCCGGGCGTACCACACAAACGCCGTGGTCAGTCCTGCCGCAGCCAAAACGCCCAGCACCCGCAGCGGCCACCGGAAGTCGGGGAACCACGCGACCGCCACCAGGCCGGCCGCCAGGGCCGCAGGCGCCAACAAGACGTGACTTCCCAAAACCCATCGCCACGCACGGGGCAGAGGTCGCGGCAGGCTCAGCAGGTAATCCATGCCCAGTCCGGCGAAGGCCATCAGCGGCGGCACGGTGCACAACGCGTAGTGGATTCGCTTGCCGACACCGAGCGTCAGGAACACCAGGCCGCCCACCGCCCAGGCCATCAGGAAGACCGCCACGGTTCGCGACACGCCCCGCCGTTTCAGGGCCAGGACCATGCCGACGCCGGCCGGCAGAACCCACGGAAGCACCAGCAGCGGCGCGTGGGTCAGGTAGAACTCGGCCGGTTTCTCGTGGCCCATCTCGCCCGCGTAGCGGCCCAGCGACTCGGCGTACCATCGCGTCAGGGCCCCGGGCAGATGGGTCTCCACCCATACCCCCCAAGGCACCAGCACGCCCAGGAAGATGAGCGGGCCGACCACCGGCAACATCCGGCCAACCCGCCGGCCGTCGCGGCTGACCACGGCGGTCGCCACCGCCACGATGCTTAGGATGGCCAGCGGCAAGGGACCTTTCGTCAGCATCCCGAGGGCCAGACTCAACCACACGGCCGCCATGTACGCCACCTGGCGGCGGCGCGAGAGAGCGTGAATACCGAACCAGTACCCGACCACGGCGGCCGTGGTCCAGAAACACAGTTGCATGTCGACTTCGGCCCGGCGGCTCAGGAGCAGCACCATACTGCCCGTCAGATACATCACGCCGGTGATGATGGCCGTGCGCCACCCGAACACGCGGCGCATCCAGCCCACGAGCAGCAGCATCGTGCCGAGCGAGGCCGCGACGGACGGCAGCCTGGCCGTCCACTCGCTCATGCCGCCGGCTGCGGCGGCCAGTGCCCCCGAGATCCAGAACGGCAGCGGCGGCTTGCGGATGTCGGGCTCGCCCCGCAGGTGGGGGATGACCCACCCGCCGATCGTCGTCATCTCGCGGGCCCGCTCGGCGGCCAGCGCCTCGTGACTCGCCAGCGGCCACGCCCCCAGCCAGGGCAGATACAGGCAGGCCCCGTAGAGAACCAGCACCGCCAAGGACCACCCGTGGCGTCAACCCTTCAAGCGGTCAGTTCTATCTGGCGGAAAACCGGACATTTCTACTTTGCGTTGACATAGGCGGCCCGCGCGGGAGTTGTCCCATGACCCGGCCGGCCAAGAGGTCGCACGCCATCCGGGCCCAATATGGGAAGCACCTCACGGCCGGGAGGCTGTTGAATCAAGGGACACCGTAGGCGGTCGCGGTCATGGCGGGAGATGCGGTTTTATGAAAAGAAGGTCAAGGACCGTCGTTCTTCTTGCGGGGCTCGTCCTGGCGCTCGTCGGGGCATCCGCGCGTCTGGCCGGGCAGGACAAGGCACCCGACGCCGACACCGCCATCCTACAAGATTGGATGCGCCAGGACTCCGGCGGGGACCCCCAGGCGTGCTTCGCCGCGAGCGACGCCGCGACGCTCGAGACCCGGATGGTGGCCCGCGTGGTTGACGAACTCGGCGCCGCCGGCGCGCCGTACCGCGAGACGCTCGAGCAACTGACCCGGGCGGGCGCGGCGGGCAACGACCCGCGCTGGCGCGACCTGTACGCCAAGGCGTGCGACGAGCGGCGCCGACGGCGACTCGGGCGGCTCGTCGCGGCGTATCCCAAGATCGTCTTCACGAAGCATTACGACATCGGCGGCAGCCATTACGCGTACACCGAAGGCCAGTCCGACGCCCAGGCCGAGCGGCACTTCCGCCCCGGGTCGGCCCTGTGCCTGCTGGAACTGGGCGCCGACGGCGCCGCCACCGTCCGCACCCTCATCGACGACCCCAAGGGTGTCATCCGCGACCCCGACGTCTCGTACGACGGCGCGCGCATCCTGTTCGCCTGGAAGAAGTCCGACCGCCAGGACGACTACCACCTGTACGAGATGGACGCCCGGACGGAGGCCGTGCGCCAACTGACGTTCGGCCTGGGCTTTGCCGACTACGAGGGGGTGTACCTGCCCGGCGGCGACATCCTGTTCAACTCCACTCGCTGCGTCCAGATCGTCGATTGCTGGTGGACCGAGGTGTCGAACCTGTACGCGTGCGACCCGGACGGCCGGTACCTGCGGCGTCTGAGTTTCGACCAGGTCCACACCAACTACCCGCAGGTGCTCGATGACGGCCGGGTCGTCTACACGCGGTGGGACTATAACGACCGCGGCCAGATCTACCCGCAGCCGCTGTTCCAGATGAACCCCGACGGCACGGCCCAGACCGAGTTCTACGGCAACAACTCGTGGTTCCCCACAACCATCATGCACGCGCGCGGCATACCGGGGACGCACAAGGTCATTGCCGTTCTCTCGGGGCACCATAGCCGGCAACGGGGCAAACTGGCGATCGTCGATGCGTCGCGCGGCCAGCAGGAGGCCACCGGCGTCCAGTTGATCGCCCCCGTCCGCGAGACCAAGGCCGTCCACGTCGACTCCTACGGCCAGGACGGGGACCAGTGGCAGTATCCCTACGCGCTGAGCGAGACCGAGTTCGTCGTCACCTACGCGCCCGGCGACGGCAAGGGAAAGCACAAGGGCCCCTTCGGCCTCTACTGGATGGACATCGACGGACGCCGCGAACTCCTGGCCTGCGACCCCAAGATCTCCTGCAACCAGCCCGTGCCCCTCGTGCCGCGCGCCATGCCGCACCTCAGGCCGTCGGTCGTGGACTACCGCAAGAACACCGGCGTCTACTACGTGAAGGACGTGTACGCGGGCCCCGGCCTGGCGGGCCTGGCGCGCGGAACGGTCAAACGGCTGCGCGTGGTGGCGCTCGATTTCCGGGCGGCCGGCGTCGGCGCGAACGGCAGCGGCGGCCCCGGCGGCGGGGCCCTCTCCAGCACCCCGCCCTCCTGCCGCAACGGCACCTGGGACGTCAAGAAGGTCCTCGGGTCGGTGCCCGTCCACGACGACGGCTCGGCCCTGTTCACGGTGCCGGCCCGGACGCCGGTCTACTTCCAGTTGCTCGACGCCCGCAGCCACGTCGTCCAGTCGATGCGGAGTTGGTCGACCCTCCAGCCGGGCGAGGTCTTCTCGTGCGTCGGCTGCCACGAGTCCAAGGGCGAGACGTCCTCGACCAACGGCGCCATGGCGGCGGCCTTGCGCGAGGGGCCGCAGGACCTGGAGCCGTTCTACGGGCCGACGCGGGGGTTCAGTTTTCCCCGCGAGGTCCAGCCCATCCTCGACAAGCACTGCGTCCGCTGCCACAACGACCGCGCGGCCGTGCCGAAGGGGGGCAAGGCGAAGGCGGGGCCGGGGCCGGCCCTGCAACTGAAGAACGCCCGGCCGGTCCTGCCGATCGAGTCCGAGTGGCAATACACCACGGCCGACCCCGGGCGCGGCTGGCAGAAGCCCGAGTTCGACAGTTCCCGCTGGAAGACCGGCCTCGCGGGTTTCGGGACCCGGGGGACGCCCGGCGGCAACGTCTGCACCGACTGGCGGACCCGGGAGATCTGGCTCCGCACGTCCTTAACGCTGCCGGCCGACTGGCGGCCCGAGGCCCACACGACCGCCCTGCGCCACTGTCACGACGAGGACATCGAGGTCACCATCAACGGCATCCGCGTCTTCGGCGCGACGGGTCACATCGTGAAGTACGAGGACGCGCTCATCGACTCGAAGGCCCTCCGGCCCGGCCGGAACGTCATCGCCGTCAACTGCCGGCAGACGGGCGGTGGACAGTTCATCGACGTGGGCATCCTGGCAGCCCCGGCCAAGGGGGCCGACACGGCGGTGGCCAAGACCGTCGCACCGCCCCCCTTGCCGCCGGGCGTCAAGAAGGCCTTCAGCCTGCTCGATGAACGCTCCCTGGACAAAGACTCGAAGCGGATGTGGAGCGACTCGTACCTGGCCCTGACGCAGAAGGGCACGCCCAACCGGCTCGTCCGGTGGCTGAACGTCCAGTCCATTCCGCCGATGCTGCCGCCGTACTTCGCGGGCGCCGCCAAGAGCGAGTTGGTCGCCATGCTCGAAGCGGGGCACAACAGCGTGAAACTCAGCCGCGAGGAAATGGACAAGATCACCTGCTGGATCGACCTCCTGGTGCCCTTCTGCGGCGACTACACCGAGGCCAACGCCTGGAACGAGGACGAAAAGAAGAAGTACGCCCACTTCATGGCCAAGCGGGCGGGCATGGAGGCCATGGAACGCGAGAACATCGCGGCCCTCGTCGCGCAGCGGACCGGCGGCGGGGCAACGACCGTCGCCGAGGAAACCGCCCCCGCTTACCGTAACGTGGCGCTGAACCCCAAGGACGTCCAGGGCGCCCCCGCCGGGTATCCCCACGCGTCGAGCAACAGCGAGTTCGGCGGCACGGCCTGCTTTGCCGCACGCTGCGCCATCGACGGCAAGACCGAAAACAAGGGCCATGGCGATCGGTTCCCCTCCTGGGGCCCGGACAAACGAAAAGACCTCTGGTGGATGGTCGAGTTCGGCCAGAGCGTCGAGATCGACAAGATCGTCGTCTACCTCCGGGCCGACTTCCCCCACGACATGCACTGGAAGAGCGCCGTGATCCAGTTCTCCGACGGCACCCGCGAGAAGATCTCGATCGACAAGACCGCCGAGCCGCAGACCTTTGCGTTCGACAAACGCACCGTCTCGTGGCTGAAGATTACGGACCTCGTGCAGGACGAGCCGCTGGGCTGGTGCGCACTGACGGAAGTGCAGGTCTGGGGCCGGGACGCAAAGGGCGCGACCGCCCGCGTGGCGGCGATGGCCCCGACAAGGTGAACACCGGGCACGACACGCCGCACACGATCTCGGTCATCGACCTGGACGGCCTCCGCTAACCGGCCCTCGCACCCTAGACGAGAGGAGCGCCGCTATGCGAGCCGTCGCCGTCGTGGAACCCGGAAAGGTCGAAATCGTCGACCTCCCCGACCCCGTCCCCGGCCCGTACCAGGCCCGTGTCAAGACCGAGGTGGCCTTCCTGTGCAACGCCACCGACGGCAAACT
>DATKZB010000019.1:0-2792 GCA_035528235.1 Phycisphaerae bacterium
TCCGGTCCCACCGCCCGCTTTAACTCCGACACCGTAAGCCGCTTGTTCTTACCCATTTATCTCGCCTCCTTAAAACGTAAGTCCTTGTGGAAGCAAGACTAACAACAACTACACCAGCGCGCCAGAAAAACTTGCCACACCGCGGCCTCACAGGGCGTGCCGAGAGTTCCTGACCATGGGTGGCATGCCCAGGCCGCCTTGAGCATTTTGCATCGTGAATCGCAACCGGCCATCGGAGCATGCCTTGTAGCGCGGGGGTTTACCCCCCCGCGCCACATGTCCTAAGCCCCACGACCGCGGGGGATAAACCCCCGCGCTACAGCGGTTGATGCAAAATGCTCGCCGTTGCCTGGGCATGCTCCTGGGCCTACGTGCAACATGCCCACGCCAGCAGCGGCGTGGGCATGCCACCCAAGAGTCTTGTCATGCCCCGGCCTCACAGGGCCCACGGCGACCAGGGCTTGCCGGCGCGGGTCATTGGGGGAGGCGATTTCGTGAGGCGCTCGGCGAGGGCCTTCTGCTCGGCGGCGTCGAAACCGAACAGGACGACCGCCCCCAGGCTGCCGAGCGGCACGATGGCCCGGCCGGCCATGGGACGCCCCTCGTACGCCTGGACGAACTCGTCGCGGTCCTCGGGCGTGTCCCACAGGGTGAACCACACGCCGCGCGGGGCATCGAGCGACTTGCCGGCGGCCTTGGCGTCGGGGCCGGCGGCGATCAGGTAGAACCGGTCGCCGCCCCATCCGGCGGCGGCGGGGTTGGTCCAGGCGGCGGCCATCGCCATCGACATCAGGTCCATCGGCTGGTCCGGGGGCGCGGTGAGCATGGCGCAGAGCATCTCGCCGGCCGTGTTCCGGTGGACGACCCAGCGGCCCGGCCCTTCGAGCAACCTGGCGGCAGCGGCATCGTCGACCACGACGGGGTCGTCGCGGGTGGCCGGGTCCCAGTACTTGGCGGGGTGGAGGATCTGCTCGGTCGATCGCGGCGGGTCCTTGACGGCGGCCAGAAAGTTCTGGCCGACGGCCCGGTTGTCGGTGCTCATCATGACCGCCAGGATGTTGCCCTTGGCCAGGAACTGCATGCCGCACATGTACGTGCCGAGGATCGATGAGAAGTACCGTGGCGCCGCCAGGAATGTCCTGCTCCGCTCGGCCTCCTGGATGGCGTACTGTTGGAGTTCGGTCATGTCGAACCGGCCCGATAACTGGGCCCGGGCCATGTACTGCGTCATCAGGGCGGTGGCCGAGCCCTCGATCACCGACATCGTCACCAGGTCCAGGTCCTCGCTCTGGCCGGCGAGCGACTTGAGGAACCCATCGAGCCCGGCGTGCTGGTCATCGAGGGCGTGCGTCAGTTCGTGGGCGATCATGACCCGCTCGACCAGCGCCGGCAACCTCTCGCTCCGCGTCACCAGGTACAGGGCCTTGGCCTCGGTATCGTAGTACCCGCCCACCTGCTCCTCCAGAAGCCCCAGCAGCGTCTTCTTGAGGTCGCACTCGCGCGGCAGCAGGCCGACCGTCCGCAGGAACGCCTGGATCTGCCCGACCCGCTCGGCCGGGCACTGCTCGTCGATTAGCCTGACGAGGTACCGGCGGACGTGGTCGGGCGTGCAGAACCGTTTCTGGACGGGTCCTTTGAACGTCCAGCCGCGCAGGGCCTCCACCTCCTTGGCCACCTCGTCGGCCACGCGGACCAGGTCTTGCGAGGCGTCGGTTGCGGCCGGGGCCTCGGCGAAGGCGGGCACGAACGTGCCCACGAGCAGGATGCCGACGAGCACGTGCACGAAGCGGAAACGGGGCATTCGTTCGCGTTCCTTCCTTGCTGGCATGGCCTGCGCGGGCCGCCCGTGCGGCGCCTGCGCGGCAGGGGGCCCATCACGCCTTGGCCAGGCATCCTTCCAGGTACTGGCGGCTGCGGACGACTTCCTGGGTGACGGCGTCGGTCGAGGCGCACATGGCGCCGTTGTGCTGGTGGGCGTGGGTGAAGATCTCGGTCCAGCCCGCAAAGCCGATGGCCTTGAGGGCCGCGAGGATGGGCGTAAAGTCCATGCCGCCGTGGCCGGGCAGTTCGGCCAGGGGGTCGTCTTTCTTCTGCGGCTGCTGCCAGGCGTAGATGTGGGCGAGTTTCGGGCCGATGTCCTTCAGCAGCCCGCCGAGCATCGCCGGGTCCTGCGGCAGGTGCCACGGGGCGAACACGACGCCCAGCCGCGGCGACGTGGCCAACTCGCGAAAGTACCGGAACGAATCGGGCTTGCACAGAAGGGCGTTGCCATGGTTCTCGACGCCGATGGTTACGCCCACCTCCTCGGCCACTGCCGCAAGGGGCTTGAGTTTCTCGACGAAGTCCTTCATGGCCTTCTTGACGTCGTCGGCCGGCCCCGTCGAACCGCAGATGGCCAGCGTGCCGCCGAGTTTCGCGATGACCCGCAACTCGTCCTTCAACCCGAACGGGCCCAGGTAGTACGGGCTGATGGCACCCAGGCGCGTCTTGTGTTCCTTCAGCAGCGCCGCAAAGGCGTCGAGGCCCATCTCGTCGACCTGGGCGCGATGCGGCACCCAGTCGGGGCACCAGACGTCGAGGGCATCGCAGCCGGCCTTGGCGACCTCGGGCACGACCTCGCGGAGGTGGACCTTGCCGTAGAGGCTCGAGGCCAGGAGGTAATTGAGCCGGAAGGGTTTTTTCGTGGCGGCGCCGGCGTCTGCCGCGGCGGCCGCGCGGGCCAAGGTGCCCAGCCCGGCTGCCCCGAGTGCGGCGGCCGTGCCGGCCTTGAGGAAACAGCGGCGCGAGAGTTG
>DATKZB010000020.1:0-15630 GCA_035528235.1 Phycisphaerae bacterium
TGAGTGCGCAATCTCGAGACGCTCTAGACGGGCACGTCGCTCGCGGCCCGGCGAAATCGCGAATCCGGCGTTGACGCGCGCCGGCGACGGTGTTAGAGTCGCCCGGGCCGGGGGGACGTCGCCCGGGCGCTTCCGCCGGTCCGCTTCCGAGAGCGAGGTTGCAGGTGTCGCCGACGCCGTTCGTCCATCTCCACGTGCACACCGAGTACAGCCTGCTGGACGGTGCGTGCCGCATCGACGACCTGGTGGCCGCGGCCAAGCAGCAGGGCGCCGAGGCCCTGGCCATCACCGACCACGGGAACCTGCACGGCGTCATCGGGTTCTACGGCACCTGCACGCGGGTGGGCCTGAAGCCCATCATCGGGTACGAGG
This sequence comes from Phycisphaerae bacterium, assembly GCA_035528235.1. Classification (GTDB taxonomy): domain Bacteria; phylum Planctomycetota; class Phycisphaerae; order FEN-1346; family FEN-1346; genus DATKZB01. The sequence goes on from DATKZB010000020.1 coordinate 373, forward strand.
CGTACGTGGCCCCCGCCCGCCGGCAGGACCGCCAGACGCTGCCCGGAAGCCTCGACGCCGGGCACCACCTGATTCTGCTGGCCGAAGACGCGCGCGGCTACCAGAACCTGCTGCGCCTGGCGACCACGGCGTCGCTCGACGGGTTCTACTACCGGCCGCGCATCGACCGCGAGTGCCTGGCCGAGTTCAGCGACGGCCTGATCGGTTTGTCGAGTTGCCTCCAGGGCGAGGTGCCCCGGCAGTTACTCGCCGGCGACACCGATGCCGCACGCCGAACCGTGGCAACGTACCGCGAGATCCTGGGGCCCGACCGGTTCTACATCGAGATTCAGGACCACGGCATCGACGAGGAGCGGCGTGTGCGGCCGCTGCTCATCGCCCTGGCCCGGGAGATGGGCGCCAGCCTGGTCGCCACGAACGACGTCCACTACATCCATGCCGACGACACCCGGGCCCACGACGCCCTCCTCTGCATCAACACGGGCAAGATGCTGTCCGACACCAACCGCATGCGGTACCGCGAGCGCGAGTTCCACCTGAAAACGTACGAGGAGATGCAGGCCCGCTTCTCGGACGTGCCCGAGGCCCTGTCGAACACGCTGGAGGTGGCGCGGCGGTGCAACCTGGCGCTCGAGTTCGGCCAGCATCACGCCCCGGTCTTTCCGACGCCGTCGGGCGAGACGCCCGAGACGATGCTGCGGCGGCTGTGCGAGGAGGGTCTCGGGCACCGCTACGGCCGCGTCACCAAGGTCTTGCGCGAACGGCTCGAACACGAACTCAAAATCATCGAGGCCAAGAAGTTCTCCAGTTACTTCCTCATCGTCTGGGACTTCGTGCGGTACGCCAAGGAGCGCGGCATACCGTGCGGTGCCCGCGGCAGCGGCGTCGGCTGCATGGTGGCGTACCTGCTGGGCCTCTCGACGGTCGACCCGGTGGCGTACGGCCTGCTGTTCGAGCGGTTCATGGACCCCAGCCGCAACGAGATGCCCGACCTCGACATCGACATCTGCCAGGATGGGCGGCGCGACCTCATCCGGTACGTGCGCGGCCGGTACGGCGAGGCGAACGTGGCCCAGATCATCACGTTCGGGACCATGGCGGCCCGGGCGGCCGTGCGCGACGTCGGGCGGGTCCTGAACATCCCGCTGCCCGAGGTCGATCGCATCGCCAAAAAAATCCCGCTGGCCCTGGGCATGACGCTCGACCTGGCCATGAGCCGCGAGAGCGACCTGCGCGAAATGTACCAGAACGAGCCGCAGGTCCGCGACCTCCTCGACATCGCCAAGCGGCTCGAGGGGGTGGCCCGCCACGCGTCGGTCCACGCCGCGGGGGTGGTCATCGCCGACCGGCCGCTGGTCAACTACGTCCCCCTGTGCCGCGTCAGCGACGACATCACCACCCAGTGGGACATGAAGGCCGTCGCCGAGATCGGCCTCCTGAAGATGGACTTCCTGGGCCTGCGGACCCTCTCGACCATGCAGCGGGCCGTCGACCTCGTCAAGACCCATCGCGGCGTCGACGTCGACCTGGACACCGTGCCGATGGACGACCCGAAGGTGTACGAGGTGTTCCAGCGCGGCGAGACGCGGGGCGTTTTTCAGTTTGAATCGGCGGGTATGCGCGACCTCCTCCAAAAACTGAAGCCCGACAAACTCGACGACCTCATCGCCGCCAACGCCCTGTACCGGCCCGGGCCGATGGTCATGATCGGCGACTTCCTGGACCGAAGACACGGTCGCGCCGTCCCCGAGTACCCGCATCCCGCCCTCAAGGAAATCCTGGGCGAGACCTACGGCATCATGGCCTACCAGGAACAGGTCATGCGCATCGTCAACCGCCTGGGCGACATCCCCCTGGAGCGGGCCTACAAACTCATCAAGGCCATCTCGAAGAGGAACGACGACATCATCAACGCCGAGGAAGACGCCTTCCTGGCCGGCTGCCACAGGCACCGCCTCGACAAGACCCTCTCGGAGCGCATCTGGGAACTCATCACCCACTTCGGCGGGTACGGGTTCAACAAGAGCCACTCGGCCCGCTACGCCCAGATCGCCTACCAGACGGCCTACCTGAAAGCCCATTACCCGGTCGAGTTCATGGCGGCCCTGCTGACGTACGAAATGGGCGACTCCGACAAACTGGCCGAATACATGGACGAGTGCCGACGCATGGAAATCGCGGTAGCCCCGCCCGACGTCAACGAGTCGGGGGCCGACTTCACGGTCGTCGGCGACCGCATCCGCTTCGGCCTGGCCGCCGTCAAGGGCGTCGGCGAACGCGCCGTCGAGGCCATCGTGGCCGCACGCCAGAAGGTCGGCCGGTTCGAGTCGCTCTTTGCGTTCGCCGAGAACGCCGACCTGGGGGCCGTCAACCGGACCGTCGTCGAGAGCCTCATCAAGTGCGGCGCGTTTGACTCGACGGGCGCCCGCCGAAGCCAACTCGCCGCCGTCCTCGACAAGGCCCTCAGCGCCGGCGGCCAGGCCCAGGACGATAGCCGCAAGGGACAGATGAACTTCCTCGACGCCTTCGCGGCCCAGGCCCCCGCCGACGACGTGGCCCTGCCCGATATCCCCGAGTGGCCCGAGGATAAACTCTCGAAGTGCGAGAAGGAATCGCTCGGCCTCTACGTCAGCCACCATCCCCTGGGCCAGTACGAGAAGACGTTGCGGCACTTCGCAACCGCCTTCTCGGGCGACCTCGGGCAACTCGCACACGACGCCCAGGTGATCCTGGGCGGCCTCATCAAGAGCGTCCGGATGCTCATCACGCGCACCGGCCGCAACGCCGGCAGCAAGATGGTCATCTTCGACCTCGAGGACCTCGCCGGCACGGTCTCGTGCGTCGTGTTTCCCCGCGAGTACCAGGCGCTGCAGGACGTCATCCAGCCCGACCGGGTGGTGTTCGTGCGCGGCCAGGTGGACCGCAAGCGCGAGGAGCCACAGATCCGCACCTCGGAGGTCCTCGACGTGGCCGAGGGCCAGCGCCGGCTCGCCAGCGCCGTGGTCGTCCGCCTGACCGAGGAGGGCCTCGACGAGGCCATGCTGGCCGCCCTCCGCGACGTGCTGACGGCCCACCCGGGCCAACTGCCGGTGTTCCTGCAACTCGAAAACGCCGCCGGCACCAAGACCCTCATCCGAGCCAGCGAGAACTTCCGCGTGACCATGGACGCCGCGCTGGCCCACGACCTCAACCACCTACTCGGCAACGGCCACACCGTCCTGACCGCCAACGGCAGCGGGTACCTGGTGAAACTGTAACCGCGCCGGCAAGACCCAAGCCCGTTGCCCGGGCCCCGCGGCGGCTGTATCATGGGCCACGCTCGCACTCAAGCCGCAGGGGAACCACGAATGAAGACCCAGACGCAAGTCCTCACGGCGTTCAAAAAACCGCTCGAGCCGCGCGAGTTCGACCTCGCGCCGCTGGCCGAGGGAGAGGTCCGCGTGCGGGTCACCTACGCGGGCGTGTGCGGGTCGGACCTGCACATGGCCTCGGGCGAGGACCCGCGGACGCCGCTGCCCATCATCCTGGGGCACGAGGGCGTGGGCGAGATCGTCGAGGTCCGCGGCACGAAGACCGACGTCGACGGCCGCCCGCTGGCGGTCGGCCGGCCCGTCCTCTGGAACCGGGGCGTGGTCTGCGGCGAATGCTTCTACTGCGCGCGGGGCGAGCATCACCTGTGCACGAAGCGGTTCGTGTACGGCATCCATCGCGGCACGGCCGTGCCGCCGCACGTCAACGGGTGCTACAGCCAGTACCTGCCGCTCGACGCGCGGACCGACTTCTTCGCCATCGACGACGTGCCGCGCGAGCACCATAAGACCCTGGTGACGGCGTCGTGCTCCGGCTCGACGGCGGCGCACGCCTTCGACCACTTCGAGCCCGCCGAGGGCGAGACCGTGGTCGTCCAGGGCGTCGGGCCGCTCGGGTGTTTCATGGTGGCCCTGGCCCGCGACCGGGGCGCGGGCCGGATCGTGGCCATCGACCAGGCGGCCTCGCGGCTGGCGCTCGCCAAGCGGTTTGGCGCCACGCACACGCTGAGCATCGCCGAGACGACTGCCCAGGAGCGCCGCGACGCCGTCCGCTCGCTGACCGACGGCCGCGGGGCCGACGCCGTGTACGAGGCCGTCGGCAAGGCCGCCGTCGTCCGCGAGGGCCTGGGCCTGGTGCGGCCGGGCGGGCGGTACGTCACGGCGGGGTTCGGTCAGCCGGGCGGGACGATGACGTGGGACCCGTTTGCGGACCTCGTGCGGCCGGACCTGAAGATGGTGGGCGTGTGGGTGAGTCACACGCGGCACACGCGGCGGGCGCTGGACCTGATGAAGCGGCACCTGGCGGACTTCGCCCAAATGGTCACGCACGCGATGCCCCTCGACCAGGTGAACGCCGCACACGACCTGATGCGCCGCGGCGAGGCCATGAAGGTGGCGCTGGTGCCATAAAGATATTGCAGATTGCAGATTTGAGATTGCGGATTGGCGCCCAGGCACACAACCCATTAGCCCCGGGTGAACACACCCGGGGCGGGATGACGCCCGCGCGTACCGGTGTCGGACACAACCTACGCCTTCGGGTCCACCACGCGGCCCATGAAGAGGATGGCCCCGCTTCGCAAGTCGCGAATCAGGAACAGGAACGGGTGGTCGGCCCGGAACTCCGGGGGCGGCGCCACGTCCTCGGTTGGCCAGACGTCGATGGCCGTGGCGGCGGCCGCCTCGGTGCCCTCTTCGTTCACGTCGACGAAGGCCTTGTGGATGACCTCGGAGATGCCGAGGGGTTCCTTGCCGCCGTTCATCGCCGTGAAGTCGGCCTTGGCCATGTCGAACGCCAGCGGCATGCCCATCGCCTTGAGGTGGTCGGCCAACAGGGCGCCCCAGGTCATGGTGAATCGCGGCAGCGCGAGGGCCACGTTCTCGTGCTTGAGCGCCGCCAGGCGCTGGGCCAGCACATCGGCCGAGAGCGATTTCTCGACGGCCGCCAGGCCCCCGCGCTCTTTCGGCAGCAGGACGACCATCGCCAGTTCGCCGCCCTTGTACGGGAGTTCGACCGTCTGGCAGCCGTCGGCCTCGGCGTAGCGGAAGTGCTTCGTCTGGCCCATCATGGGCACGGTGACCTTGCCGCCCGGAGCAAAGAAGTCGGCGTCGCGCGTCCGGTCCTTCGTGAAGGGGGTCTGCCAGGTGCCCTTGAAGTAGATGGCGTTCGTCAGGACCAGGCGCGTCAGCGGTTGGACGCCGCCGCGCGGGATGAGGTCCTTGATGCGGTCCTTGGTCTCCTTCTCGACCCAGGTGTTGATGGTCTTGCGGGACCCCTCAGTGTCGCGTGCGAAATCGAGTTCCGCGAGGCCCGCCCCGTAGTGCTCACCCAGAAGGCCGAGAAAGTCGGCCAGGAATCCGTACCCCTTCTGTCCCCAGAGGCGGTTGGCGACGGTGAGTTCGTACGTCTTGCCCTGGGCGTTGAGGTCGGCGTTCAGGCGACCGAAGGCGGCGTGGATGCGCTCCGGGCCGGCGCGCCAGTCGGCCGGCAGTTGCAGCGCCTCGGCCATTTGGTCGGCCGTGGGGCCCCGGGCGCCGGCGTACGTCATCGCCAGGGCCGACGAAATGCTGTACGGCGAGAAGAAGAGGTTCCCTTTCTCGCCGCGCACCCGGCCGTACAGGTCCCAGGCGAAGGTGTTGACCGACCGGGCGATCGCGGCCTTCTCGGCGGCGTGCGGGTCGGGCGCCGCGGCAGCGGCGGCCGAGGCCGTCAACACGGCCACGGCCAGTACGGCGGTCCACGCGCGTGTCATGGCTTGCTCCTTCTCGGCAGGGCCCCTCCCTCGGACGCCTCGGAAGGCTGCCGCGCCAAGGGTCGTCACGGGATTAGACACCGCCCGGGGGCGGCTGGTTCCGGCAAAGCGCGGGGGCCGGCCCTACTTGCCGCCCGACGCAAGCCTCGCCCTGACGGCGGCCGTGCCGGGCGCGGCGACCGCGAACGCCGCGGCGGCGCCGCCCGCCTGCTCGACGCGGTAGTCGCCCAGCCAGGCGCGGAACGTGACCCGGCCTTGGGCGTCGGTCCTCAGTTTCTGCGGGGCCGTCCACCACTCGCCCTTGACCATCGCGAGGAGCGCCTCGTAGGCGGGCTTGGGCGACATGTCTTTGCGCACGAGGCCCGACGGGGCGCCCAGCCAGGCCCCGTGGTCGGAGAAGTCCCACCAGGTGACGGCCTCGACCGCCGGGTGCGAGAAGAGGACGCGATAGAATTCCTCGACCTCGCGGGCCTGGCGCGCTTCACCCTCGGGCGTCGAGACCCAGTCGCCGTAGGCCGGTCCCCCCCAGCGGATGCTCTTCTTGATCTCGCCGGAGATGATCGTCAGTTCCGTGAAGTGCAGCGGCTTGCCGAACCGGGCGAACCGCTCGCACACCGCCCAGGCAAAGCCGGCGCCGCGGTAGCCGCCGTGCATGTGCGACTGGATGCCGATGACGTCGATAGGGGCGCCGGCCTTGAGGCTGTCGGCGACGAGTTTCTCGAAGGCCGGCGACGTATCGAAATCATTCAGCAGCAACGTGGCCTTGGGGTCGGCCTGGCGGGCCGCGGCAAAGGTCCGCCGGATGAGTTCGGGGGCGCCGACCTTCTTGCACAGTTGAGCGATCTCGTTCTTCTCGAGGTCGAACGTCGGCATGCGGACCGCCTCGTTGACGACGTCCCATCGCGGAATGACCTCGCGGAAGGCCCCCACCTCGCGCCCGATGCGCCCCAGTTGCAGCCGCTCGACGTCCTCGAGCGACTTGCCGCCGAGCCACCTCGGCTTCACCTCGTGCCAGCACAGCGGGTGCCCCTTGGTGGCGATGCCGTGGTCGCCGCACCACCGGGCCATGGCAAGGACGCGGGCGGTGTCGGTCTGGCCCTCGGCGCGCTCGAACCCGCCCCAGTAGAACGGCAGCGTGGCGTAGTTCAGCAGGGCCGTGTAGCGGTCCTGGTACGCCTTCTGGAGGGGCGAGGAGTCGCCGGGCTTCAGGCCGAAGAAGTTGCACCCGAACAGAAACTTGTGCCCCACCTGCCGCACCGTCACCTCCCGGCCGGCGCACGGCTGGCCGTCGGCGCCGAGGACCGTGAGGGTGACCTGGGCGGTGCGGTGCTTCTGGATGCGTGCCTCGACGGCCTCGGGGCTGAGGGGGTTCTCGGCCCCGGCGGCCGTTGCCGCAAGGGCCGGCAACCCGAGGCACGCCATCGCCAGAACAACGCCGGTCAGGTCGGTCATGGTCATCTCACCTTTCGCTCTGTCCGCCGCAGGGGTCACGCCTTCTTCAGGGCCGCCACGGCCCGCTTGAGGACGTCGCCGGGGTACCGGGGCTGGCCGTCCTGGGCGGCCTCCATGCGGTCGAGGACGGGCCGGGCCTTCTCGCCGAGGCGCTCCAGCGAGTGCGCCGCCAGCAAGCGCGTCTTTTCGAGCGGCGCCTGGAGCAACTCGACCAGCCGCGCGAGGCCCTTTTCGGCCCGCCCGCAATCGACCAGCGCGTGCGCCGCCGCCACCGGCACCGATGGCGAGGCGTCCGCCAGCAGCGGCTCCAGGGCCGAGCGGTGCGAGGCGACCGAGGACGAGAACGCCAGCACCGCCTGGTGCAGGCCCACGACGGCCCAGTACCGGACCGGGCCGTCGGGGTCCTTCAGCGCGTCCAGGTACGCATCGATGCCCTCGGCCCAGCGGCCGTCGAAGGCCTTGACGGCGAGGATGCGGGCGATGAGGTCGGTGCGATTGAGTTTCTCGCGCCACAGCGGCCCCGCGTCGACGGCCGGGGGCCCGGCGGCCAACGCGTCGCCGCGGCGGAACGTGACCACGGGACTGCCGGCGTAGCCGAGGCGGCAGGCCTTCGCGCGGAGCACCTCGCCCGCGCCCACCTCGACCGGCCGCGCATAGAGGAGCCACCGCTCCGGCTTCGCCCCGTCGGCCTTCTTGCCGGCCGGGCCGACCTGGTAGACGATCGAGGCGCCCGGCGTCCGGCACGCCAGGGCGACGCGCGCGGCATCGGCCCGGCAGAAGACGGGCGCCGCCGTCTTACCGCCGCCCTTGGCGGCGTCGAAGTCGGGCTCGGGGATGAGGCCGACGTCGCCGATTCGCTTCAGGAACTCGCCCAGGGCCGCGCTCATCCGCTCCACGACGTCCTTGTACTTCGGGTCGTCGGCCAGGTTACGGACCTCGTGCGGGTCGGCCACGGTGTCGTAGAGTTCATGGGCGGGCTTGGCGGGCTCGAAGAACTGCATCCGGGGGCCGGGTTCGAGCCGGCCTTCGGCCGCCAGGCGCCGCATCTCCTGGAGGATGGGCGTCTGATCCATGTAATCGATGTGCTGGCTGCGCGGCAGGTACGGCATGAAGTTGCGGACGTACTTGAACCGCTTGTCCCTCAGGCCGCGGATGCAGTCGATGGTCTCGTCCATGCGGTCGCGCGCCGCAAAGACGTACTCGGGCGGCTTACCTTTCTGCGGCCCGAGCAGCGCGCGGCCCTGCATCTGGCTCGGGATGGGGACACCCGCCAGGCTGAGCACCGTGGGGGCGAAGTCGATTAAGGTGGCAAACTCGCCCTCGACCGCGCCGGGGGCGACCGACCGCGGCTCGCCCGCGCCGGCCCAGGCCCGCCACTTCTCGGGCACGCGCACCAGCAGCGGCACGCGCGTGCCCGAGTCGTACACCCACCGCTTGCCGCGCGTCAGACCCCACCCGTGATCGCCCCAGAACCACACGATGGTGTCGTCGGCCAGGCCGTCGGCCTCGAGTTCGTCGAGGACCTTCCGGGCCTGGGCGTCGAGTTCCGACATCCGGTCGTAGTAGCACGCCACGTTCTGCCGGACGATGGGGGTGTCGGGGTAGTACGGCGGCAGCGGGGCCTTGGCCGGGTCGTGCTGCTGCTTGCCCGGCGTCCACCGGCGGGTGCTCGACTCGTGCGTGACGGTCAGGTTGAACACGGCGAAGAACGGCTGGTCGGCCTCGGGTCGATGGCGCCAGTGGGCCGTCTTGCTGCTCATGTCCCAGGCCGAGGGCGGCGGGGCGAACTGGTAATCGGTCTTGACGTTGTTCGTACAGAAGTACCCGGCCCCGCGCAGGTATTCGGGGAAGCACCGGGCCTCGGGCGGCGGAACACCCTGGCACCGCATCCAGGTCGTGCCGAGGGTCGTCGGGTACATGCCCGTGATGATGCCGCTGCGGGCCGGCGCGCAGACCGGGGCGTGGGTGAAGGCCCGGTCGTAACGGACGCTCTCGGCGGCCAGGCGGTCGAGGTTGGGCGTGGTGGCATAGGCGTCGCCGTAGCAGCCGAGGGTGGGGCTGATGTCCTCGGCGGAGATCCAGAGGATGTTGGGGCGTTTGCCGCCCGGCGGCTCGGGCGCGGCCCGCGCCCCGGAGGCCAGCAGCGCCGGGGCGATGGCCGTGGCGACCGTGCCGGCGGCCACGTGTTTCAGGAACTCGCGCCGCGTCGAGTCCTTCATCGCCGACCTCCTTCAAGCTGAAGCAAGTGGCACCGCATCAGAGTAAGAAGGGCGCGCGGCCGTGTCGAGGGTTTCCTGAGAAACCGGATAGACCGAGCGGGAAGAGGACACGGCCTCGCCGTGGCGTCTCACAGCCCCAGTCCGGCGGCAATCTCGAGCAGGGCGGTCTTCAGGCCCTCGTGCTCGCCGCCGAAGACGGGTTGGCAGTTCGCCAGGCGCTGCTCGCCCGCCAGCAGCTTGGCCGCGAAGGCCAGGCACGTGGCCTCGCCGCACGCGCGGCAGTTGGTCTTGGGCAGGCGGCTGTAGACCTCCAGGGCGCTGACCCGGACCCGCCGCTCGTGGCACGGCGTAATGGCCTGGTGCCAAACCTCACGGCACCGACATCGACACCCGCAGCAGGACGATCATCGAGATGACCCACAGGTACGTCATGATGCGCGAGGCCACGTCCAGGCCCATGCGGGTCTTGCGGTAATGGAACCAGTTGCCGACCAGGTTGACGAAGGCGACGATAGCGGCCGCCTTCAGCCACGGACCGTGGACGTAGGCCTTCAGCATCTCGGGGTCGAGCAGACCGTAGAGGGCGAGGTGAAGGACCAGCCCGGCCATCGGCACGACCAAGAGCAGGATGCCCAGGGCGCGGAGGCCGGCCGAGAGGCGTGGCGCAGCGGCATGGGGCCGGGAGGACGAGGGCGGGTGCGAAACCGTCACGGCGCGGCCTCCTTGGCGGCCCCGGCGGCCGGCGCGGCGGGGGGCGCGGCGGGCGGCTCGGCGGCCTCCTCAGCGGCCGCCTCGTTCTGCTTGCGGATCTTGTTCAGGATGTCGTTCCAGCGCTGGGCCTGGGCCTTCTGGTAGACGTCCCAGTTCGACAGGGGGACTTCCTTGAGTTCGCCGCCCAGGAGCATGGCCCGGACGACGCCATCGCCGTGGGCCTCGTAGGGCGGGCCGTCGCTGACGACCATCGTCTCGGGCGACCACCAGGCCTGGCCGTCGGGGTCCTTGGCGTTGATGTTGATGTCGGGCGTCAGGATGTACGTGGTCGTGCCGACCTGGACGTGGTAGGCGGGGCACGTGAGGCCGCTGCGGCTGTCGAGATACCGCTCGTCGACCAGGATGTCGAGGCTCTTGGGGAAGGCGCCGTCGTGCTGGTCGGCGTAGGCCCGCAGGGCGGCGTAGATCTTCTCGAGGTTCTGCTCGCACGTGGGCCGCAGCCACACGTTGGTCGCAAACCCCGCCAGGGCGCCGACCAGAAAGCCCAGGAAAAGCCCCGTGCCGGCCAGCATGGCAATGAGGGCGTGCGTCCGGCCACGCTTACGTCCGCGGCTGCGGCGGACGTTGTGGTACGCCGGCACGCCGATCATCACGCCCAGCAGGGCGAGCACGGCGCCCAGGGCCATGCCCACCGTCCACGGAAGCGTGACGAACTGGCCCAGCCCCACCCCCACCACCGCCAGCACCGACAGGGCCACGAACGCGATGCTGACGACGACCATGGTCTCCAGGGGGGGCACGACCTCGACCTGCTCGCCGGCGATCTTGACCATGTGGGCCCCGGGGCGGCGCGGCGCGGGGGCCTGCGGGGCCAGGGGCGAGGCATCGCCGGCCTTCGGCACCTTCAGGCCGGAGCCGCACGTGGGACACCGGGCGGGTCGGCCGGCGAACGATTCGTCGACCTCCATCTCGGACTCACACTTCGGACAGCAGAACCGGATCATGAGGCGCTCCCCGCCCGATTACTCGTTGGCCAGCACCGACTCGCCGTACCCGCCGGCAAACTGGATGCCCGACCACGCCAGCAGGATGACACTGACCGCCGGCATGACCAGGAACTGGCCGAAGTACATCGCCGCGCCGAGCCAGTCGCCCGCCGCCGCACCGGCCCGCGCCGTGTGGGCCGCCAGGAGCGCCTCGAAGTCGAACATCGCGCTGGTGCGGAACCCCTCGAAGACGCAGTCCCACGGCAGGACCGTCCACAAAAAGAGCAGCAGCACGAACAGCGACCGCGTCAACCGCCGGATGCCGGCCAGCCGGCCCAGCAGCGAAATCTCCAGGTACAGAAAAAGCGTGACGGCCAGCAGAACGCCCGACAGCGTGCCGATGATCCGGGCCGGACGCAAGACACACGACGTGAGGTTGCGGTAATACCGGGCCCGCAGCCGACGCTGCTCGGGCGTCAGGGGCGCCGGTTTGCGGACGGGTTCCTCGGGCTCGGCCACGACCCGGCCCTCGGTCTCGGGCGACGGGCTCTCGACCTGGTCCGGGGGCGATTCTTCCTCCAAGGCCCCCGCGGTGGCCGGTTTCGACGGCGCAGGCTGCCGCGAACTCGGCTCGGGCTTGACGTTGGGGAACAGTTCGCCGGGGACGGCGGCCGCCGCCGCGTTCTCGAACACACCCAGCCAGGGCGCCGGGCCGCGGACGGTCTCGTCGACCGGCTTGATCTCGGCCGGCTTGATCTCGGCCGCCGGCAGGTCGTACGCGCCCACCCACTCGACCAGGCAGAACGTGGCCGCGTGGGCCAGCACGCACACCATCGTCACCCAGAAGAAGAGCACCGCGAAGAACCGGGTCGTCTTCAGGGCCGCCACAAAGGGCTGCGCACTCGGGTTCGGCAACCGAACCGGCTGCTCCCGCCTCTGTTCCTGTGCCATGACGTATCTCCGATCTGGACTCTACCGCCGTGCCCCGGCGCTACGCCCTGGGCATCGAACTTCCCCGCTGAAAGTGATACCACCTTTCTGGAAACAGCACTAGGCGCCGGCCGCAAGCGTATCCCGGGCGGCCTCGACCGTCCGGTCGATGTCCTCCTGCGTGTGTGCCAGGCTGACGAACCAAGCCTCGAACTGACTGGGCGGCAGGTACACGCCGCGCGCCAGCATCCCCTGGTGAAACCGGCCGAACGCCGCCGTGTCGCACCGGAGGGCCGAGGCGTAGTCCGTGACGGGCCCGGCGCTGAAAAACAGCGACAACATGGACCCGACGCGCTGGACCCGCGCCGCGGCGCCGGCCTGGGCCACGGCGTCCGCCAGGCCGGCCTCCAGGCGTGCCGACGCCCGCTCGAGCGCCGCGTAGGCGCCGGGTCCGGCCAGGACGTCCAGCGTAGCGATTCCGGCGGCCATCGCCAGGGGATTTCCCGAGAGGGTGCCCGCCTGGTACACCGGCCCGACGGGGCTGACCTGCTGCATGAGGTCGCGCCGGCCGCCGTAGGCCCCCACCGGCAACCCGCCGCCGATGACCTTGCCAAGCGTCACGAGGTCGGGCCGCACGCCGTATCGCTCGGCCGCGCCGCCGCGGGCCACGCGGAACCCCGTCATCACCTCATCGAAGATGAGCAGCAGGCCGAACCGGTCGGCCACCTCGCGAAGCCCCTGGAGGAACCCCTCGGCGGGCGGGACGCAGCCCATGTTGCCGACAACCGGCTCGACGATGATGGCCGCCATCTGGTCGGCCGACGCCTCGCACGCCTTCCGGACGGCCGCCAGGTCGTTGAACGGGACGAGGTGGGTGTGCCGGACGGTGTCGTCGGGCACGCCGGGACTGGAGGGCGCCCCCAAGGTCATGGCCCCGCTGCCCGCCCGGACCAGGAGGGCGTCGACGTGGCCGTGGTAACACCCCTCGAACTTGATGATGCCGGGTCGGCCGGTGGCGGCACGGGCCAAGCGGACGGCACTCATTGTGGCCTCGGTGCCGGAGTTGACGAAGCGGACCTGCTCGATGGCGGGCATGGCCGCCGCGATGCGTTCGGCCAGTTCAACCTCGCGGACCGTCGGGGCGCCGAACGACGAGCCGTCCTTCAGGGCGGCGGCCACGGCCTCGACGACCTGGGGGTGGGCGTGGCCGAGGATGAGCGGTCCCCAACTCATGACGTAGTCCAGGAAGACGTTGCCGTCGATGTCGCGGATCGCCGATCCGGATCCCGAGGCGATGAAAAGGGGCCGGCCGCCGACGGCCTTGAAGGCGCGGACGGGGCTGGAGACGCCGCCCGGCATCAGGGCCTCGGCGCGGCGGAGGGCCCGGTCGGAAGCGTCGGTTTTCAACCTCTTTGGCTCGATCGGCACGGCAAGACCTCGCACAGTCACAGATCCCCAACGGAAGGAAACCATCTTAGGGCCCGAGCGCGGGAGTGTCAACCGACAGGGGCCCTCGCAAGGGGGGTGCCGGGGCCGCAAGGGCAGTTTAACATTGCGTGTTCGCGCGGCCCGCCCCGGGCGGGCCGCGCTCGAGGTGCGACCGCGGGTCGTCGCGGTGGGTACGGGGATCCACCGCGCACAAGCCGTGATGTGAATACGCGATCTTAGAACGCTCGCGGGCGCAAGACGAAGCCCCCGGCCGCGGGGCCGGAGGCTTCGGGTTCCATGGATGGGGTCCGACCTCCATCGCATCCGATGGGGATTCGAGGGAGGCGGCCCTACTTGCCCCCTTGGCCGCCGAGCGCCTGGTGGGCCTCTTTGAGCCGTTCCATGATGGAGATGCCCTGGGGGCACTTTTCCTCGCATTGGCCGCACTCGACGCACGCGCTCGCCGGCTTCTGCCGCTTCTGCCAACCCTTGCCCAGGCACCCGTACCGCTCGCGGGCGGGGCCTTTCAGGTCGAAGGCCGTGTGCCACTGGAGCATCTCGAAGATCTGCGGAATGGCCACGCCCTGCGGGCACGGCATGCAGTAGCCGCAACCGGTGCACGGCAGGTCGAGGATCTTGCGGTTCGCCTTGGCCAGGCGGTCGATGCGGGCGACCTCGCGGGCCGAGAGGGGCTCGGCCCGGTCGGCCGTGGCCACGTTCTCGTCCACCATCTGGGGCGTGCCCATGCCGGAGAGGACGACGTCGAGGTCCGGGTTGGCCATGCAGAAGCGGATGGCGACCTCGGCCGTGGACGAGACGCCGGTGGCCTTGGCGATGACCTCCGAGGGCGTGCCGAGGCGGCCGCCGCCCACCGGGCCCATCACGGCCGTGCCGAGACCCTTGGCGTGGGCGTGGGCGATGGCCGGGGCGGACTGGCGGTCGAGCAGGTTGTACTGGACGAGCATCGACTCAAAATGGCCCGTGTCGATGAGTTGAATGGCCTTCTCGGGCTTGTCGTGGCACGAGAACGAGATGTGCCGGATGAGGCCCTCCTCCTTGGCCTTCAGGGCCTGGGCCAGGGGGGCGTTCTTGCCGACGCACCGGTTCAGGTAGTCCTGCCACGAGAGAACCCAGAAATGGTAGAAGTCGATGTACCCGCAGTCGAGTTTCCGCAGCGAGAGGTCCAGTTTCAGGCGGAAGCACTGGCCGCACGCGTTCCAGACGCCGTTCTTGGTCGAGAGGGTGACCTGGTCGCGCGGCAGTCCCTTGATGGCCAGGCCGATGGCGGTCTCGCTCTCGCCGTGGCAGTAGCCGGGGGCGGAATCGACGTAGTTGATGCCGGCGTCGATGCCGCGGCGGATGAGTTCGGCCGACTGCTCGATGCCGGTTATCCGGCCCTTCTTGTCCTTCTCGATGGGCAGCCGCATCGCCCCGAAACCGAGGCGCGAAACGCGGACGCCGGTCTTCCCGAACGGTCGATACTGCATGAGTCGCGTGCTCCCTTCGTGTTGGCGGACGGCGCGGACCATCCCGGCGCCGCTCCGCCCCCGCAGATCGCCGTCGCTAGGGTGCCGGCAGGCCCGGGCCCCTCAGCGCCCCGTCCAGAGACACATGACCTGGGGCGAGGGGGCGACGAGCGATAGAATCGTGTCGGGCGTCAGGTTCAGCAGCGACGCGGCCCGGCCCGATACGCCGAAGAGGTCCAGAAAGCCGAACGGCTGGATGTACTCGACGACGCGGGCCTCCTCGA
>DATKZB010000021.1:0-3380 GCA_035528235.1 Phycisphaerae bacterium
GACGGTCGAGGGCGCGAAGGGCTGGGCGAACATCGCCTACCGCGATGTGGCGGGGAAGCAGGTCATCGGCATCCGCGGCGACGGGGCGTTGGGCATCCTCGACCTGGAGGTCGATACCCGCGACGAGCAAAGCCAGCGGTCTGCCGCCGCCCGGCTCCAGCGGGAACTCGACGGTTACCAGGGCACCGCAGGCGACGTGGCCGACTACCTGCGGGCCATCCAGACCTTCGCCGACTAACCGGACCAGGACGCGGAGGCGAACATGAACGAGCGAACGCGGAAGCAGGCGATGGACCTCCTGCGACGGGCCGCCAAGCGGCTCGAAGCGACCGACGAGGAGGTTCTGTTCCCGGGCTGGAGCCCCCAGCCCGAGTGCCAGGACGAGCGGCATATTGGCATTCAGGCGGCGGCCAGGGGGGTCCTGGCCGACGGCCTGTCGGCCGACGAAGGCACGCGGGTATCCACGAGGTTCTTGGGGTTCCTGGTGCACTACGTCGCGGACATGATGGAACTTTGAGAAAGGGACGAGCCATGAAGAAGGCAGACGTCAAGGTGGGCGGTGTGTACTCCGCGAAGGTAAGTGGCAAGGTGGTGCCGGTCCGCATCGACGGCGAGAGCCCGCACGGCGGGTGGAACGCGACCAACACCGCCACGGGCAAGAAGGTCCGCATTAAGTCCGCCCAGCGGCTGCGGGGCGTGGTCCACAAGTCGAAGCCCCTGGCCCTGGCCATTCCGAGCCAGGCGGGCGGCGGCAAGACCGCGGCCGACGCCAAGGCCGCGAAGCGGACCAAGGTCGAGACCTGGCGGAAGGAGGTCGCCACCAAGGTCGCCACACCGGACGCGGCGGTCGATGCGGCCGTCCGAGCGAACGCCGACGCGCGGCGGGCCGCCAAGGAGAAGAAGCCCACCAAGGGCGATGCCAAGAAAGCCGGCTGCCTCGATGCGGCGGTCGAGGTCCTGAAGGCGGCCGGCGGCGGTCCGCTCGGGTGCAAGGAGATGGTCGAGCGAATGCTGGCCAAGGGCCTCTGGCAGACCAAGGGCAAGACGCCCGAGGCGACGCTCTACGCCGCCATCATCCGCGAGATTGCCAACCTGGCCCGCGGCTCGCGGTTCCGCAAGGAAGGCCGGGGCCAGTTCGCCCTTGCCGGCGGAAAGGACGCAGGCAAGCCGGCCGCGTAACATCAACCGGCCCATTACCCCAGGCGCCCAGGCGCATCATGCCCGGGCGCCTCTTCGGCCCGAGCGTAGGCAAGACTCAGAGCCGTGCCGCACCGTACATCACTGTGCGCGGCGAGTCGCGCGCCGAACACCCCAACGCGCCACGATTGCGCAGGACGCGTCGAGGGGCGTGGCAGGCTACCCCACCCTCGCCCGCCCCTGGCCCGGCCGCAACACGGGCCAACGTCGGCAGCGGGACGGCGTCCCACGCCGACGCCATTCCCGCCCGAGGCGGGTCCGCCTGGGGCGGGGACGGGGGAGGTCAGGACTCGGGCTGGCGGGGCCTCCGGGCTTTCCGCTTCGGCGCGCCCGGGCGCCTCTTCTGCCTCGGCCTGCAGGCCCCCTCGAGTTCGGCCTTCCCGCCCGTGAACTGTTCCCAGCGCTGGACGATGACGTCGCAGTAGAGGGTATCGAGTTCCATGAGGTAGGCCCGCCGGCCCGTTTGCTCGCACCCGATGAGCGTCGACCCGGAGCCGCCGAAGAGATCGAGGACGTTCTCGCCGGGCCGGCTGGAATACTGGATGGCCCGCACGGCGAGTTCCACGGGCTTCTCAGTCAAATGCTGCATCTGCGGCGGGGGAATCTTCCTGATGTGCCACAGGTCAGTGGCGTTGGTGGGGCCGAACCACTTGTGGCCCGCCCCCTCGCGCCACCCGTAGAAGCAGATCTCGAACGCCCCCATGAAGTCCTTGCGCGTCAGGACCGGCCACTCCTTGTCCCACACGATGCCTTGCGAGAAGTACAGTTCGCAGGCCTTCAGGACCGGCGGGTAGTTGCCGAGGTTCGCGTACCCGCCCCAGATGTAGAAGCACCGGCCGGGCAGGAGCACGCGGGCCATGTTCCCGAACCACGCCCGCAGCATTCGGTCGAAGTCCTCGTCCGAGACGAAGTCGTTAACGAGGGGCCGGTCCTTGGGGCGGAGTTTCTTGGTGGTCGCGGCCTTCACGCCCTGCCGCGCCACATCGAACGACTGGTGGTGCATCAGACCGCGATGCGTGCCCTGCGCCGCCGGGAACGACGAGAGACCGGCCGCGATGGCGTTGTTCGACCGTGGCTCCACCTTGACGTTGTAGGGCGGGTCGGTGTTGACGAGGTGGATGCGGGCGCCGGCGAGGAGGCGGTCGACGTCCTCGGCCTTGCTGCTGTCGCCGCACAGCAGGCGGTGGTTGCCGAGCACCCACAGGTCGCCGGGTCGCGTGACCGCCTCGTCCGGAGGCCCCGGCACGGTGTCAGGGTCCGTGAGGCCGTCGGCCGGACCCTGGCCGAGCATCCCGTCGAGGACGGCCTGCATTTCCTCGGCCGTGAACCCGGCCGCCAGGATCGTCTCCTCGTCTCCCAGCTCCTTGAGGAGCCGGCCCAGGGCCTCGACGTCCCAGGCAGCCAGTTCCGCCGTCCGGTTGTCGGCGATGCCGTAGGCCGTCCGGTCGGCGCCGACGAGCGTCGTCCGGACCGCGGCCACGTGGCGCCAGCCGAGGCGCCGGGCCGCCTCTAAAGTCGCGTTGCCCGCAATGACGATGCCCTTACGGTCGACCACGATCGGTTTCTGCTGACCGAACCTGAGGAGACTCGCCTCGAGGGCCTCCATGTTCCGCGCATCGTGAATGCGCGTGTTGGCCGGGTCTGGCCGGAGGACGTCGACGCGGACGGCCAGGGGCCTCAAGGTAGCGGCGATATGGTCCAGATGGGAGGTGCGCTTGGTCTTCATCAGTCATGCCCCTTTCCGGCAGCAAGGCCGTCGGCCGGCAGGACCAACTTGTCCGTTCGGCCGTAGGACCGGCACTTGAGGTATCGCACGCGGCCCTCGACGTGCATTACATGTCAGCGCGGCCGGCCGCGCCTGGTGCTTCTTCGCCGGCCAGCATGATAGGGGCGGCGGACGGCTCCTGCGAGGCGCCCCGTTACAGGGCGCATAAAGGCCCGGGCGCGCCGTCGGCCGGCGGGACCAACTTGTCCGTCCGGCCGCAGGACCGGCACTTGAGGTGCCGGACGCGGCCCTGGACGCTCGTCACGTGCCAGCGCGGCTGGCCGCAGACGCAGGGCTTGGCCTCGAGGGCGAGTGTCACGACGGCCCGGACGGCGCGGGTGTTGCCGGTCGCGCGGCGGGCCTTGAGCGAGGCTATTCATGAAAGGCTGCCCGATGTCAAGTGGCGTTTTCGACCGCG
>DATKZB010000022.1:0-4043 GCA_035528235.1 Phycisphaerae bacterium
GCCGCGGGCATCGGCGGCACGCCGACCTGGACGGAGATCACGACCGTCAAGGGCGTGCGGATGAACTCGTCTATGGGCGAGGTTGATCTGACGGTCCGCGCCTGCGGCGGATGTAAGATGACCGAACCCACGCTTGATGACATCATCCTAGACTTTGAACTGCCCTACGACACGTCCGTCACGCCGGTTGACGTCTTGGAGGACGCCTACTTCGGCCGGACGCTGGTGGGCTTCGCCGTCATGAACGGCGGCGTCGCCGTGGCCGGTTCCCGCGGCCGGTGGTTTGACGGAAAACTGTTCAAGTGGGAACGCAATGAGGGCGAGGACGGCATCATCACCGTTGCCGTCACGATCAAGCCCTGCTACTCGACCAACGTCCCGCAATGGAAAGAAATCAGCGCCTGAACCGGGCCCTGACCTGCACGCATAGGAGAATACGCACATGGCGACCGACATTACCGGCCTTTCCTTTGAAGTGAACCTCGACCTGTCGGCCATCGTTCAAAAGGCCATCGACCTGGCCACGCCGAACGTCCCGCTCAAGATCGCCGAGAAGGTCCTGGCCCTCACGTTCGGCACCGGCGTCAGCAAGGCCAATCAGGTATGGTGGGACCGGCGGACCCTGGCCAAAACCGCGAGCGAAGAACTGGACCTGGCCGGCGGCCAGACCAACGCCTTCGGCGGCACGGTGACTTTCGCCAACGTCAAGGCCATCCTCGTGTTTAACCGGTCCGACAAGGCTCTCGGCGCGCACACCGCGACCGATGCCGTGATCAGTGTCGGCGGTGCCGCGGCCAACGAATTTCAAGGGCCGTTTGAGGCGGCGACCGACGCCATCCGCGTGCCCGCCGGCGGCATGATGCTGATCACCAACCCGTCGGCGGCCGGATGGACCGTGACGGCCACCGACGCCGACCTTCTCAAAATTCTGAACAAAGACGCGGACGATGAAGCGCTGTACGACATCGTTCTCGTGGGCGAGTCTGCGTAAAGGATAACCATGCCGACCTTTTCCGACTCACGCGGCCGCGAGTGGATGGTCACGATCGACACCAGCGCCATCCGCCGGGCCAAGGAATCGTCCGGCCTGTATCTGGTGGACCTGATCGCCGGCGACGATGCCGAGACGCTGTTCAAGCGCTTGGCCCGCGACCCCTGCCTCGTCGTGGACGTGGCCTGGGGCGTCTGTCAGCCCGCCGCCGCGGCTGCAAAGATCGAGCGTCCGGAGTTTGACGCCGCCCTAGTGGGTGACGCCATCGACGCCGCGCGGCACGCCATTTTGGAGGGTCTTCTCGCTTTTTTCCCGAGCCGGTTTCGGGAGGTTCTGCCGATGAGGCCCCCCGACGCCGACCCGTCAGCACCTGGCAACTCATCTGGCGACTTGCCGGCATCCTCGGAATCGACCCCGGCCCCTTGACGCTGCGGGAACTCGTCTGGATGGCCGACGCGCACCTGCGGGCCGTTTGGGCGAAGCATGGCGAACTGATGTGGATGCTGGCCGTCACGCACGGCGACCCGAAAAAGACGCGAAGCCTTCGGCCCGAGGATTTCACGCCCTACGGCAAAAAGCGCAACCAGGGCGTCCTGCTGACCCGCGATAACATCGACCTGTTGAAATCGGTGTTTCCAACACAAGGAGTGTAACCATGAAACGCCTGTTCACGCTGATGATGCTGTTGCTGTGCGCCGCACTCCTAGCCGGTTGCGGCGGTGTCCTGCCTGGTTTTCGCTACGCGCCGTCCGAGCCGCAGAGGCAAGTTGCCCAGGCGGGCGCCGACCTTGCACAGGTGGCCGCCGCCAGCGGCCTGCCGCCCGGTTCGCCCGCCGTCCGCCAGATGGCCGGTGCCGCCCGGGCCAGCGCCGCCTATGCCGGGCCCCCGTCCGAACCTGTTGACATTTCCGATCTCGTGCCGCCCGCCGTTACCAACGCCTGGAACCTGATGGAACGCCGGGCCGAAGCCCTCGAATTGAAGGGCGACGTTCTCGAACGCACGGCCGACGTGGCGTCCGAAGCACTGGCCGACCTGGCAACCGACATCGACGGCCAGGCCAAGGTTGACGGTGACCGCGTTGTGTTCCGAAGCGAGGCCATCGTGCAGGCGCAGAAGATGGGTGCTGCGATCGCGGACGCGATCCCAATACCCGGCCTGGACGATATGTCGCCCGAGGAAGCAAAACGGATGCAGCGGATCGACGCCGCGCTTAAGAAGGTTCAGGCCGCCGCCTCGGCCCAGGCCGCTCGCCGGCCGACCACCGCTGAGGTCGTGGAAGCCGCCGAAGGGCAGGCCCTTGACACCATAGACCGCGTGGTCGATGTCCTCGAAGACTATGGCCTCTTGGCTCTGATCCCTGGTGCTGCTGGCATGGCCCTTTACGTCAAGAAACGCAGAGAAGCCCTGAAAGCGGCCGAGGACGCCAAGTTCGCCCGTACCCGCGAAACCGAGGCCAAGGCTGCCGCCGACAAGGCCGCCGCCGAAACGGCGCGCATCATGCTTTCGCAGTTGACCGCGGCCGCCCCGGCGGTTGAAACCCCAACGGAATCGTGATGCCGACCGGCTTCAACATCACGCCGAGCATGTTCTTTGACCGGCCGCTCGTCAAGCGTGCCCTGGACCTGACAACCCGCCAGGCCCTCGGCAAGGCCGGTGCCACGATCCGCACGATTGCACGCCGCAGCATGCGGTACACCACGAGTACGCGTGAACAGGCCCGACTGGTGGAGGCGGGCAGGCGGAAACGCATCAAGCCGACCGACCCTGCCCCGCCGGGCTCGCCTCCACGGGCCGTCCGTCCGCACCCCTGGATTCGCAAGTTTCTGTTCTACGGGTACGAGCCGGCCACAACCAGCGTAGTGGTCGGCCCGACCCGGCTGCCGGGTTCGCAGACCAACATCCCGGCCCTGCATGAGTTTGGCGGCACAGCGACCATGCGGAACCGCCGCCGCCGTATTCGCCGTGTCGGCGACGGCGGCGAAATCCGCGTAGGCGGCCGGCCCGGCCGCACGACCCGCAAGGTTGTGGACGTTCACGGTCGGCCGGTCATGGTGACGTTCGCCCGGCTCTCGACGGCTGCCCAGGCCGCCCATGCCGACCGTTTGAACGCCGAACTGTTTGGCCCGGCGATCCGGCACCTGTTTTATCCGGCCCGCTCGTACATGGGCCCGGCCCTGTCGGCGGCCCTGCCGTCCACACCGGCCCTTTGGAAGGCCCGACTCGCAGCGTAGAGGGTACACGATGGCCGTTTCATCATCTGACATCCGCGCCGGCCGCGCCTACGTCGAACTCACGGCCGAGGACGCGAAGTTTGTGGAAGGCCTCAAACGGTCCGAGGCCCGGCTCAAAGAGTGGGTTGACCGCAACCGCTGGAGCATCGGCCGCGACGGCCAGGTGCATCGCGGCGTCAGCGGCGCCGGTGCCGAACAGGGCCTGCTAACCCGTTCGATGTCCGATACAATAATCGGCGGCACCATCAAGGTCGGTGCCGCGATCGCTGCGGCACGCGCCAGCCTAAAAAGCGCCGAGATCTTTTCGTCCCTCTTTGCCGGCAACATGGACGCCGCCCGCAAGGCGGCCGAATCCATGCCGTTCGGCCTCGGCGAGATTGTGAAGATGCTGGCCGGGCCCGTCGATGCCGCCGCGCAGAAGTTTGTTTTCCGCCTTCGCGGCCTTGATGTTGGCGACATTCCGACCGGCCTCGGCGGTGCCGGGAAGAAAGACCGGACCGAAGCCGTCGAGCGGTACAACCGGGGCGTCAAGGCCGTCGAAGCCCTCCAGGCCGCCTACCGCAAGGCTACCCTGTCGGCCCGCGAACTGACCGCGGCCGAAGTCGAGGCCATGAACCTGGAGGCCGGTCACGCCGCCAAGGTTCTGGCCTTGCGCCTCAAAATCATCGAGGCCGACGAAGCCCGCAAGACCGCCGCCGCGATCAAGGCCAAGGGCGCCGAAGGGGACCGCCTTATCGACGCCGAGTTCGAGGAATTCGCCAAGTTGACCATGAGCGAACGCGACTTTCTCGCCTACCAGGTCCGCCAGTTGGGCCTGTCC
>DATKZB010000023.1:0-11679 GCA_035528235.1 Phycisphaerae bacterium
AGCGCGGCGGGTGCGGGGACCCGCCGCGCAAACACGCAATGTTAAACTGCTGGTGGCTACGGCAGGAGCACAATCCCCTTGTGGCCGCCCAACCGGACGGGGACAAACCGGCGGATACCCTCGGCCGGCGGCCCGGCCTCCAGCGGGGCCAGCGCGATGGCCGTCGGTTTCGGCCCGGCCGCGATCTCGGCCGACCCATACGCCCGGGCCAGCAGCGACCGGTGGACCTCGAGCCACCGCTCGGCCGCCGCGGTGTCGGCCGCCTCGCCGGGCCCGGGCAGCAGGATCGCCACCAGGGCCCCGTCGTCGCGGACGCCCGCCAGTGGTGGTGCCCCGGGTTCGTCGACCTCGACCTGGAAGACGACCCTGAGCGACCCGCCGACCAGAGATCCGAGTTGGGCCTCGATGGCCGTCAGCAGTTCGCCCCTCTCGGCCTGGTCCCACAGGCTGAAGGCGGGGCAGATGTCGGTTCGGGCCGGCACAACCGCCCGGCTCTCGGGCGCCGCCACAACGGGCGCCGCGGCCATCGGCTCGGCGCATCCCGCGGCCGCAAGGAGGCGCGGCCAGACTTCGTCGGCGGGGGTCTGCGAGAAGATCCGCACCGGTTGAGGCAGGTCCACGTGCACGTCGCCGCCCGCGGCCGGCCCGTCGCGCTGAATGGCCACCTCGCAGCCCAGGTACCCCCGGGCCGCCCGGCGAAGCCGCCGCCCCAGCCGACCGGCCTGCCCGTCGCCGTTGCCGTCGACCAGCAGCAGGGCGGCCTGGGCCAGGGCGCCGCCCATCCGCCACGCCTTGAGGGTGCGGTAGGTTTCGACCACGCTCTCGGCGTCGGCCGTCGCGAGGAAGACGATCCGCCGCGCCGCCGATCCGAGGCCGCGAAGCCGCCCGTTCGGCGGGTCGAGCACCACCACGCCCACCTGGTCGCACTGGGCCAGGAGGTCGGCGATGGTCCGGTCCAGGTCGAGTGCTCCGAGGTAGTTCTGCGGCCCAAGCCGGCCACACGCCGTCTCGCCCAGAACGTGGGCCTCCACGAGACCGTTCTCGAACACGAAGACGGCAGCCGGGCGTCGCCCCGGCGCCAGCCGCCGCGCGGCAGCCAGGGCCGCGTCGCGCCGGTTCACCGGCTCGATGCCGGCCGGCACCAGGACGTAGAGGCCCTGGGGGGCATCGATCTCGGGAGGCGGCGCGACGTCGGCGTCGGCGGCCGGGGGCGTCTCGACCGCCGTCGGCGGTGCGGCAGGCTGGGGCGAGAGGAGCACTTCGGCGAGGGCAGCAAACTCTTCCTCGCCCAGCCCTGCCGCATCGTGCCGGCCGGCAAACCGCCGGCGCGGCGCCGTCACGTCTCGGGTGTCCATGGCGCCTCGTGCCTGGGGGTCACTGGACCTCGACGACGCTGTTCAGTTCGCCGTAGGGGTTGCTCTCGACGTAGGGGTTTGCGGGGTCGCTGCACCACCGGCCATCGATGATGAGCCGGTAGGCGTACCGGCCGGGTCCGACGCGGATCTCCTTCCGCCAGACGCCGGTCTGGTCGGTGGGCGTCATTTCGGTCTCGCCATCGGCCATGCCCCAACTGTTGAAGTCGCCGGCCACCTGGACGCGCCGGGCGTCGGGCGCATGGCAGACAAAGCGGACGCCGCCCTCCGTGACGACGGCGCCGTACACCGCCTCGACCTTTTCGTCGACGGCCCGTTCTTCGCGCTCAAACGTCTCGGTCTCCTGCTGCGCCAGGGTCTCGTACTCGACCTGGAGGCCGGCCGACAACACCTCCTGCGCCAGCGCCCGGTAGTCGGTGTGCCCGCGCGAGCCCGGCCGGAACTCCAGAATGGGGCTGCCCATGGCGGCGGCCTCGCGCAGGTCTACGTTGAAGTGGATGACCGTGTCGAGGACGCGGCCGGCGTACTGGTCGCGCAGCGCCGCCAGGGCGCGGCGCATGGTCCGGGCCCGGGTGTCGTACATCGTGGCCAGGATGCTGAAGGCGGGCGCGTGGCCGGTGCGCTCGCCGATCATATCGATGGTCTGGACGACGCGGCCCAGGCCGTAGATGCTGAAGAAACCCAGGTCGACCGGGACCAGGACTTCGCCCGCCGCCATCAGGGCGTTGATGGAGAGGATGCCCAGGCCGGGACCGGAGTCGATCAGGACGAAGTCGTACCGTCCGTCGACCTGGCTGATGAGTTCCTTAAGGCGCCGGTCGCGGCCGTCGGCCCCGGCGAGCGTCTGCTCCAGCGAGGCCAGGCCCACGCTGGACGGCGCCAGGTAAAGCCCCTCGAGGATTTCCCACGCGATGTCGGGCACCGCCAGGGGCCCGTTGCCGGAACCCTCGCCGCCCAGCACGTGCCGCATGCTCAGTTCGACCTCCTGCTCGCGCACGCCGCAGCCGACCGTCGCGTGGGCCTGGGGGTCCAGGTCCACGAGAAGGACGCGCCGTTTGGCCGCCGCCAGTGCTGCGGCCAGGTTGATGGCCGTCGTCGTCTTTCCGCAGCCGCCCTTGTGGTTGAAGATGGCAATGACCCGCATGGTCGCTCTCCCTGTGACCGCCGCCCTAACGGTCGGCGTCTTCCGGTCCCCATTGCCAATACTGGGGAAGCCGATTGGCCTCGCTCACGGAAGACTCTTCGGCAGGTCGGTGGCGCCGTCTTTAGAAAACTTATCGGACGTTACTCGGTTGGGTGCCTGGCGACGCCCGACGCGTGGGGCCGGGTTTGACCGCCTCCACGCGGGGCAGGCCTCCGCTACCAGATCTGGCCGCCCGGACGTTGCTCTGAGGCAACATCCGTCGCTTGAATGCAACCCGAGTCAGGATGGCGCGCAACCATCTTTCACACAAGCACTTACAGCATTTCCGGCCGGATGCCGACAGGAAACTGATGCTAAGCAACATCATTCGGCGTTCTGGTCCGGCCGAGAGATCAGACAAGCCGCAAGAATAACAAGGCCGTAACCACCTGCCCTACAACGAGTTACGCTCGCCAGAAACATTATACCCTCTGCCAAGACCGCTTTGGCACACCCATTGCTCTTAAAACATGCCAAGTGGCTCGTTCTTTAATGGCATCGCTTGCGACTTCACGCACAGCCCTCCCCCGGGTGCGACGAGAATCTCAGGCGCTTTGCCGCACAACCCCCTTAACTCCCAATTAGGGAACGAGCCATCCTAACGGAAACCGCCCTGCGGGGCGTTGCGGGATAGAAACGATCTTTCGAAATTCGTTGCGGGGTGCGAGAAGGAGGGACGGAAACACACCTTTGCCAATCGTTCCCACACACACCAACTCCGGATCACACCGGCGTTGGTAGACAAAGGGTGTTGAAGAACCGAATACAGAGCGGGGCGGATATTTAAGAGCCGTCTATCCCCGCAACACGGGCAAGGCCTCCCCTCCAGGCCTTGCCCCATTTTTTTGCGCCCACCTGTCCACATGCGCCGCCGATTCGTGGAACCCACGCTCCCAAGCCAACGTCTAAGCCTGCGGAATGCCTGCCTCGGCGGGACACGCGGCCTCACGGCGCGCTCCCCTGCCGAGGCGAATCCTGGGAGGACGCTCCCATGACGCAACCATGGCTGCGGCGCGGCGGCGGGTGGTTTCTGGTCGGTCTCGCGCTGCTGGCAGTGGCCGCCTCGGCGGCGTACATCGAGGAGGAGTTTCAAGGGGCGCCGCCCAGCCGGCCTGAACCGCGCATTCTTCCCCCGCCTCCTCCTTCGCCTCCGCCGCCGCCACCCGGCCACCACGTGCCGGCGCTGGCGGCGTACCTAAATCGCCTGGAGGTCCGCCGGCCGCTCGTCCACGGCCGGCTTGCCGTCTTCCCGGTGGCTCTTCGCGGCCGGGCGCCCCTCGCGGGCGGCTGGCGGACGACCGATGCCGCCATCGCCAAAGGCATCCTCGTGGTGTCCGAGAAGGGCGGCGGCGGGACGGTGCCGGTCGTGGTCATGGAGAACCGGGGCCGACACGATTGGGTGTTCGTGATGGCGGGCGAGGTCATCTCGGGCGGCAAGCAGACGCGGACCGTGCGGCAAGACACAGTCCTGGCGCCCGGTCAGCGGGTCGAGACGCCGGTCTTCTGTGTCGAGGCCCGGCGGTGGCGCGGGGCCGACGGTTTCACGGGCGGCGCCCTCCTCGTGCCGCAATCGATCCAGAGAGAGATGCGCAAGGGCGCCGACCAGGGCCAGGTCTGGGCCGAGGTGGCGCGCAACAACGCCGCCCTCGGCGCCGGCAACGCCACCGACAGCCTGGAACTAGGCCTGAAGGCGGGCCCCGTGCGGCGCGACCTGGACGAGGTGCGGCGGAGCATCGCGCCGGAGGTCCCGGCCGACAGCGTCGGCTTCATCTTCGCCGACCGGTTGACGGGCCGCGGTCTGGGGGCCGAGTTCTTCGGCCGGGCCGACCTGGCCGGGGCGCTCCTGGGGAAACTCATCGACGCCTACGCCGTCGACCTGGTCCTCCAGGCCGAACGCGCCCGGCAGCCGGGCGGCGCCATGCCGCAGGCCGTGGCGTGGGATTTTCTGGACCGTGTCCGCCGGGCCGGCAGTCGCCACGGCGGCACGCCCGGTAGCGGCGCGGGCATCGGCACGCAGGCCGGCGGCCTGGTGGGCGACGGCGTCGCGCTGGGCGACGACCTCGTGCACTTCGGGTGCCAGGTCGAGGAGCGCATCCTGACCCCACCGCCCGTGCCGCGGTCGAGGCGCGGCGGGGCGGAGATGTGGGAGTGAGCGCCGTGGCGGCGCCAACGGAAAGGGAATGCTGATGAGACTCGCAACACCCATCGCTCTGGCCGTGGCGGCGCTGGCGTGCCTGGCAGGTGACGCCTGGGGCGCCGGCATGCTGATTCCGGCCGACAAGGACGTGCCGCCGCTGGCCGTCAAGTACCTGCGCGTCGACACGCTGATCGACAACCAGGTGGCCACGACCCGCGTGGTCCAGGAGTTCCAGAACTCGACCGGCCGCGAACTGGAGTGCACGTACATCTTCCCGGTGCCGGCCACGGCCGCCATCCGCGACTTCGCCATGTACATCGGCGGCAAGCGGATGAAGGGCGAACTGCTCCAGCGCGACAAGGCACGCAACGTCTACGAAGACATCGTCCGGCGGTCCAAGGACCCCGGCCTGCTCGAGTACATGGACGGCAACGTGCTGCGGCTGCGGATCTTTCCGGTGCCGGCGCGCGGCACGCAGAAGGTGGAACTGGAATACACGCACCTGGTGCCGGTGGACGACGGGCTGGGCGAGTACGTCTTTCCGCTGCGCGTCGGCGACCGGGCGTCGAAGACGCTCGAGGACTTCACCGTATCGGTCCGCATCCGAAGCGGCGTGCCCATCAAGAACGTCTACAGCCCCACGCACGAGATCGGCGTCTCGCGGCCGAACGACCACGAGGCCGTCGCGGGCATGGAGGCCAAGGGGGCCGTGCTCGACCGCGATTTCCAACTCTTCTACACGGTCAGCGAGAAGGACTTCGGCCTGAGTTTGATGACGTACCGGCCCGACCCGAAACAGCCGGGCCTCTTCCTCATGCTGCTGGCCCCGAAAAGCCAGGCTGGCGCCAAGCAGCGCGTGCCGCGCGACGCCGTCTTCGTCCTCGACACGTCGGGGTCCATGAAGCCGCAGGACGGTAAGGACGACAAGATCGGGCAGGCCAAGCGGGCCCTCAAGTTTTGCATCGACCAACTCGACCCGAAAGACCGTTTCGCCATCATCCAGTTCTCGACGGTGGCCCAGGCGTTCGCCAAGGGGTGGACCCGGGCCGACGACGACCGCAAGGCCGAGGCCCGCGCGTGGGTCGAGAAGTTCGAGGCGGCCGGCGGCACGAACGTCGGCGAGGCCCTGGCCCAGGTCTTCGCCCTGCCCCTGGACGCCAACCGGCCCGCGACGGTCCTGTTTCTGACCGACGGCCGGCCCACCGTCGACGTGACCGACATCGAGGCCCTGGCCAAACTCGTCAAGGACAACAACACGCGGAACCTGAGGCTCTTCACGTTCGGCGTCGGCGACGACGTCAACACTCGCCTTCTGGACCGCATGA
Source organism: Phycisphaerae bacterium (assembly GCA_035528235.1). Taxonomy (GTDB): domain Bacteria; phylum Planctomycetota; class Phycisphaerae; order FEN-1346; family FEN-1346; genus DATKZB01. Next base: position 6,019 of record DATKZB010000023.1, read on the forward strand.
GCGGCGACACGGGGGCCCTGACCGAGTACGTCCGCCCCGGCGAGGCCATCGACGGCAAAATGACCCGCCTGTTCGCCAAGATGAGCCACCCGGTCCTCACGCAACTGGCGCTGGAGGTGCCCGGCGTCAAGGTGACCGAGACGTACCCGCGCGACCTGCCCGACCTGTTCCGCGGCTCGCAGGTCGTGCTGGTGGGGGCGTACGAGGGCGATGGCGACTCGGTCATCCGCCTCCGGGGACGCGTCGGCGACAGGCCGGAGGCGTTCGTCTACGAGGCGACGTTCCCGAAGCAGACGGCCGACCGCAGTTTCATCGCGTCGCTCTACGCCCACCGCAAAATCGGGTACCTGCTCGACCAGATCCGCCTGCACGGCGAGAGCAAGGAACTCGAGAACGAGATCGTGCGCCTCAGCCTGGCCCACGGCATCGAGACGCCGTACACCAGTTACCTCGTCCTGGAGAATGCCGAGCAGTACAAGCGGTACGGCATTACCGTGGAGACGGTGCCGGCGGGAGGCAGCGGGACGCCGCCGACGACCCTTCACGTCGGCTCGGGGGCGCACCCGGCCCTGGCCGCGAAGGCCATGGAACGCCGGGCCAGGCAGTTGGACGACACCTTCTGGTTCGGGGCACGGCGGCCGGCCGACGGCGAATCGCTCGACGACAAGTCGGGCAACGGGTACCGCGGCAGCGCGGGACCGACCGTCCGGGCGCCGGCCGCGCCGGCCGAACCGCCCATCGGCACCGTCACGGCCGGCATCCGGGCCGACCTCCGGGAGTTCGAGAAGGCCGAGACCGGCCGCACGGCCGTCGACATCGCCCAGGAGGTCCAGCGGCTGCGGCGGGCCGAGAACGCCAAGGACACCCGCGGCGTCCAGCAGGTCCAACGCAAGGGCAACCGCCAGTTCGTCAACTACCGCGGCGTCTGGGTCGACCAGGCGTACCAGGGCGACGAGACCCTCACGAAGGTCAAGTGGGGGTCGGAGGCCTTCTTCCAACTCGTCCGCGCCCAGAAGGACCTGCGCGAGTCCCTGAGCCAGGGCCGGCGGGTCGTCGTCGTGACGGCGCGCGGCCAGGCGGTGGCGGTGGACACCGAGGAGGGTCTGGAGGAACTGACCCCCGAGCAACTGAAGGCCCTGCTGACCGACGCGCCGGCGAAGTAGGCCGCGGCACGCCGCGGCCTACAGGCTGTTAGTGCTACTTTGCCAACTCATCTCCACCGTGCGCGGCGGCCTTCCTAGGCCGCCGCGACAGGTTGCACTGCGCCAACTCGCGGTGGCCTAGGAAGGCCACCGCGCGGGTTCCAAGGGGCCCACGCCGAGTTGACAAAGTAGCATCCGGTTTGTGCGCGGCCCGCCCTGACGGTTGAGCGTACGCTCGTTGTCCAAACGGACGCCCTGCGAGCCGCCACCGCCGGGCGGGTCGCCGTTCGTGAAGACGTCGGCCCGGAAATTGCCGCCCCAGGTCAGCACGTGCCGGTCCCCGACCCGCTGGACCCGCTGGGCCTCGATGTCGTGCTGCGTGTAACGCAGCCACGCGCCGCCTTCCGACTCGTCCATCGTCTGGCGGTTAAGGTAATACTGGACGGACCAGAGGTCGTCGTGGGCCTCCTCGTGGGTATACCGAAGGCGAAGATAGTGCGCTTGGGGAAACCAGCGGGCACCCGCGAACGGGGCGCCGGCAAAGAGGACCAGGTCGGGCGTGCTGCCCATGACGCCGTCGGCGTAACCGGCGTCCACGTCGAGGCTGCGGACCTTGTCGAAGTGGTAGGTGGACCGGAGGTTAGCGCGCGGCATGCGGACGAAATCGTGGTTTCCGGGCCCTTCGCGAACGCCGATCTCGGGCAGCGAGTCGTAGCCGGCGCTCAGCCTCAGGTCCAGGTTCCCCGCCGTGACGCCGTACCGCAGGTAAGTCAGCGAGTCGAGGCGGCTCGTCAGGGTCTGGCTGAGGAAGAGGCCGGGCGTGTCGCCCGGCTTCCTGGTGATGATGTTGATGACGCCGTTGGCGGCGTTGGCCCCCCAGGCGGCGCCGCCGGGACCGCGGACGACCTCGATCCGCTCGATGTCCTCGACGAGCACGGGCTGCCACGCCCACGCCGTGCCGCCCCAGGCGGGATTGTAGATGGTCCGGCCGTCCATGAGGACGAGGGTGGAGTTGGCCCACTTGCCGTGCAGACCGCGGACACCGATGGAGAACAGGCTGTTGTCGGCGCGGCCGACGTCAACGCCGACGGCCATCCGCATCAGGTCGCCGAGGGTGGTCAGGCCGCTCTCGTGAATCTGCTCGCGGGTGATGATGCTGACGGCATTCGGCGCCCGCGACGCCGGCTCTTCGCGCCGCGACGCGGAAATGACCGTCGGAATCTCCTGCCACAAGAGGAGTTCGGGGGCCAGTTCGGCCCCCGTCGGCGAGGCGGGTCCTTCGGTTGGGGCGTCGCCGGGTTCGGCCGCACCGGCCGTCGTTGCCCCCGCCCACAGCCCCACGAGACACACGAGGGCAAGTCGCACTTGCCAATGCCCCATCCCATGCACTCCCTTCCCATGCGCTGGACTCGGTCGACCGCGGAGCCCGGTGCCGGCCGACCTACTCAGACATGACGGTCTGGGCACCACGACTCAGCACGTCGTCGGTCGTCACGTCGCCGGGCCGGCCGAGTTGGCGGCCCGTCGCCCGGACCCATCCCATCACACCGTCGACCACCTTGGCGTCGAACTGCCGGCCGGACTCCTCGATGAGCGTCCGCAACGTCTCCGGAACATCGGCCGCCGCGCGGTAAGGCCGCGGCGACGTCAGGGCGTCGAAGGCGTCGGCCACGGCCAGGACGCCCACGACGGCCAGCACTAACTTGGCGCCAATCCGGTTGATCGTCACGCGCGTCCCCGCAACTACTCCCCGTGCACGGCGGTGGCGTTGGCCACGAATTCCTTGGACAGCCGGACACCGATCCGCTCGGCCACGCCCAGGTTCACGTGGATCGAGGTCTTGGCGGGATAGACGAGGTGGAAGTCGGCCGGTTTCTTCTCGCCGCGCAGGATGGCGAGTCCGATCTCGCCGGCCTGCTCGCCAATCGACTTGGAGTCGATGCCGAGTCCCACCATCGCCCCGGCGCGAACCATGGCGGGCGAGAACCCGATGACGGGCATCTTGGCCTTCAGGGCCGACGTCAGAATCCGCCTCGCGCTCGCCGGCACCATGACGCCCGGGTCCGTCAGCGTCCACAGGGCGTCCACGTGTTCCTGTTCGAGGCGCTCGACGGCCGGCCCCACCCGGAACGGCTCGACCGGCAGCCGCACGAGTTCGATTCCCATCGTCTTGGCCGCGGCTTCGGCCGCCGACACCGTGGCCTCGGTATACTGCGGGCAGTAGATGACCGCGACCCGCTTCAGGTCGCCCAGCGCCTGTCGCATGGCCTGGAACTGCTCGGCGGGCGCCACGTCGGTCGTGACCCCTGCGACGATCTGGTCGGGATAGGATCGTCGCGGCAAGATGCCGCTGTCGATCGGGTTGGCGACCATGGCGAACAGGACGGGCGTGTCTTCGCTCTGCACGGCCGCCACCTTGCTCGCCTCGGTGCCGAGCGTCAGGATGAGGTCGGGCTTGGCCGCCTTGACCCGCGCCATCAACTGGCCGACCTCCGCGTCGGTGACGATGAGTTCAAGGAACCGGCACGTGGTGTGCCCCTTGAGCGCGGCCTTGAACCCCTCGACCGCCTCGCGGTAGGGGGGCAGGTCTCGGCTGAACAGGATGCAGACGGTCTTGGCATCCGTCGCGGGCTTGGCCGCATCGGCCGGCGCGCCCTCCAGTGCCGCCGGCGCGAGCAGCCCCAGCGCCACGGCAACGCCTATTACAGGTCCGATTAGGTGTTGGCCACCCATCCCTGGCGGTCCTCCCTTCCGATACTCGACTCGTCTCATATCACAACCGGCGTGCCATCCCCGCCCGCCAGGTGTCAGAAGTTAGCCTGGAACCGCACGAACCACGTCCGCTCGCCGACCTCGAGGGGCTGTTCGGTGCTGTGCATCGCTTCCATGTGGCGCGAGTCGAAGGCGTTCTGGACACCGACGGCCACCTCCGAGTTCCTGCCAAGGCTCTTGGTCACGTTGAAGTCGAACCGCGACCAGGGCGGGACGTGGAAGTCGCTCGCGCCCACCACCTCGTCCACCCACCACATCCGGCCATTCAGGGCCAGGCCCTTGACCGGCTCGTACCGCGCGCCCAGGCCGACCTTCTGCTGAGGCGGCACGAGTTGGACGCTGTTCCACAAGGGCGGATCGTTGAACGCGCGGGTCCCCTGCTGGACCCACTGCTCCCAGACGTAGGCGGCGTCCAGGCGCAGACGCTGGGTGGCCTGCCACTGGCCGCTCAACTCGAAGCCGTACAGGTCGCCGTCGATCGTGTTGCCGTAGACCTGGACCAGCGGAATCGCCCCGGGCGCGGTGCGCTGCGACGACACGATGATGCCGCGATAGTTGTTCCAGTAGAACTCGGCGCCCGCGCGAATGTTCTTTTTCTCATACGTGTACCCGAACTCGTAGGCCTTGACGTACGAGGGATTCAGGTCGTCGTTGCCAAAGGCCAGCATCGCGAACGGCGGAAACGGGAAGGGAAGGCCCGTGGGCGCCGCCTGAAACTGGACGGTCCGCTCCATCAGCGTCGGGGTACGGAAGGCGCGGGCCATGCTCAGGCGAAACGTGTGTTCCGGGACGGGGTGATAGAGCGCCGTCCCCCGGCCGGCCCACTCCCAGCCCGTGTAGGAGTTGCGGTCGGTCCGCGCGCCGACAAGCAGCGTCCACTGATCGCTCGCCTCGAAGCGGTCCTGGACGAAGAGGCCGGCCTGGTGGTCGTGCGAACGCTCGTTGTCGAAACGGGTGCCATGGGCACCGGCGCCGCCCGGCGGGTCGCCGTTGGTGAGGTAGTCGGCCCGGACGTTGCCGCCGTAGGTCAGGACGTGGCGGTCACCCCAGGGCCGGACCCGCTGGGCCTCGACGTCGTGCTGGGTGTACCGGACCCACGGACCGCCTTCCGACTCGTCCACCGTTTGCTGGTTCAGGTAGTATTGGATGCTCCAAAGGTCGTCGGGCGCCTTCTGATGAGTGAACCGCATCCTGAGGAAATGGCCCCGGGCAAACCAGCGGGCACTCTCGAACGGCGCGCCCGCGAAGAGGAGCATCTGGGGCGTGCCGCCCATGACGCCGTCCATGTAGCCGGCGTCGACGTCGAGGCTCCGCTCGGCGTCGAAGTGGTAGGTGGACCGGAGGCTGGCGCGCGGCAGGCGGAGGAAGTCGTGGTTTCCGGGCCCCTCGCGCACGCCGATCTCCGGCATCGAGTCGTAGCCCGCGCTGAGGCGGAAGTCGAGTGGGCCGGCCGTCGCGCCGTACCGCATGTGCGTCACGGAGTCGAGGCGGTCGGTCAGCGTCTGGCTCAGGAAGAAACCGGGGGTATCGCCGGGCTTCTTGGTGATGATGTTGATGACGCCGTTGGCGGCGTTCGCTCCCCAGGCCGCGCCGCCGGGGCCGCGGACGACCTCGATCCGCTCGATGTCCTCCAGGAGGACCGGCTGCGTGCCCCACATGACGCCGCCGAACATCGGGTCGTAGATGGACCGGCCGTCCATGAGGACGAGCGTGTTGTTCGACCACCGACCGTGCATGCCGCGGACGC
>DATKZB010000024.1:0-5094 GCA_035528235.1 Phycisphaerae bacterium
GCTGCCCGCCCCCAGCGTCTGGGCGCTTTGCATCCAGCCGGGGCCGGACTTCGAGAAGTACCACCGCCACCGCTTCAGGACGCCGCCCTTTGCGAGGTCGGCCAGTTCGGCCTTTTCTTTGGCGAGGGTCGCGGGGTCCGAGCCGGTGAACATCGGCAGGCCGTGCGGGACCTCGAACCGCGGGGGTTCGTTCGGGGGGCCAGACGGAGTTGCGCTCATGGCGTATCCTTTCCGGAAGGCGTCTCAGAGATAATATGGTTTCAGCACTCCTTTTCAACAAGTTCCTTGTGGAACCGGTCGGGTCCGGTACCATGGCGCGGTTCGTGCCCGCCGGGGCGTCGGCCCGGTTCGAATGACCGAAACCGCCGGCTTCCCCGGATGTTTAAGGAACATGCCAAAGGAGGCACTATGCCGCTGTTGAGCGCTCGTCGCACGCGGCGGGAATTTTTAAGGACGACGGCAGCGGCGGTGGTGGCACCGTACGTCCTGACGTCCACCGCGCTGGGTGCGGCCGGCCGGCCGCCGGCCAGCGAGCGGATCGGCATCGGCTGCATTGGCATCGGCGTGATGGGGCAGGGACACGTCCGGCACTGCCTGGAGCTGCCCGAGGCCCAGATCGTCGCCGTGTGCGACGTGGACCGCTGGCGCCGCGAACACGCCAAGGCCGCCGTCGAGGCCCGGTACGCCGAGCAGCGGCCCGGCGGCCAGTTCCGGGGGTGCGAGGCGTATAATGATCTGCGCGACCTGCTGGCTTGCCACGACGTCGACGCCGTCCTCATCGCCACCGGCGATCGCTGGCATGCCCTGGCGACGAGCCTGGCGGTCCAGGCCGGCAAGGACGTCTACTGCGAGAAGCCCATCTCGCTCACCGTCCGTGAAGCGCGGGCCATGGTCGAGGTGGTCCAACGCTACGGTCGCGTCTTCCAGGGCGGGCTTCAGCAGCGATCCTCCGGCGAGTTCATCAAGGCCTGCGACCTGGTCCGCGCCGGGGCGATTGGAAAGGTCCGGGTCGTCTACGTCAACCACCCGGGCACGGTGGGCAATGTGGGCCTGCCGGCCGAGCCGGTGCCTGACGGCCTGGACTGGGACCTCTGGCTCGGACCGGCCCCCTGGCACCCTTACAACAGCCGGTTCCATCCGTACGGCCAGCCGTCGCACGTCGTGCCTTGGCACTTCTGCCGCGATTTCGGCGGAGGCAACCTCACGAGCAACGCCGTGCACGCCTTCGACGTGGTCCAGTGGGGCCTGGGCATGGACGAGGGGGGACCCGTCGAAATCACGCCGCCCGAGCCCGGCGAGGTTCCCGTCCTGACCTACCGGTACGCGAGCGGCGTGCTGCTGCAGGTGGTCGGCGTCCGGATCGACCCCCAGAGGCTCCTGGTGCCGGAAGAGTTTGTCCCGGCTACGCCCATCCAGAACTTCGGGGCTCTGTTTGTGGGCGAGCGCGGCTGGATTCACGTGGGTCGCGGCGGGTACCTCAAGGGCTTTCCGCAAGAGGTGCTGGAGGCGTTGCCCGGCTGGCAAGGCCGCCGGCCGCCGGCGCGCGGCCATCATCAGAACTGGCTGGACTGCATCCGGACGCGCGGGCGACCGGTCTGCGACGTGTCGGTGGGGTGCCAATCGACGATCGTGTCGCACCTGGGATGCATCGCGCACTGGACGGGCAGGACGCTGAAGTGGGACCCGGTGAAGGAACTCTTCGTCGGCGACGACGAGGCGAACCGCTGGCTCGACCGCCCGAAACGCGAACCCTGGCGAATCTGACGAAAAAGGGAAAAACTCATGATGCGCAAGGCGGGTGTTTCACGGAGAGATTTCCTGAAAGGGGCTGCGGCGGCGTTTGCGGCACCGTACGTCCTGACGTCCACCGCGCTGGGTGCGGCCGGCCGGCCGCCGGCGAGCGAGCGGATCGTCATGGGCGCCATCGGCGTGGGGGCCCAGGGCGGCGGTCATCTGGGCGGCCTCGCCAGGCACAGCCGGGTGGAAGTGGTGGCCGTATGCGAAGTGGACCGGGAACGCCTCGCGAAGGCCCTGGCGAAGGTCCCGAACGCCAAGGGGTACAACGATTTCCGCGAGGTCCTCGCCCGGCCGGACGTCGAAGCGGTGGTGATCGCGACGCCGGACCATTGGCACGCGCCGATTTCCATCGTTGCCATGAGGGCCGGCAAGGACGTGTACTGCGAGAAGCCGCTCACGCTCACCATCCGCGAGGGCCGCGCGCTGGCCGACACCGCCGGACGGTACGGCCGCATCTTCCAGACCGGAAGCCAGCAGCGGTCGGGCGCCGAGTTTCACACGGCGTGCGAACTGGTGCGCAACGGTCGTATCGGACGCCTCCACACCGTCAAGGTCGGGATCGTCACCCGTGGCGGCAGCAACAAGCCGTGGTCGCCTCAGCCGGTGCCGGAGAGGCTCGACTACGACTTTTGGCTCGGCCCGGCGCCGTGGGCGCCCTATCATCCCGATCGTGTCCACTACAACTTCCGGTTCTGCTCGGACTACTCGGGCGGCGACGTGACGAACTGGGGGGCGCATCACCTGGACATCGCCCAGTGGGGCATCGGCGCCGACGAGAGCGGACCCCTGGAGGTCGAGGGAACGGGAAAGCGCAACCGCACCGGCCTGCACGACGTGTTCTATAACATCAACGTCACGTACACGTATGCGGGCGACGTGAAACTTATACTGGGCGGCGGCAACAGCGGCGGCACGCGGTTTGAAGGCACCGAGGGCTGGATCCACGTGGACCGCGGCAAACTGGAGGGCGAACCGAAGGCCGTGCTGAAATCCAAGATCGGGCCGGACGAGATTCACCTCACATTCTCCAAGGGGGGGCACATGGGGTCGTGGATCGATGCCGTCCGCAGCCGGCAGACGGACTACATCACGGCCCCGCCCGAGGTGGGTCAGCGCTCCGCCACCGTCTGTCACCTCGCGAACATCGCGATGCTGCTCGAACGCAAACTGCGGTGGGACCCCGTGAAGGAACGCTTCGTCGGCGACGAGGATGCGAACCGGTGTCTCGACCGCCCGAGGCGGGAACCCTGGCGAATCTAACAGGAGAAAACGCATGGTGTGCAAGCCGGGCGTTTCGCGGAGAGCGTTTCTGAAAGGGGCTGCGGCTGCGGTGGTGGCGCCGTACGTTCTGACATCCACCGCGCTGGGTGCGGCCGGCCGGCCGCCGGCGAGCGAGCGGATCGTCATGGGCGCCATCGGCATCGGCGGCCGGGGGCAGGGCGTCATGGGCGGGCTGATGGGAAACCGAGAGGTCCAGGTGGTCGCCGTCTGCGACGTCGACCGCAACCGTCGCGAAAAGGCCCGGGCGAGTGTGAACAACCGCAACAGGAACAACGATTGCGCTGGCTACAACGACTTCCGGGAACTCCTCGCCCGCGACGACATTGACGCCGTCCTCATCGCCACGCCCGACCACTGGCACGGCCTGATGTCTGCCTGGGCGGCGGAGGCCGGCAAGGATATCTATTGCGAGAAGCCGATGGCTTCGACGATCGGCGACGGTCGCGCTGCCGCTGACGCCGTCCGCCGCTACGGCCGGGTCTTCCAGACCGGCAGCCAGGAACGGTCGACCGGCAATTGCCGCTTCGCCTGCGAACTGGTCCAGAACGGTCGGCTGGGCAAGATTCACACCGTCACGACGTTCCTGCCGACGGGCGACCGGCACTCCGGTGCCGCCGGGCCGATGCCCGTGCCCGACGGGTTCGACTACGACATGTGGCTCGGCCCGGCGCCGTGGGGGGCGTATCATCCGAGGCGCTGCCACGGCTCGTTCCGCTGGATCATCGATTATTCGGATGGAGAACTCACGGACCGCGGCGCCCACGCCAACGACATCGCCCTCCTCGGCGCCGGGCCGTTCCTCAAGGGTCCCGCCACCATCCAGGGTAGCGGCACATTCATCAAGGATCCCCTCTGGGACACTCCTTACCAGTACCACATCGAGTTCACATACGCGAGCGGCGTCCGGTTCATCGTGGACAGCAGCAACTCGCCCGGCGAGGAGGTTTGCGGCATCACCGGCGACCACCGCGGCGTCCTGTTCGAGGGCGACCGCGGGCAGTTGTTCGTGGCGATCCACGGCGGGGCGCTGGCGGCCACCCCGCCGTCGCTGCTGCAGGAAAAGATCGGCCCGGGCGAGATCCACCTCAGCCGCCCGCGCGACCACCGGCGCAATTGGATCGAGGCCATCAAGACACGCGGGCCCACGGTCGCCCCCGCAGAGGACGGGCACCGGACCGCCACGTTCTGCCACCTGACGCTCATTGCATGTCGGCTGGAACGCAAACTGACGTGGGACTTCCAGGCGGAGCGATTCATCAACGACGACGAGGCAAATCGGATGATTCACCGTCCGAAGCGCGAACCCTGGCGAATCTAACGGAAAAGGAAAAACACATGGTGCGCAAGACGGGCGTTTCGCGGAGAGATTTTCTGAAAGGGGCTGCGGCGGCAGTGGCGGCGCCGTACGTTCTGACGTCCACCGCGCTGGGTGCGGCCGACCGGCCGGCCGCCAGCGAGCGGATCGTCATGGGCGCCATCGGCGTCGGCGGCCGCGGCTCGGACGACATGAATACCTTCCTCGGGTCGCCCGAGGTTCAGATGGTCGCCGTCTGCGACGTCTTCGAGGATCGCCGCCGGCGCGCCAAGAGCACCGTGGACAGGCGGTACGGAAATGCGGATTGTGCGGCCTACAATGATTTTCGCGATCTTGTGACCCGGCCGGACATTGACGCTGTCTGCATCGGCTCGCCGGACCACTGGCACGTCCTGCACGCCCTGTGGGCCGTGCGGGCGGGCAAGGATGTGTACTGCGAGAAGCCGCTGGGCCTGAGCATCGAGCAGGACAAGGCCCTCCGCACCGCAGTGCGCCGCTACGGCCGGGTGTTCCAGTTCGGCACGCAGGAGCGTTCCAGTTGGAGCACGCGGCTGGCGGCGGAGATCGTGCTGAACGGCTGGATCGGCAAGGTCCACACCATCAAGGTCGGGACGCGATTCAGCATCTCCTCGCCCAACTACCCGCCCATGCCGGTGCCCGAAGGGCTGGACTACGACCTGTGGCTGGGGCCGGCCCCGTGG
>DATKZB010000025.1:0-22298 GCA_035528235.1 Phycisphaerae bacterium
CTTGGCTCGCCCCATCCTACCGCCCACAAACCGCACCGTCCAGGCCCCAATCATCCGTGGAGAAAGGGCTTCAAACAACCACGCCGAAACCGGACATTCCTATTGGGTCAGAAACCGGACATTTCTAATGGGCCTTGACAGGCCTTTTTCCCGGCCGGGCGAAGTCTCGGAACGTCCGGCCGGCCGCTGCCCCACTATGGCCCACGGCCAAACGGGTAGAAAAACGGCGGCTCGCCAAGGCGAGCCGTGGCATACACTGCCGAGGACGTCTGCAGACCGCAATGATTTCCGCTTACCGCCACGTCCAGGTCTTGGAGACGAAGATGGGCTGGTCCTGGTTCATCCACCACTTGTCGCCGGGCAGTTTGTAGGTGATGGCCAGGGTCTTGCGGAGGCGGATAACCTTCTCGTCGGCGGGGGCATCGGGCTTGGCCTTGAGGTTCGGCCGCTCGATGTACTGCCCCGACAGGCCCTCACAGAAGATGGTGAACTGGTCCGTCTCGCGGTCGAGCGGGGCGAAAATGGCCACGCCCGTCCGGGCGTTGTCCTCGCCGGGCAGGACCATGCCGTGCATCTTGACGGCGTTCTCGAGGAACCGGACCTTGCGGTGCGTCTTGACGGCCTCGAAGACGGTCGGGTAGACGCCCGCTCGCCGAACCGAGGCGGTATTGCTGAAGAGGGTGAACGTCGGAATGTAGTTCTTCTCGGTCTCGGCCCGATTGGCGACGGTATAGACGAGGTACCAGTACACTTCTTTCTCGCCACCGGGGGTCGTGACGACGATGGGCTGGGGCTGTTCAAACCGGAAGTCGAAGGTCCAGGCCTCGCCCTTGATGAGGTTGGGGTCGACGTTGTCCGGGTTGTTGCTCTCGACGGCCTTGGCGGCCACCTTGGCGGGGTCGACTTCCTGGGCCGGGGCGGCGACCGTCCACCACATCACCAAGGCCGCCGCGATGCCGCCTATCCGAACGCTGGTCCGCGTCATCCTGTGGCTCCGTAACCTGGTACCCTGAATCCGCCGCTTCGGCCTAGGCCGCTTCGGGCTCGGCCGACTCGCCCTTCTCCGCTTCTCGGCGGAGCCTCCGGAAGTCCCCGATACAACTGGTCGGGCACGCCCGGGCACACTTGCCGCAGTTGATGCACGCCGCGGCATCGATCGCCGCCAGGTTCCCGCCGACGTGGACGGCCTTGCCCTCCACCGGACAGGCCTTCTCGCACGCCTTGCAGGCGATGCAGCCCACCTTGCACGTCTGCCGCGTCGCCCGGCCGGGATCCTGGTTCCGGCACAGAACGTGAACATACTGCTCTCTGGGCAGAATCTCAATGATATTCTTCGGGCAGACGGCCGCGCACGTGCCACACGCCGTGCACCGGTCCTCCAGGACGCGCGGCAGGCCGGTCAGGGGGTCCACGACCATGGCGTCGAACGGGCAGGCCCGAACGCACGTGCCCAGGCCCAGGCAGCCATACGGGCAGGCCGCTTGGCCGTAATGGGTGGCGGTAGCGGCCCGGCAGTCGTTTTCGCCAACGTAGCGGAACCGCTGGCGGGTGTACTCGCACGACCCCTGGCACTTGACGACGGCCACTTTGGGGACGAAGTCCGCGACCTGGATGCCCATAATCTCCGCGACTTTTTTGGCGGTCTCGGGCCCGCCGGGGGTGCACTGGTTGGCCGGTGCCTCGCCCTTGGCGATGGCCTCGGCGTAGGCCGCGCACCCGCCGTAGCCGCATGACCCGCAGTTGACCCGGGGCAGGACTTCCTCGATCTGCGTCTGCCGTGGATCCACATAGACCCTTAGAAAACGGTCGGCCACGGCCAACAGCAGGGCGAAGGTCACAGCCAAGGCGGCAAGGACCACGCCCGAGGCGATCACGTAGGTTGTCACCGGGTCGGCCATGCGTGTCTTGTCCGACGTAACTCCCTGGCCCGCCGTCTTATACGGCGATGCCGAACAGTTTCGTGAAGCCCAGAAACGCCAGGGCCATCAGGCCCGCCGAGATGAAGGCAATCGGCAGGCCGCGCAGGGCCTTCGGCACCCGGCTCTCGGCCAGCCGCTCCCGGATGCCGCTCATCAGCAGCATCGCCAGCAGAAACCCGACCCCGCCGCAGAAACCGTTGAACGTGGCCTTGTGCACAGGCAGTCCGTTGGCCGGGTCGCGCCAAGCCTCGGTATTGAGCAGCGCGATGCCCATGACCGCGCAGTTCGTCGTAATCAGCGGCAGGTAGATGCCCAGCGAACGGTACAGCCCGGGGACGCTCTTCTTCAACACCATCTCGACGAACTGCACCAGGACCGCGATGACCAGAATGTACGAAATCGTTTTCAGGATCAGGACGAACCCATCCGCCGGCACGGGCAGGCCCAGCACCCCAAGCAGGTTGGTGTGGTTGACCGTGGTCGGCAACAGGAGGTGCCGGTAGATGAGGGCCGTGGCGGCCGACGCGATGCTCATCACGAAGATGACGGCCAGCCCCATGCCGACGGCGTCGGACGTCCGCCGCGACACGCCGAAAAACGGGCACAGGCCCAGGAACTTCGCCAGGAAGAAGTTCGAGATCAGGATCGACCCGATGGCCAGTTCGACGTATCCGGCTTCCACGGCTAGTCGCCCCTTACGCCTTGGCTTCGGCCCAGCCCGTCTCGCCGCCGCCGGCCTCGGCGGCAGGTTCCTTCTTCGGCTTGGGGAAGTCGCGGGCCACCTGCGGCACGGCCGGCGTGGCCGTCAGGCGGACCGCCTCGCGCCGGCGGTTACCCATCCAGTAGAAAAAACCGAACAGCAAGCCGATGACGATGAACGCCCCCGGTGCCATCCCGAGCGCGGTAATGGGGACGTATGCCGGGACGACCGTGGTGCCGCCGACGGTGACGGGCGTCAGCCGGTATCCCCACAGCGTGCCGGCGCCAAGGACCTCGCGGATGAAGCTGATGCACACCAGCGCCAGCAGATACCCGACGCCGATACCCAGCGCGTCCATCAGGCTGGCGAACGGCCCGTGCGACGACGCGAAGGCCTCGGCCCGCCCCAGGATAATGCAGTTGACCACGATCAGCGGAATGAAGATGCCCAGGGCCTTGTTGATGGCCTCGGGGGCCTGCGCCTTCATGACGATCTCGACCATCGTCACGAACCCGGCGATGACAACGATGTAGCAGGCGATGCGGATCTGGTTCGGAATGAACCGCCGGATCAGGCTGATCAGCAGGTTCGAGCCGACCAGCACCGCCGTGGCGGCAATGGCCATCGCCACGCCGTTCTTGATGCTCGTCGAGACCGCCAGCGTCGGGCACAACCCCAGCACCAGGACGAAGACGGGATTGTGCTTGATCGGCTTGTCGGTGAAATCCTTCAGCAGCCCCATCGCCCACCACCGCTCCAGGTATTCTGAAAGGGCCATTCTAGGCCGCTTCCGAAGGCTGTCAAGCGTCTCGGCCGGACGCAAGCATCGCGGCGGAGCCGGCACGGGAGCCGCACGCAGGCCGTGTCACAAACCCGACCCACTATTGAAGGCGAAAGCAGAAAAACACGCGGAACACAAGGCCTTGTAAACACAGCACTTCCACACGCCACGCCCAACCTGGCGCGGGCAGAATGGGCCTCAAAACCGACCGCGCCATCCTGTTATGGAAGGACCATGCAAATGCCGGAGCGGCCCTGAAACCAGCGAAACGCCAGACCGGAATCTGAACGGGAGGCCCATGATGAAACTCGACTTCACGAACTTCGCCGACCCCGACCTCGATGAGGAGTTCGTCGAGCACTTGGTCCGGGACGAGGCGCCGGGTCGAGCGCTCCACTTCAACCGGCTGTGGGCCTACTACAAGAACGACATCACGCCCCTTGGGGCCGGCCTGCCGCGAGGCGCGTCCGACCCGGACTGGGTGGCGTGCTCGCGGCCGTATTACCAGGCCCAGGAATTCGGTCTGCCGGCACGGATCACGGGCCGGTCGCACCTGGGTTATGGCGGCGGGGGCGTACCCCAGCCCGCTCTGACGCGCAAGGAAGTCGTGATCGAGAACGACATCGGCTGGCGAATCGACACCGGTGTCCACTTCCTGGCCGGCAAGCCCGTCGGCATCGAAAGCCTGGCCCGCCGCCCCGAGGACGCTCGCCGGATCGAGGCGGCACTGGCAGCGGTGTGGCAATCGAGCGGCGGCGTATCGCTGATTCAAGAGATGGCCCTCCTGGGGGCCGTGTACGGTTTCGTGGACCTCGTGATCCGCGTGCGCCCGGACCGTGGTGACGCAGCCCAGGTCGACGACGGCAACGAGGGCGGCGTCCCCCTCGACACAGCCCCCGACGCCGCCCTCCGCGCCGGCCGCCTGGTGTCGCTGGAGGCCGTCGAGGGACCCCGCGTCCTGCCCATCCTCGACGAGCACGACTACCGGCGCCTGCGTTACTGGGTCCAAGTGTTCCATCGGCAGGCGAACTATCTGGCGCGCGGCGGCGCCCTGGCGCGTCTGCTGAGCCGCGGCAGCCGACAGACCGCAGAGGTCGAGGTCGTCGAGGTGCTCGGGCCAACCTGGTGGCAGCGCTACGAAGACGGCACGCTGGCGGCAGAGGGCCCTAACCCGCTCGGACGGATTCCGGTTGTCCACGTCCAGAACTTCGCCAACCCCATGCACTACGAGGGCGCGGGCGAGGTCGAACCGCTCATCCCGCTTCAGGACGAACTCAACACGCGGCTCTCGGATCGGGCGAACCGCGTGACGTTCCAGAGTTTCAAGATGTACCTGGGCAAGGGAGTCGAGGGGTTCGAGGACCGCCCGGTCGCCCCGGGCCGCATGTGGGCCACCGACAACCCCGATGCCGGCATCGAGGAGTTCGGCGGCGACGCCGCCAGTCCCAGCGAATCGGCCCACGTCGACCAACTGCGCCAAGCGATGGACAAGACGAGTGGCGTGACGCCGCTGGCGGCGGGCCTCTTGCGCGACCAACTCGGCAACCTCACCAGCGCCACGGCCCTGAAGGTTGTCCTGATGGGCACGCTCGCGCGGCTCGAGCGGAAACGCATCACCTACGGCGCCGCTCTCGCCGAGGCCAATCACCTGGTTCTCGAGACGCTCGACCACTTCGGCATCCTCAAGACCGACGCCCAAGACCGCGCCACGCGCCTTCACTGGCCCGACCCCCTCCCCGAGAACGCCGGCGAGAACCTCCACCAGGCTCAGGTCAAGCGCGACCTCGGTGTGCCGATCGAAACGATCCTCAGGGAACTTGGATACGAACCCGGCGCAGGCGCCTGACACCCGCAGGCCTTGCCTGTCGCGCCGACCTTGGACACGACGAACCGCAGAAAAGGAGGACACGATGTCCACCGACGCACAGACCCAGATGGGCCCGTCTCAGCCGTCCGGCTTCGACGCCGACGCGGCGGGAGTGCGGCAGGAGCCGCAGACACTCATTCGCGAGAGCATCAAGTACCGACGCCGCGCCCAGGACGCCGAGCGACGCGCCGAGGGGCTCGATGCAGAAATCAGCAACCTCCGCCGGCTCGACGAAGAGCGCGCGGCCGCCCTGGAGACGGAACTCGGCCAGGTGCAAGGCGAGGCCGAGGCGCTTCGCGCGCAGGTGGCCGACATCCAGCGCGACCGCAACCTGGAACGCGCGCTCGCCAAAGCCGGTTGCGCCGACACCGAGACCGCGCTGGCCCTGGCCCGGCAACGCCTGACCCAGGGCGACCTGCCGGAGGACCTGGCGGCCTTCGCGAAGGCCCTTCTTGAGGAGAAGCCGTGCCTTCGCGGCACGGCATCGGCGAGACCCGCCGCGGTGGCGCCCCCGTTGCCGCCGCGGACGTCGGGCGCTAAACCAGCCGGCGAGAACGCCCCGGGGCGCGCCGCCCAGCGCCTCGCCGAACGGGCCCGCCAGACCGGCAGCCCTGGCGACGTCATGGCCTACATGAGGGTCCGCCGCGCCGTCGGTACCTAGCGCGGTGGGCCGGCCCGATGCGACGGGGCGGCAGCCACTGTATCCGAACCCAACGAACCACGCACACAAGGAGAAACCCATGCCTTTCACCGGAAAAGCGACGTACTCGGCGGGCGCAGCCCTGCCGGAGATTGCCGAAGACGTATCGGACCTCGTGGCCATCGTGAGCCCCTTCGAGACACCCCTGCTCGACGCCCTCGGCGACCCGCAGGTCGAGGCGCGGTCGACGCACCACGAATGGCTCGAAGACACACTCCTGCCGAACACCGACACGGTCACCACGACCCCGACCAACCCCGAGACCGACCAGGAGATCGAGGTGGACCACTCGGATCGGTTCCGCGTGGGCGACCAGGCCCGGTGCGGCGATTCCGAGGAACTTCTTCTCGTGACCGCCGTCGGCTCCACCACCATCACGGTCGCCCGAGGCTACGGCGGCACCACGGCCGAGGCCATCGCGGCGGGGGATACCGTCCACATCCTCGGTAACGCTTCCCTCGAGGGCCAGGACGCCGACGCGGCCCGGTTCACCAGCCGCACCCGCCAGAGCAACTGGACCCAGATCTTCTCGAAGACGGTCCTGGTCTCGGGCAGCGAGTTGGCCGTCCGGCACCTGGGCGTGGCGGATGAACTGGACTTCCAGAAAACCAAGGCCCTGCGGGAACTCCTCAGGGACCTCGAGAACACGGTCATCGGCGGCATCGCCCCACAGGCCAACCAGATCGGCTCCGACTCCGTCCGCCGCACCACGAACGGCATCCTGCCGCAACTGGTCACCAACCGTTTCGTGCCGGGCGCGGGCGGGTTCCCCACCGGCGACGATCTGGACGAAGCCAAACTCAACGCGGCCCTGCGCCTCATCTGGGAGCGGTCGAGCGGACAGGTCGACCTGGTGGTCGTCAATGGCTACCAGAAGCGGCTCATCAGCCAGTTCGGCGCCGGCTCGCGCGCCTACGCGCCGGATGATCCGCGGTTCACCAGCCAGGTGGCCGTCTACGAGAGCGACTTCGGCGTGCAGCGCGTCGTGCTCTCCCGATGGGTGCCGCGCGACGCCGTCCTGCTGCTCGACTCGAGCCGTATCCAGGTCCTGCCGTTGGCCGGTCGCAGCTTCCACTACCGGCCTCTGGCGGCCACGGGCGACTTCGAGAAGGGCCAGGTCCTGGGCGAGTACGCCCTGGAACTCCGGAACGAGTCGGCCCACGGCGTCATTCGCGGGCTGTCAACCACCTAACCCTCACCGGGACGCGGGTCGGTCGCCCGGGCGACCGACCCCTCCCGCCTCCCCCGTGCCGGGAGACCTGCACGAGGGACGCGGAAGGGAAGCGCGACCGGCCACGAGCATCCACGCGAGCGGCTGTTCCGCGGAGGCCAAGGAGAGATGCCATGACCAACTTTTCGACGGACGCCGACCTCCTGAAATGGGAGCCCGCTCTCATGCGGGAGATCGCCCTGGACCACCAGTGCCTGACCCGAGGCGACGGCGCGACAAGCCAGACGTTCACCGTCACGGCCGCCGCCGGCCAGTTCGTCACCGGCAAGGTCAGGCCGGGCCACGTCATCCACCTCTCGAACGCCGACCAGGGGGTGGACGGCTACTACGAGGTCCTCAGCGTCGAAAGCGAGACCGAACTGATGGCCGGCCTCGTCGGCGGGCAGGGCGAGGAGTGGGTCCCCCTGCCGCCGGCCACCGACCTCGAGTTCGCCATCCATACGTTCGACCCGCAACACGAGGAGGCCCGCTGGACGTTGCTGGCTCGGTTCGGCCTCGATACCGACGCCTCCGGTCAGGGCGAGGACCTGGCGCGGTGGATCGCCCAGCACCGGACCCTCCGCCGCGCGAGCGTCGCCCTGGTTCTGGCCACGCTCTATCGCGGCCAGGCGACGGCCGGCCCCGAGGCGAGCGGCCTGGCTCGCAAGTCGGAACACTACGCCCGTCTCTACGAGGACGAGGCCACCAAGGCACGCCTCGTCCTGGACCGCGATGCCGACGGTCGCCCCGACGACATCCGCACGCTCGCCAGCCACCGGCTGCGGCGCGACTGAGGAGCCACCGATGAACGTCGCCGACCTTCAGATTCTGCAGTCCGTTCGCGAGACGCTCGCGGCCGCCCCGGGGCTGCGGACCGTTCGCCTGGTCCGGACCAAGGAGGTGCCGGAGGTGCCGCTAAGCCGGCTGCCGGCCGCTATCCTCGAGCCCTGTGGCGTCGAGAGCCTGAGATGGCCCGATGTGCCCGTCGGGCGCTACCATCTCGTGCACTGGCGCGTCAGCGTTCTCGACCGCGCGGTACCCGGGACGCGGGCCTTCGAGGCACTCGTGTCGGTGGCCCAGGCCTGCCGCTACGCCGTCGCGGCCAACCCGCTGCTTGGCGGCCGAGCCCAGGACGGGCCGCCCTCCGAACGCGATGCCGCGCCGGAGCCTGCCGTCGGCGCGATGCGCCTGGGGGCCATCCGTCTCGACGAGACCGTCGCGGGGCGGCCGACCGCGCTCGTCTTCGACGGCGCGTCCGGCTACTGGGCCGAACCGATGGTCGGCGCGGCCGCGCTGGACGACGAGGTCCTGTTCTCCTCCGGTCCCCACGCCGTGACGGTCGGCAGTCCGACCCGCCGCACGAAGGACCAACCGTTCAACGGCCTCTCGGGCGGGTTGACCCTCGACCTGGGCGACGGGTCTCGCGAGATCCGGCAGAAGGGCATCCTCTCGGCCGCGTCGGCCACCAGTCTGGCCCTCCTCGAGGCAGCCGTTGAGGCCTTCATCGACGGCCGCACGTACATCCTGACCACGCCCGACGGCGTGGACTACCCGATGTGCCGGCTCGAGCGATTCGACCGCCTCGGCCCCCCGAGGGTCGGCACGGGGTGGCACCAGCCTTACGAGATCACGTACCGACAACTGGCGAGGTAACCGTGTCTGCGACAGCCGAAGGAATCACACACGTCCGGGTCCGACCGATGGCCATCGACCTGGGTGGCGACGGCGCCCTCCCGACATCAGGAGCCGTCGAGGTGACCTGGGACTCGACGCAGGAGGGACGGTGGCACCAGGTCTACGTCAACGGTTGCCTGGCCGGCGTGACCGCCAAGCCAACCGACAGGCGTCTGGTCGTGCCGGCGCCGGTTGGCCGCGCCGGAACCAGAGAGGTGATCCTGGTCGAAGTCGTGGCCGTTGAGTCCGCGGACCGCTGGACCGACTTCGCCGGTGAACTCTCGGGCTTCGGCGAGGGAACCGGCGCCGAAGTACGCCTGACGTGGCAGGCGGGCGAGTACCTCGACCCGAACCTTGCGACCTTCGACGTCTTCGGTGACGGACACAGCGGCACGGTGGACTACGACACGCCGCTGAACGAGTTCCCGATCCCTGCCCAGCCCGGAGGCCAAACGCCCTGGGGTTACGGCTGCGGCGGTTACGGCGTGGGCGCCTACGGCCAGTCCGCCGCGCCGTATGAGTGGGCGACCGACCCGCTCGAGCCCGGTACCTGGCGCTTCGCGGTCGTGGCCGTGGACGCCGCGGGTAACCGCCTCGCAACGGCCGCAGAAGTGGAGATCGACGTGGCGCCGCTGCCGCGTCCCCCCGGCAACTTCCGAGTGTCCGACTACGACACCCAGGGCCGCACGGCAACCCTCTCCTGGGAGAAAAGCCCGGACCTGTGACGACGCGGGTCCGCGACCCACAGAAAGGAGTACCCGACATGGCCTCAACCTACACGCCGAACCTGAACCTGGAGAAACCCGGACACGGCGATCACGCCGGTGACTGGGACCAGGTTCTGAACGCCAACTTCGACCTCCTCGACACGGCCGCGTGGCGGGTGCCCGTCCGGACCGACGACCCGGCCTCGCCCGCCGAGGGCGAGCAGTGGGTCCGCTCCGACCTCGGGCAACTCCGCATCCGCGTTGGCGAAACGACCCGGAAGGTGACCCTGGAAGCCGTCTGACAAGGAGCGCGGCAGTCATGCTGACCTTCCGCATGGACGAGACCAACTTCGCCGAGGGCCAACGCGACGGCGTTCGCATCGTCACCGGCGTGGGTCTGAAGGCCGACTTCGATGAGTTCGCCGGCGACGGCAACACCATCGGCCTGTGGCACCTGCATGACGGAGCGTGCCAGGGCGAAGGGGCGGGCCTGACCGACGCCTCCGGCGGCGGTCACCACCTCGAAAACCACGGGGCCGCGAGCGCCGAGGACGGCTATCGCTTCGCCCACACCGACTCCGACTACATGCAGGCCCCCTTCCCCTCGCAGCCGGCCCGGTCGCAGGCCACGCTGGAGTGTTGGGTCCGCGACTATGGCGTGCCGCCGCAGACCGACTGGGCCTACCGCCGCGTCGCCTGTCTCTACCGCGACACCAGCAACTACCTGGAGATTGTGGCCCACCGGCACAACCCGCCGACCTCGTCCGCCATCTGGGGCCGTCTCGTGGTCGGCGGCGCAGCAGTCGGGTCAACCGTCTGGAGCGGCGCGACCGTCGATGCCCTGCTCGCCCAAGCCCAACCGTGGCACGTGGCCCTCGTTCTGGACTCGCCCAACGTCTTGCGGCTGTTCGTCAATGGCGTGCAGCACACCCCGGACACGACGGGCATCACGGCCCTGCCTTCGGGCGACTACACGCTCTTTCTTGGAATTTTCGGTGCGCTCCAGGCCAGCACGGCCCTCTCGGCCGTTCTGGACGAGGTCCGCCTGTCCGCCAGCGCACGTTACGCGGCGGGCTTCCCGCCCCACCGTCTTCTCGCCGAGGGAACCTACACCGGCCCCACGTTCGATGCCGTCCGGCTCACGGCCGACTGGGCCGACCTCGTCCGCACACAGACCGTGCCGCAAGGGTGCGGAACGGCCTGGGACGTGCGCGCCGCCGACGAGACAGACGCCGGCGGCGAACCCCAGGCCCTCTGGCAACCCTACGCGGGCGATCCCCAGGCGCTGCCCGACGGACGCTACTTCCAGTGGCGCGCTACGCTCTCGACATCCGGCGACCGCCTGACCTCGCCGACCATCGAGCGCGTGGACGCCCTGGCGAGCGAGGCCGGCTACAACGTCTATCACGCCATGGGGCCCGGGCCAGAATCGCTCGACTATGCCGAGCCCTGCTCCCGCGTCGGACCCACGGTAACTCAGGTGCCGACCGCCCCGCTCGACACCGGCACCATCCACTGGTTCGGCATCCGCCCCGTGGACGCCGACGGCAACGAGAGCCCCACCTCGCAAGGCGAGGTCCGGATCGAAATCAACGCCCAGGGCGGGCGCGAGCCCGACCGCCCGGCGGGCGCCCTTGCCCCGAGCGCGCGACCCCTGCCACTGGGTGTCGTCCGCCTGGGGTGGCGGTACCGCGTCGGGCACAGCGGCGTGCTCCCGCAAGCCTTCCGGGTCTTCGGCGACGGCGGCACGGGAACGATCGATTACGAGACGCCACTCGGCGAGGTGGGCTACGCCGAGGGTGTGTCCTGGTACGCCTGGACCAGCGACCCGCTGGCGCCCGGCGTCGAACACCAACTGGCCGTCCGCGCCGTGACGGTCGGCGGCGTGTGGGATGAGCAACCGGCCGTCGCTCTCGTCACCCCCGACGCCACGCCCCCCGCCGAAGTGGATGCCCTGCAAGCGGAGGTGACCCCATGACGGTTCAAGCGAACACCACAGCGCTGTTCGGTTCCCTTGGCCAGGCGACCGTCGTGCAGCCGCCGCAGGTCGAGGTCCGGATCGACGGCGCCGTCGAACCACGCCTCCGCCTCGACTGGCTGGAATCCGAGATGGATGCGGCGCCCAAGGCGTGGTTCTCCGCTGGGTTCGGGCAGAGCCCGGCCACCGGCGACGACGTCCGCCTCGAGGACGTCGCCGCGTCGATTCTCCCCGGTCGTGCGGTCCGGGCCGTCCTGCTTCGTGGCGGGGTGTTCCCCGGCATCGGCAGCAATGACCTCGTCGTGTTCGAGGGCCGGATCGGGCGCATTGAGATGGACCTGGAAAGCGATGGCGAAGGCCTTCGGTTTGAGGCGGAGGATCCCACCGGCGAGTTGCTCCGGCGCCGCGTGGGCGGCCAACGGGCCTGGACGGCCCAGGGCGGCGCCAACCGGGTCGAAGGCCTCCCCCTCGTCTTCAACCCCGATGGTCGCCCCAATGCCGCCGACCAGGCGTACGACCCGGGCGGCGGCGAGCCGTATACCGTCTTCGCGCACCAGGCCGGTGCAGGCGCCGTGGTCTGGACCCTGGACAAAGCGGTGGCCTACCTGCTCGCCGAGTACGGCGCCGCCGAGGACGTGGACGTTCCCACGCCGAGCGAGGTGAGCGCCGCCGTCGACGCCCTGGTCATTCGCGACGTATCGCTCGAGGGGCAGACGCTCGCCGAGGCGCTCGGCGCCCTGCTCGAACTGGCCGGCGGCCGCATCGTGATCAACACGGAGCCGCAGCCGGCCGGCGTCAGCCGACGGCTCGAGATCTGGTACCCCAACCGCGCGCCCGTCGGGTGGCTCGCCCATCAGCGTCCCGGCCTCCGGTACGACCCCCGGGCCACCCACTTCAGCGGGCTGCGCGGCCGGATGTGCTTCGACGCCGCACCGCGGCGCTACGTGGCCCGGGGCGACCGCAAACTGTACGAGTCCACCTTCGACCTGGTGGCCGGATGGGACGACGCGCACGCCTCGTACGACCCCGAGGACTTCAGCCCGAGCACCCATCCGAACTTCGGCACCGTCCG
Source organism: Phycisphaerae bacterium (assembly GCA_035528235.1). Lineage (GTDB taxonomy): Bacteria > Planctomycetota > Phycisphaerae > FEN-1346 > FEN-1346 > DATKZB01. The sequence goes on from DATKZB010000025.1 coordinate 12,609, forward strand.
CGACGTCTTCCGCAAGTGGGTCCTCAACGAGAGCGGCCGGTACAGCGACCCGCCGTACGATCGCGGGCCGGCCCCCGACCTGTCGGCCCTGTTCGAGGGAGCGCCCTACGTCCGCCGGCGCCGGCGCCTGTTGGCGTGCCTGTCGCGCGACGCCCTCGGCCGGAGCCACGGCGTCTACGTCGAGGTGTCGCTCGACAGCGGCGCCTCGTGGGAGCAGGCGAGCGTCGGTGTCCGGGTCCTGCCCGACGAGTGCGGCCTGTACGTGACCGACGACCCCCTGCCGTCCCGGTACCTCGCCGCCGCGATGCGCGAGCAGGTGCGTGTCCGCGTCACCGCCACGATCGAGAGCGACTCGCTGCTGGCGGCCGAGTGCGCCGACGACGGGCAGGCCATCCTCCCCGGCCGCACAAGACACCTGAACGTCGCGGCCGGCTATCGGTTCCGGCGTGTGGCCGCGGCCAGCCGTTTCTACGGCGAGGCCAACGCCGACGAGGCCGACGACACCGACAGGCTGGAGGAACTGGTCCGCGCGGCCCGGGAGGCCGACCGACGGAGCCCCGCGCCGACCCGCATCGAGGTGCCCTGTCTGGCGATGGGCCACCGGGTGGGCGAGCGCCTTCTGGGCGTCCGCGGAAGGCGGTTGGACCTGGCCCGGCAACTCAACGGCTACGGCATCGCCCCCGTGGTCAAGCGAATCCGCTTCACCTTCGCCCCGACACCGCAGACGGAACTGGAACTGGAGTGAGACCCGCGCCATGGAAACCGATCGACTGAGAATCTACGCGCCCGACGCCACGCTCGACCGCGGCGGCGACCGGCACCTGGAGGCCGGGCGCCCCGTCGAGCGTCTGACGGAGATCGCCCCCGGCCGCCCCCCGTACCGGCTTCTCTGGTGCCGCATCGCCGGCGACTCGCCCGGCGACCCGCCCGACGAACGCTACTACGCCGACGAGGTGCGTCCCGCCGGCACCGACCCGGGCGGCCATATCGAGTGGGAGGCCGTGCCGGACGGTCTCTCGGGGATCACCGTCCACAACGTCGCCGAGGCCGAGGCCGGAACACACCTTGTGCCCGAGGACACGATCGTCCGCGTCGAGGAACGCCTGGACCGAAGCGGGCCGCCCGAGATGGCCTACCTCGCGAACGTGCCGGTCACGGTGCCGCTCGTGCGCCTCGCCGAGGTCGGAGCCTACGACGATGGCACGTACACCGTTCAGCCGGTCCGCCGGGAAGCGGGCGGGTTCCAGAACGACGGCGACCCCATCGCCGGCGTGCCGAACCTCGGCGAACTGTGGCCCGACGAGGCGGGGTACCTTGCCGGCCCCGAGGCCTTCGACCGGTACGTGCACATCCACTGGACGCCGGCGGGCTGGGTCATCCTCCTGCATCCGCCGCGAATGGTGTAAAGGATCCGCCCATGCCCTGGACTCTCGATCGGTGGCCGCCGGAGGCCGGCGACGCGCTCGACACGGACGTCGTCTTCAACGAAATCCGCGATGCGCTTGCCGAACGCGACGGACTCGTCCCGGCCGACTGCGTCCCCGCCCCGTTCGACCGGTGGGACCCCCTTCGCGGAACGCCCAAGGGCGGCCAGCCCGTCCCCCTGCCGACCGTTGCGAACTTCCAGTTCGAGATCCAGGAGATGCTCGACCTGGCATGGCCCCTGCGGTGGTGGGACCCCAGCCGGGAAACCCTCTACACCCTCGCGAACCTCTGCCAGGACGCGTTCGGCGCCGGCGGCTGGTCCTACGACCTGACCGCCGAAGACGAATACGGCGCGCCCGAGAACCCCTGGACGCCGCCCTATGCCACCCTCTTCGAGGAACTCTACGAGGCGATCAACCGGCTGGACCGCTTGCGCATCCTGCCGACCGTCAGCCAGTGCCAGCGCCGCGACAGCGTGTACCGCCTGACGTGGGGCATCGACGACTGGCCCGAGGACCGCGCCGACACGTTCGCCCTGTTCGACGGAAACGACGACGGCGTCGGCGTGGGTCTCGCGTTCGACGTCGGCATGGGCGCCGAACTGTTCGATACCGGTTTCAGCCAGCAGTGGTTCGCCGAGTCGCGAGACTTCCGAATGACGTTCACGACGGCCACGCTCGAAGGGTACACCGTCCGCCGGGCCTGGCTCGACTTCACGACCGCCGCGCCCGAGGGCTCCGCGGACTTCTCCGACACGTTCACGGCCGAGGTCCTCGACGCCGACGAGAACTCGCTCGACTCCTTCGAGTCGGCAGATTACGGGCCCCGGCACGTGCTGGTGCCCGCCGGGTCGATCAACACCGGCGGCGACACGTCGCTCGTCATCCGCTCGACGCGCCCGAACACACAGGACCGGACCGAGTGGACCCCCGCCGGACCCAACTACGCCAGCACGTACCGCGAAGGGCTGGCCGTGGCCGGCCCGATCCGACTCATCGTGGAGGTGGACTTTGAGTACCGCGCATGACGTGCCGACCGGCCGCGGACCCTACGTCCGCCGCGAAGTCTGCGAGACCTTCCGTCAGGAGCAGCGCGAGGCCCACGCCCGCACCTGGCAGGAACTGCGGACCCTGCGGCGCCTGGTCATCCTGCTCGTCGTCGGCGGGCAACTGTTCACCGGCGGTCTGAACGTGGCCGGCTTCGGCTACTGGCTCGACCAGCATGCCGCCCACCCGCACACCCCCACCGTGCAGGGGCTGGCCGCCGTCCGGGCCGAGGCGCGCGAAGACCTCAAAGACCTCCGCCGCGAAATGCACGAACTGGTCGTGTCGGCCCTGTCCCGCTCGCGGCCGCCGCGCTCACCCGACAGACCCAACGAAGGAGAACCCGAATGAACCGCACCACGCTGTACTCGATGTTGATCGCGGCCGTGTTGGCCGCCCTGGCGGCAGGCTGCGGCACGCCGGCGGCGCTGGAGCGCAGTCAGCGACTGCAACTCGCGGCCATGGTTCAGTACCGCGACGAGATGGCCGCCTACCACGCGAAGGTCGCCGCCCAATTGGCCGCCGAGAAACGCGCCCAACTGGATACTGCCCTGGCCGCGTCGCTGGCCCAGTCGGCCGACGCCGATGGCCGAGTGGCCGTCGCGGCCGCCATCGAGAAGGCCGCCAAACGCCTCGCCCTGGAAGACGCCTTCCGCGCGAACCTGTCGCGCCTCGACCAGGAATTCGCCCAGCGGCAGGCCGCCATCGGCCGTGCCATCGAACTGGCCGAGGACACGCTCGACCTCGTGGCCGAGTACGGGCGGCTGGCCTCGCTGCTGCAGAACCTGTTCGTCCGCGAAGCGGAATCGCGGCAGGCCGTCACCACCTACGAAACGGAAAGGAGTACCAGCGATGCAGGAAGCCGAAACGAACCTGAAGCAAGCGGCCGTTGACTTCCTCGAGGCCGCCGGGGCCCTGGCCGACCGCGCCGCCGACAGCGCCGCCGACCCGCTCGACGCCGTCTCGACGGACCTCTTTGAACTCGGGGACCTCGAACCCGCCATCGACCGCCAGGAACTCGCGGACCTCAAGAGCCGCCTCCGCACCGAGCGACTGTTGCCCGCGACCATCCTGGAACTCGTCGCCCTGGCCCGCCAGGTGGCGGCCACGTTGACGGGCGTGTGACCCGACCGGGCATCCGCGGCAGAGACCCGGGCCGGACGCCGGCCCGGCTCCGCCATCGACACTCCAAACGAAAGGACGCGTGAACCATGAAGGCACTCCTGCAGAGCAAGAAGATGATTCTGAGCCTGGCCGGCATCGCCGCCGTCGTGGGACTGGTGCTGACCGGTCACGACCTGGAAACCGTCAAGTGGGTGGGCGGTTTCATCGCGGGCATCGTGGCCAGCCTGAACCTGGGACAAGGCCTGGCCGACGGCCTCTCCGAGGGCCAGACCAGCGCGCTGGGCCCCCGGGCCTGATATCTCGCCGCGCTTGACACGCCACCAGGTTCGAGGTACAGTCTACTTAGCATTTTCCCCGGGAAGCGCGTCTCGGGTCACGGCAGGGGCGGCGAGAGGCACTTTCTGTCAAGTCCCGTGCCGGGTTACCCGTATATTCTGGTGTGCCGTCGTTCGATCGGCAGGCGCCAGAGAACACGTCGCGGATCCACGGACAAGGGCGATATGCCCACACTGACGATCATCCAGGGGCCGGACCACGGCAAGACGTTCGACGTCGACGGGCTCACCTCGACCATCGGGCGGGACCCGACGTGCGACGTCTCGCTGCGCGACCCCGGCGTCAGTCGGTTCCACGCCCGCTTCGAGTGGATGGACGACCGCTGCATCCTCAAGGACCTCGGCGCCGCCAACGGCACGTTCGTCAACGGCATCCGCGTCAACGACGCCGACATCCAGACGGGCGACCAGATTCGCGTCGGCAACACCATCCTGACCGTCAACCAGCCGCCCGGCCCGGGCGCCCTGGTCGATCACCGGGGCCTGCCCATCCAGATCGACTCGGAAGGCCGCGTCGACGCCTCCATCATCACGACGGCCCGAGCCAGCGGCGAGCCGCATGCGGCGTTCGTCGGCGGCGAGGACATGGCCGACATGCGCACCAGCATCGTCGGCCTGCGGGCGCTGTACCGCATTGCCGAGATGCTGGCCCACGATTACGACATCGACCGCCTCCTGACGGGCATCATGGACATGATCTTCGACGTCGTCGACGCCGACCGCGGTGTCATCCTGCTCAAGGAAAAAGGCACCGGCCCCCTGGTCCCCAAGGCCATCCGGTACCGCGAGGACCTGCTCGAACAGATCCGGCGCGAACAGGCGGCCGAACAGGTCGGCGGCGGAGACACCCGCCTGGGCAGTACGGCCGAGCGGGTTGGACCGCCCGACGGCAAGGCCACCCCCATCTGCGTCTCGCGGACCATCATCAACTACGTCATGCAGCGCGCCGAGGGCGTCCTGACGACCAACGCCATGCAGGACCAGCGGTTCGAGGAAGGCGAGAGCGTCCAGGACTTCGGCATCCGCAGCGCCATCTGCGTCCCCATCAAGAGCCGCGACGAAATCCTCGGCATCATCCACGTCGACACCCACGTCAGCCAGGGCCAGTTCTCGCCCGACGACCTCAAACTCATGACCGCCATCGGATGCCAGACCGCCCTGGCCGTCGAGAACGCCCACCTCATGGCCAGCCAGGTCCAGCAGGAACGCCTGGCCGCCATGGGCCAAGCCGTTACCAGCCTGTCGCACTACATCAAGAACATCCTCCAGGGCATCCAGGGCGGCTCGCACGCCGTCGAGAGCGGCCTCGACCGCAAGGAACCCGAAACGGTCGCCACGGGCTGGGAAATCGTCAGCCGCAACCTCCACCGCATCAACGCCCTCGTCCTCGACATGCTCTCCTACAGCCGCCAGGCCGCCCCGAACCTCCAGCAGATGTCCGTCAACGCCGTCGTCCGCGAGGTCGCCGAACTGGGCCAGGCCGGCGCCAAGGAAAAACAGGTCGAACTGACCACCAAACTCGACACCACGCTGCCCGAGATCCGGATCGACCCCGACGGCCTCCACCACGCCTGCCTGAACCTCCTGTCGAACGCCATCGAGGCGGCGCCGCCGGTGCGCGGAAAGGTCGAGATGGCCACGCGTCTGTCGCCCCACGGCAGCGAGGTCTGGATCACCGTGGCCGACAACGGCCCCGGCATCCCCCACGAAGAGCAGCTGCACATCTTCAATGCCTTCTACTCGACCAAAGGCCACAAGGGCACCGGCCTGGGCCTGGCGGCCGCCCAGCGGATCGTCGAGGACCACGGCGGCTTCATCTCCGTCAACTCCGAGCCGGGCGCGGGCGCCGCTTTCGTCATCCACTTACCCAGGAAGTGACCTCCCGCGCCGACAACCCGGCCCACGCCGGACCGACGGCCCCGGCCCTTCCTCGATGGAGGCAAACCATGGTACGCATCTTTGCAGCCATCCTTGCCGTGCCGCTGCTGGCGGCACACGCGCCCGCGGGAGAGGCCGCCTCGTGGCAATCGCTGGGCGCCCCCGCCGAGTGGGGCGCCGCCGACCCCCGCCTGGGCTCGTACGACGGCTTCGGCTGGTACCGGGCGTTCGTCCAGGTGCCCAAGACCTGGGCCGGACAGACCCTCGACCTCGAACTCGGCCGCATCGACGATTGCGACGAGGCGTACGTCAACGGCACGAAGGTCGGCGCCACGGGCACGTTTCCGCCTGACACGAAGACCGCCTGGCAAACGCCGCGCCGTTACCGCGTGCCGCCCGAGCACGTCCGATTCGGCGACTGGAACCTCATCGCCGTCCGGGTGTTCGACAACGGCGGCGGCGGCGGCATGGCCGAGGGGCCGCTCACCCTCTCGTGCGCCGCCGGCGGCGTCAGCCTCGAAGGACGCTGGCAGTTCCGGACCGGCGACGACCCGTCCTGGGCCCGATGGCCTGCGGACCCCGACAGCGAGGAGGGCCGAACCTTGGCCAAGAACATCGCCCAGGCACACGCCTTCGGCCAACTCCGAAAGGTCGCCACGGCCGGTCCCCCCGACGCGCCGCTCGCGCTCTGGTACCGCCGGCCCGCGCGCCAGTGGACCGACGCCCTGCCCGTGGGCAACGGCCGGCTCGGCGCCATGGTCTTCGGCGGCATCGACACCGAGCGGCTCCAACTCAACGAGGACAGCGTCTGGTCGGGCCGGCCCCGGCCCGACGCCGACCGGCCCGACGCCCACAAGGCCCTGCCCGAGATCCGAAAACTCCTCGCCGAGGGCAAGTACGGCCAGGCCGAGGCCCTGACCAACCGCCACATGACCAACCAGGGCGGCGGCTTCGACGGCGCCTACGACAGTTCGTACCAGACCCTCGGCGACCTGACCCTCGAGATCGACCTGCCCGACGCGGCGGTCGAGGCGTACCGACGCTGGCTCGACCTCGACACCGCCGTCGCCTCCGTCACCTACACGGTCGCCGGCGCCGCCTTCACGCGCGAGGTCTTCTCCTCGCCCGTCGACCAGGTTCTCATCGTGCGGCTGGCCTGCGACAAGCCCGGCATGATCTCCGTTACCGCCAGGCTGTCGCGGCAGGCCCACGCCGCGACCGAGGTCGTCGAGCCCGATGGCCTGGTCCTGCGCGGCCGGGCCGACGGCAAACCGGACGACCTCGTGTTCGAGGCCCGCCTGAAAGCCGTCGCCCGCGGCGGCCGCGTGACTGCCGCCGACGGGGCCCTGCGCGTCGAGAAGGCCGACGAGGTCGTCCTGCTGCTGGCCGCCGACACCGACCACGTCCTCGACCGCTCGAAGAACTACCGCGGTCCCGACCCGACGGCGGCGGTCGTCAAGACCCTCGCCGCGGCGTCGCAGAGACCGTTCGACGCGCTGCGGGCCGACCACGTGGCCGAGCACCGGCGCCTGTTCCGCCGCGTCGACCTCGACCTGGGCACGACCGACGCGGCGCGCCTGCCCACCGACGAGCGCCTCGCGGCCGTCCGCGGCGGGGCCTTCGACCCGCACCTGGTGGCCCTGTACTTCCAGTACGGGCGGTACCTGCTGATCGGTTCGAGCCGGCCGGGGTGCCTGCCGGCCAACCTCCAGGGCATCTGGGGCGACGGCCTGCGGATGCCCTGGCACGCGGACTACCACGCCAACATCAACGTCCAGATGAACTACTGGCCGGCCGAGGTTGCGAACCTCTCGGAGTGCCACCTGCCGCTGGTGGACCTGACCGAATCGCTCGTCGAACCCGGCCGCAAGTCCGCCCGGTGCTATTACGACGCCCCCGGCTGCGTGTTTCACATGATTACCAACGTCTGGGGCTGGACGTCGCCCGGCTGGAGCGCCGGGTGGGGCTTCTTCCCCGCCGGCGGCGCCTGGATGTGCCAGCACCTCTGGGAACACTACGCCTTCACCGGCGATAAGGTCTACCTGGCGCGCGTGTACCCCGTCCTGAAGGAGTGCTGCGAGTTTTTTCTGGCCTACCTGGTCGAGGATGCCGGCGGCCACCTCGTGACGTCGCCGTCGACGTCGCCCGAGAACCGGTTCCGCACGGCCGACGGCACGGTCGCCTCGGTGAGCGCCGGCGCCGCCATGGACCGCCAGATCGTCTGGGACCTCTTCACGAACACCATCGAGGCCAGCCAGGCCCTGGGCACCGACGAGGCGTTCCGCAAGAAACTCATCGACGCCCGCTCCCGTATCCTGCCGCCCCAGATCGGCCGGCACGGCCAACTCATGGAGTGGGGCGAGGACTTCGACGAGCCCGAGCCGGGGCACCGGCACGTCTCGCACCTGTTTGCACTGCATCCCGGCCGCCAGATCACCGTCACCGGGACGCCCGACCTGGCGAAGGCCGCCCGCGTCAGCCTCGAGCGGCGCCTGGCCTCCGGCGGCGGGCACACCGGATGGAGCCGGGCCTGGATCATCAACTTCTGGGCACGCCTGGGCGACGGACCGTTGGTCGGCGAAAACATCCAGGCCCTGCTCGCCAAGTCCACCCTGCCGAACCTCTTCGACAACCATCCGCCCTTCCAGATCGACGGCAACTTCGGCGGCACGGCCGGCATCGCCGAGGCCCTCGTCCAGAGCCACGCCGGCGAACTGCACCTTCTGCCCGCCCTGCCCCCGGACTGGGTCACCGGCCGCGTCCGAGGCCTGCGGGCCCGCACCGGCCTGGAGGTCGACGTCGCCTGGAAGGACGGCGCCCTCGTGGAAGCGACGATCCGCTCGGACCTCGGCCGCACGGTTCGCGTCCGCACACCCGCGCCGGTGGCCGTCACGTGCGCCGGCCAGACCGTCGAAGTCACCCGGCCCGAGAAGACCCTCGTCGAGTTTAAGACGACAAAGGGCGGCGCGTACGTGCTGAAACCCGCCGGGTAGAGAAACGCGAGGGACCCATGGACCGCGTGATCGTGATAGCGGCATGTCTTTGTTGGGCCTGCGCGGCGTGGGCGGGGCCCGCCCCGGCGGCGCCGGAGGCCGCGGCCCGCATCGTCCGCATCGACCCGCCCGAGCAGGGCTTCTACTCCAAGTGCCTCGACTACCGCGGCATCCCCATCAAGGCCCACGCCGACGTGGCCGACGAGGCCCTGTACGTGGCCCGCGACCGGCTCGACCGCCTGCTCGGCCGCCTGAGCGACGCCGTCGCGAACCTCGCCGACGCCGGCGTCGAACTCCACATCATCGGCGCCCGGCAGGTCACCTCCGACCTGCCCGAGCACCGCCACGCCAAGGGCAAGCCGATGGACGGCAACCAGACGATCGACGAGCGGACGCGCGGCGTGGGCGGGCGACTGGCGTCGTGCGGCGAGGAGAACCTCCTGGGCCTGTCCGGCGACCGGTACGCCGGACGCGACATCTGCTCGCACGAGTTCGGCCACACGATGCTGACGTACGGCCTGGGCCCCGCCGTCCGCCGCCGCATCGAGCAGCAGTACCGGCGCTCCACCGCCAAGGGACTCTGGAAGAACGCCTACGCCGCGACGAACGTCCACGAGTTCTTCGCCGAACTCATCATGTGGTACGTCGGCACCCACGGCGACCTGGGGATGGACCCGAAACCCGGCATCGGCCCGGGAGGCCTCGCGCGGTACGACCCGGAGGCGTTCCGGCTGCTCGACGACCTGTTCTCGGGCCGCATCCCGGTCGAACGCGTCGCCATGGCGGCGCTCGCGGCCATGCCGCCCGAGAAGGAATCCGAACTGCGGTCCGCCGACGGCCCGGCCACGGCCGTCCGGTTCCACAACCAGACGCCCCGCCAGGTCCAACTCT
>DATKZB010000026.1:0-13777 GCA_035528235.1 Phycisphaerae bacterium
CCTCGGGGACCCGCTCTTCGAGGTTGATCATCAGGAACATCGAGGGCTGGGTGTCGGGGCGTCCGCGCATCGCGAATCCTCCTGTTCGTGGACCGCCCGGCATCATAGCGCACCCGTTACCATACGTCAATGCAAATGTAAAAATCGGAGTTTTTTAGCGTCCTGCTAACAGTGCATCGTCAAGGTGCCGGCGTCGGTGCACGTCGAGCGGGTCTATGACGCCGCCAACTTCGCAGGCCTCGGGATCGGGACGTGACGGGGGAGCCTATCTGTCGTGGTGACGATGATGCAGGTCCGGCCAGTGGGGATGCGAATGGACGGCAGGCGCGTGTTCATGGACGTGCAAGTGCGACCCGCTTGCCGGGGAATCCTCGTGAGCATGCTCGTGGTGCTCGTCGCTGTGGCAATGCTCGTGCTCATGGGTCAGAGCCTCGTGCCGGTGGACGTGCGCATGGCGTTCCAGGAACATCAGGGCAATCGCCCCGACCATGACGACCGCCGCGACGATCAGGAGCACGCTCAGGCCCTCGCCCAGCCACAGGATCGACAGCAGCACCCCGAAGAACGGGGCCGAGGCAAAGACCATCTGCGAGCGTGTCGCGCCCAGGCCGTGGGCGGCGCGGATGTACAGGGCGATGCTCGCGCCGTACGACAGACCGCCCACGAGCAGCGCCCACAGCCAATCGCCGCCGATCTGCCAGGAGAAGAAGGCCAGCCCGATGACCAGGTTCGTCGTGCCCGCGATCAGGCCCTTCCAGAACGTGCTGTCCTCGGGGCTGATGCCGTCGATGACGGCCGTGAAGTTGTTGTCCAGCCCCCACGCCACGGCCGCGCCTGCGACGCACGCCAGGCCGATCCACCCGGACCATCCCTCGTTGAAGCCCAACAGCACTCCGGCGGCCACGACGCCCAGGTTGCCCAGCCAGGTCCACTTGCCGAGGTGCTCGCGAAACAGCAGCCGCGCCAGGACGGCCGTGGCAACGGCCTCCAGATTCAGCCACATCGAAACCGAGGCCGCCAGGGCGTGCTCCAGGCCGACCAGCAGGAGGACCGGTCCCACGAGGCCGCCGAAGAACACGGCGCCCAGCAGGTTCCGCCGGTTGCGGGCGTCGCGCGGGAAGATAGTCTGCCCGGCCAGACGCCGGCACAGCACCAGCGGCAGCAGGCACAGGGCCGCCCCAAGGTAGAGCAGCCCCGCCAACTGGTTGGCCTGGAGGCCTACCAGCAGCGTCTTGCTGAAGGGCGTGGCGATGCCGAACAAGGCAGCCGACGCCAATGCCTGGATGAAAGCCCTGTATCTCAACCTCAAGTCCTCTTGGACCCACTCATTCTACCTTCATCGGCGAACGTCACCAACGCGCAACCGGTCCCTGCTGCCAGGAGTCTGTGGTTATGGGCGACCCCTTACCCGACATTTCCCATCTGGCCTTGCCCGGCCACGCTGCCGGGCTCTTCAGATACCAATATGACGCTTTCCTGCCAGGCCATCAAGCCCATTTGACCCGAGCCCCCGACGATCCGCCCCCAAAGCGGGCCGGAAGCCGTATTCCCTGCCGCCCGTAGTTGCTTTCCATGCCCATGGGCGCAGCAGAACCCCGAGGAGCCGTCCAGATGCAGCAGGTTGACCGGCCCTCGCCGCGTTACCCCGGCGCTGCCGTCGCAGGCCATGCGGCAAAGCGGCGTATCCGCTCAAGGATCGCCCCGTACAGCCCACGCGGGATGGCCACTTCGGCCAGGTGGAAGGTCACGTACCGGGCATGATGCACCCCCTTGGCCCCGATCTTGATCAGCTTCTCCCGCAGCGTTGTCAACGACCCGTGCTTCACGCTCGCCGGCAGGGCCAAGCGACGCACGAAGTGGCCCAGGTTGTAGGCCAGTACATGAAGCTGCAGCCGCACCTGGTTGGCCTCGAAGCCGTGACACGACAGCCGCGATGGGGCGGCCGAGCAGCCGCTCTTTTACCCGTTCCTGGAGCCGATCAGTCCGCTGCGGTTCCCGTTCAACGGCGTGGACCTCCTGTACGAGACCGCGCGGCTGAACCTGCCGGTGCCCATCGGCCCCATGGCCCAGATGGGCATGTCGGCCCCGTGCACGGTCGCGGGCACGCTGGCCCAGGAGAACGCGGAGATCCTGGCCGGCGTCTGCATCACGCAACTCATCCGGCCGGGCATGCCCGTCTGCTACGGCGGCATTTGCCACGCCTTCGACATGCGGACTACGCAACTCATTTTCGCCGGCCCCGAGCAGGCCCTCTTCGGCGTGGCCATGACCGAGATGGGCAAGCATTACGGCCTGCCGATCTACATCAACGTGGGGCTGACCGACGCCAAGCGACCCGACGCCCAGGCCGAGGTCGAGGCCGTCGGACCCGGCGGAACGTTTATCGACCGCGAGCACACCGTCCGGCACCTGCGCCGGGAACTGTGGTTCCCGCGGCTGCTGGACCGGCAGTTCCACGACCCGTGGCACACGGCCGGGGCGGTGGGCACCGAGGAACGGTGTCGGCAGCGGAAGGAAGAGATTCTGGCCACGCACCGCCCGCAGCCCATCGCCGACGACCTGGCCCGGGCGCTCGACGCGATTGTCGCCTCTGCCAGGCGCCATCTGCTGGGCGGATAGGCCGTCCGCGGCGGGGACCTCGGCCTCGGCCGGCCTTGATATGCTTTAGTTCATATTGAGCCCAATCCATTTACACTTAAAACGGCGCGCGAAACGACCGATTCCGGCGCATTCGAATCAAGAATCGAGAAAAGCGATCAAAAACCGCGCGTTTCCCCTTGCCTATCTTACCAGAATGGGGGCCAATCGGCCTTGGCGCTCCGAAAACGGGGTTTGGGCCATGCCAAAGGCTTATTTGGGGCCCCACAGCCAATGGCCGTTTTCTCAAACTGTATATCCGGCGCCGCTACGTACAGCGCCACTTCGCCATTTCCCCCCGCCTGGCGGCCTTCCTAGGCCGCCAGGAACATGCGTCAGGCCCGATCGCGAGAGCCCGCCCAAGGCGGGCAGGCTCTGGGAAGGCCGCCACGCCACAAGTGGCGCTGTAGGACTAACACTACAGCGCCACTTGGTTTTTGGGCGGTGGGTCTCCCGACCCACCGCCCAACGAACGGCCTTGGCGGCCATGAAAACGCAGTTGGCGGGGCGGGTCAGGAGACCCGCCGCGCGAAACTCCCTCAACTGGCGCTGTAGCACTAATACGGCAGCGGCTCGTCTTCCGCCGGGTGCTGCCGGGTGGCGGCGTAATCGCGGCCGAACTGTTTATCGAGGTCGCGGCGCCGGAGAATCAGGGCGCTCGGCCGACCGTGAGGGCACGTGGCTGCCATCTGGGCGGCCTCGCGATGTGCCAGCAGCGCCTCGATCTCCTCGGCCTTCAGGGGATCCCCCGCCTTGACGGCGGCGCGGCACGCGGCCACGTGCGCCAATTGTTCGAGCACCTGCCGCGACGTCGGCGGCGACTCGACGGCGCGGACCCACGCCAGGAAGTCGCGCAGCATTCCCTCGGGGTCGGCCCGCTCCAGCAGCGTCGGAAAGGCATGGATGCCCACGTCGCGCGGTCCGAGCGGCGCCACGTCGATGCCCAGCCGCGCGAGCGCCTCGCGGTGTTCCCCCACGGCAGCCATCTCGCGATCGCCCAGGGCGACCGTCACGGGCATGAGCAGCCGCTGGCTTTCGAGCGGTCCGGCGTCCAGGCGCCTCAGGATGTCCTCGAAAAGCACCCGCTCGTGCAGGGCGTGCTGGTCGACGATCAGGATACCGTCGTCGGTCTCGGCCACCAAGTACGTGTTGTGGAGTTGGATGGCCCGCGTCATGGGCGCGGCCTGGTGGGGCGGCGCTGCCTGCGCGACATCGGGCGGCGGCGCGGCCGGCGTCTCGGCAGCGGTGGCCAGCCGACCTCCCCAATCGGGCTGCCCCGCCGCCGCTGCCGGCGATGCCGGCGCCCTGTCCGCCAGGGGCAACCGCGGCTGGGCCGGCGGGCTCCGCAGAAAGTCGGCCATGGCCTGGCGGACCCGTTCGTCGCGCTCGGCAGAGGAGGTGGCCGGCTCGGGCGCGGCCGGCGACACGAGAGTCGGCGTGAGGCCCGGGCCGAGAAGCTGCTCGCGGACCGTCCCCAGAACCTGCCCATACAGAAGGTGCGCATCGCGCAGGCGAACCTCGATCTTCGTGGGGTGCACGTTCACGTCGACGCGGTCGGGCGGAACGGTGAGGAACAGGAACGCGACCGGTTGGCGGCGCCCTTCAAGCAAGCCCCGGTACGCCTCGCGCAGGGCGTGCAACAGCCCTCGGTCGCGGACGAATCGGCCGTTGATAAAGAGGTACTGCATGGCGGTCGTGGCGCGGGCCAGGTGTGGCGGCCCGATGAGCCCCCACAGATGCCCGGCGGGTTCCTCAGACGCCACATCGATGAGCGACGTAGCCAGTTCCGGGCCGAAGAACGCCCCGATCCGCCCCCTGACCGAGTCGCTCGGCGCCAGTTCGTACACCGACCGCCCGTTGTGCGTCACCGTCAGGTGGACGGCCGGGTACGCCAGGGCGATGCGCGTCACCTGCTCGGTGATGTGGCCCATCTCGGTGGCATCGGTCTTGAGGAACTTGCGGCGGGCGGGAATGTAGCGGAACAGGTTGCGGACCTCGACGGTCGTGCCTTCCGGGCCGCTCGTGGGTCGCGGCGGCTGGGCCTTGCCTCCGGAGGTCGTCACTTCCGTCGCCTCGAGGGCGCCGGGGGTGCGACTGACGAGACGGACGTCGGCCACCGACGCAATCGAGGCCAGGGCCTCGCCGCGAAAGCCCATCGTCGCGATGCCTTCGAGGTCGTCGCTCGTGGCGATCTTGCTCGTGGCATGGCCGGCCAGGGCCAGGGCCGCCTCGTCGGGGGGGATGCCGCCGCCGTTGTCGCTGGCGCGGATGAGTTTTTTGCCGGCCCCCTCGATATCGAGTACCACGCGCGACGCCTGGGCGTCGACGGCGTTCTCGAGTAACTCCTTGACGACGCTGGCCGGCCGCTCGATAACCTCGCCGGCGGCAATCTGGTTGATGAGTTGCTCGGATAAGACGCGGATGGCGGTCATAACCAAGGTGCCCTTGACGCCCGTTCGCGAGCATTATAGAAGGCCCGCGCCGCCTCTCGCAAGGGCGATAATGTTGTCCCGCGGCCGGGCGCCGCGTACAATGCCACGCGCAAAGGGAGGATACGGTATGGCTGGCAGGCCCGGCCCGAAAACCAAAGAGACCGCTTGGTACGCCGACGGGCTGTGCTTCGCCTGCCAGACGTGCGGCCGGTGTTGCGGCGGGGCACCGGGGCACGTCTGGATCGATCAGGGAGATCTCGTGGCCATCGCGGCCCGCCTGGGCCTGAGCGAGGACGACTTCCGTCGCCGGTACGTGCGGCGGCTGTGGCGAGGGATGAGCCTCAAGGAGAAACCGAACTACGATTGCGTCCTTCTCGACGGTGCCGGCCGGTGCACGGTGTACGAAATCCGGCCGATCCAGTGTCGCACGTGGCCGTTCTGGCCGACCAACCTGGTCGGCCCTCAGGCCTGGGAGCAGGCCGCGCGGCGGTGTCCCGGCATGGGGCAGGGGTTCCTTTACCGCTACGAGCAGATCGAGGCCCTCCGGATGGAGATGGAGACGTGAGCGGCGCCGACACCTGCGGCCCGGCCGCGCCCAGGCGCGGCCCGCACGACTACTGGGGTTTACCGTCGCCGTACCGGTCGCCGACGCCCGATGAGCAGGCCGCCCTGGCCGACGTGTACGCCCGGATCGAGACGGCGCTCGGGCCGGCGGCCGACGCCTGCCGCGCGTGTGGCCGGTGTTGCCGGTTCAAGGCAGGGGGGATCGTCCTGTTCGCGAGCGCGCTCGAGATGGCCAACCTCGTCGCGTCCATCGGCCTGCCGCGTCCCGGCACGTGCATCGTCGACGGGCCGGCGGATAGCCCGTGGTGCTGCCCGTACCAGCAGGGCAACGTCTGCGGTGCCCGCGACGTCCGGCCGCTCGGTTGTCGCACGTACTTCTGCGACGCCAAGGCCGGGGCGACGGGCAGGCGGCTTCACGCCGACGCGTTGAACGAGATTCGGCAGATAGCCTCGCAGCACGACGCCACGTGGTGGTATGGCCCCGCAAGGACCTGCCTGGCCACGTGGGAATCCTGTGGGACGGGCGCCAGCCACCGGCATCCTGGCATGGGCAGATGATTCCCAGAGGCCGTCGCCGCGGGCACGGAGACGCCGGGGCGTGTTCGCGGCTTTTTCCTGTTGACAGGCATGGACTTACGGTCTAGGATGCCGCGCGTTGGGGCGTGCGATGCGCCCCGGGGCGTCGGAAGGAGAGACGAACCATGAAAGGCCTATTCCTCGTCCTGGCTGGACTCCTGCTGATCTCGATTGTGGCGGCCGGGTGCGGCGAGCCGAGCTCCCACGACCGTTATCGCCAGATGACGTACCGACGGGTCGTAGACGCCGACATTCTGGGTTTCCAGGATGACGTCGATGCGGCGGTCCTCTTGTCGGAGCGGCCGACGCACCTGTCGCAGTGGACTCATCCGTAACGCGGACGCGCAACGCTTGACGTGTTCCAAGACCCCCTCGTCGCCGAGGGGGTCTTTCTTTGGGTAGGCGCCCGCCGGATGCGGCAGCCGTGCGGCGTCAGATGCCGCCGCACAGTTCCGGCCGGTTGCAGGAGAGCGGCGCGGGTTCGAGCTCGTCGCCGGTGACCGCGGCCCGGACGAGCACCTGCTGGGTGCGGCTGCGGTCGCGGTAGACGGTGATGCCCTTGCAGCCCATCTCGTAGGCCATCCAGTAGACGTTGGCCACGTCTTCGACGGTCGCGTCGTTGGGCAGGTTGACGGTCTTGGAGACGGCGTTGTCGGCGTGTTTCTGAAACGCGGCCTGGATCTCGACGTGCCACTTCGGGCCGATCTCGTGGGCCGTGGTGAACAGGGCCGCCACGTCTTTCGGCACGCCCTTGACCTTCTTGAGCGACGGCGCCGAGGCCACGCGGTCGATCATGGCGCGCGACCAGAACCCGCGCTGCCGCCCGACGGCCTCGAAGATGGGATGCACCTCGAACAGCCGCGCGCCGTCCAGCACGTGCCGCTCCATGACCAGCGCGAAGATGGGCTCGATGCCCGACGAGCACCCCGCGATGATCGAGAGCGAACCCGTGGGGGCAACGGTCGTGCGGCAGGCGTTGCGGTAGGCGGGCGACTCGGGCCGGTCGTAGATGCTTCCGTGGATGTTCGGGAACGGCCCGCGGTCATCGGCCAGCGAGGCGCTGGCCCGGTCGGCCTCGTTCCGAACGAAGTGCATGACGTCGTGGGCGATCTCGAGGGCCTTGGCCGAGTCGTACCGCACCCCCAGCCGCAGCAGCATGTCGGCAAACCCCATCACCCCCAGGCCGATCTTGCGGTTGCCCATGACCATCTCGGTAATCTGGGGCAGGGGGTACCGGCTCATCTGGATGCAATCGTCCAGAAACCGGACCGCCAGCCGCACGATCGCGCCCAGATGGTCCCAGTCGACATGGCCGTTGTCGACGACCTTGTTGAGGTTGACGGACCCCAGGTTGCACGCCTCGTAGGGCAGCAGGGGCTGCTCGCCGCACGGGTTGGTGCACTCGATGTGACCGAGGTGGGGCGTGGGATTGTCGGCATTGATGCGGTCGAGGAAGATGGCCCCGGGGTCGCCGCCGCCGTGGGCCTGGGTAACCATGGTCTCCCAAATCTGCCGGGCCGGCTGGCGCCGCATGACGCGGCCGCCGTGAGGGTTGATCAGGTCGAACGACTTGCCGTCGCGGACGGCGTCCATAAAGGCGGCCGTGCAGGCGATGGAGATGTTGAAGTTCTCGAGTTCGCCTTCCTGGGCCTTGGCGCAGGCGAAGGGCTCGACGTCCGGGTGGTCGCACCGCAGCACGCCCATGTTGGCCCCGCGCCGGAACCCGCCCTGGTTGATGGCCCCCGTGGCGTAGTTGAAGACCTTCATGAAACTGATGGGCCCCGACGCGCGGCCGCGACTCGACTCGACCAGGTCGCCGCCGGGTCGGATGCGGCTGAACGAGAAGCCCGTTCCGCCGCCCGATTTGTGGATGATGGCGGCGTACTTGATGGCGTCGAAGATCTTCTCGATGTCGTCGGGCACCGGCAGCACGAAACACGCGGCCAGTTGCTGGAGCCGGCGGCCGGCGTTCATGAGCGTGGGCGAGTTGGGCAGGAACTCCAGCCGCGCCATCATGCCGTAGAACTCTTCCTCGGCCAGGTGCACCAGGCGCGTGCTGCCCCACGTCAGTTCCGCCTGGGCGACGTTGGCCGCCACCCGCCGGAACATGTCCTCGGCCGACTCGATCGGCTCGCCGCGGTCGTCCTTCTTCAGGTACCGCTTCTCCAGCACCAGCCGACCGTTCTCCGTGAACTCAATCTTCTCGGGCGTAGCGGCGTCGATGACCGGAAACTTCAACTTCATGACTCACCCCTGACTCTCCGTGCCTGTGTGTTGCATTGTACCGCGCGCGACCTCGAGCGGCTACGGTCGCGACCTGCCGCCCCTCATCCGGGACGGATCATGGCTGCTGCCCGGGCTCGGGCGCCGGGTCGGCATCGGCGGCCGGCGGCGCGTCGCCGGTTTCGTCGGCCGCCGGGGCAGGGCCGTCCTGTTGCTCGTTGTCGCCCTCGTCCTTGCGGCCCATGAGTTCGCCGTCGGAGTAGAGGGCCCGGAAGGCTTCCACCTCGGGCACCGCGATCGAGTCGAGGATTTCGTCGAACTCGGTTTTCTCGAACTCGATCTCCTCGGCCATCGCGCCGACCTGCCGGGCCGACGGCCGTCGCGGATGTTTCCGCTTGAGCGCGTCGCGCGACTCGCGGGCGCCCTTGGGCCGGCTCTGCTTCACGGGGTCCTCGGCCTCGGGGTCGCGCAGGAAGATCCGCAGTTCCTGGAAGTCCGCGGCCTGCTCGGCCCCGATGCGCCGCTGCCGCACGAGTTCGAGCACCGCCAGGAACATGGTGAGGCAGTAGGCGATGGTGCGCCCGCCGACGAACAGGTCCACGAAGAGGACCGACTTCTCGGTCTCGAGCCGGGCGAGAAGTTCCTGGGCGAGATGCTCCACCGGCGTGTCGTCGTAGATGACCTCGCGCGTTCGCGAGTAGCCGACCGTCCGCATGACGTCGCTGAAGGCGCTGACGAGGTCCCAGAGCTCGATGCCCTCGAGCGACGCATCGGGCGCCTCGTCCTCCGTCTCGCTCGTCAGGTTCTCGAGGAGGCGGTCGTCGAACTCGCGCGGGAATCGCCGGGCCATGTCGCGGCCGCGCCCGTCCAGCAGCGATGCGGCCTCCTTGAACCGGCGGTAGTCGATCAACTGCCGGATGAGCGTCTCGCGCGGGTCCTCGCCGGCCTCGGCGTCCTCGTCCTCGACGTCGGGCGGCCGGGGCAGGAGCGCGCGGCTCTTGAGTTCGAGCAGCGTGGCCGCCATGACCACGAACTCCCCGGCGAGTTCAATGTCGAGGGTCTGGAGCACGTCGAGGTACGCGACGTACTGGTCGGCGATCCGCGCGATGGGCAGGTCGGTAATCTCGACCTCCTCGCGGCGGATGAGGTACAGGAGAAGGTCCATCGGACCGTTGTAAATGTCCAGGTCAACCTTGTAGGTCATTTCGGCATCCGCCTGCCATCGCACCCGGCGCCGGTTGGCGCGCGGGGGCCTTACCAGCCGCCCAGCCCGGTGAGGCCCTTGATCTCGTCGAGCGTCTGGCGGGCGACGGCCTGGGCCTTCTCGCCGCCGGCGGCCACGATGGCCAGCAGACGCTCGGGATCGGCCTCGAGCTCGGCCCGGCGCCGCCTCGGTTCCTCGAGCAGCGCGACGAGGATATCGGCCAGGTGGGCCTTGCAGTCGGTGCAGCCCCACGTGGCGGCCCGGCATTTCTCGGCCACGGCCGCGGGCTCGTCGGGCGCGAACGTCTTGTAATAGTCGCACACGTTGCACTCGTCGGGGTGGCCGGGGTCGTCGCGTCGGATTCGCTTCGGGTCGGTAATCATCGACCGGACCTTGGCGCGGATCGTGTCGGGGTCGTCGGCGATGTCGATCTGGTTGTGGTAACTCTTCGACATCTTCCGCCGGTCGAGCCCCAGCAGCCTTGGGCTGCTCGTGAGTTTGGCCTGCGGCTCGACGAGCGCCTCCGCCCCCACGAGCGCGTTGAACCGCCGGACGACCTCGCGCGTCAGTTCCAGGTGCGGCAACTGGTCTTCGCCCACCGGCACCCGGTTCGCCTTGTAGAGGAGGATGTCGGCCGCCTGGAGCACGGGGTACCCGAGGAACGCGTAGTTGTGAATGTCTTTCGACGTCAGTTCCTTCATCTGCTCCTTGTAGGTCGGGTTACGTTCCAGCCACGAGATGGGCGTGTAGGCCGAGAGAATCAGGTGCAGTTCGGCGTGCTCCGGCACGTCGCTCTGGCGGAAGATGACGCTCCGCTCGGGGTCCAGGCCGCACGAGACGAAGTCGATGAGGACTTCCCGCGCGTGCGACGAGATGTCGGCCGGGCTCTCGTACTCGCTCATCAGGGCGTGGTAATCGGCGATCATGAAGAAGCAGTCGTACTCGTCCTGAAGGGCACGCCAGTTCTCGAGCGCCCCCACCAGGTTACCCAGGTGCAGCCGCCCCGTGGGACGCATGCCGCTCAGGATTCGTTGACGACCGCCGGGTGCATCGGCCATGAGAAAGCCCTTTCCGCGTGGCTACAAGTATCTGAAGAGGACCCCCGTTGCGTCCGGCCCTGCAATGACGCCTATCAGAAAGACGATGGGCACGAGTAGAAACGGGAAGAAGAACCGGTTCGCCAGGACCAGCGCCAGGAGCAGGAACATGCCGTACCGGCTCAGGTTCGAGTACGCCATGGCGGCGTTCAACGGCAGGAGGTTCTTCAGGATGTGCGACCCGTCGAGCGGGAAGACCGGCAGCAGGTTGAACAGGCCCAGGCCGAAGTTGACGAACACGCCGTTGGCCATCATGGTCCACAGGTTGGCGCCGATCTGGGTCTGCGGCTCCTGGCCAAGCGCCACCAGGACACGGGCCAGCACCGCCAGGACGGTCCCCATGACGAGGTTGGCCGCAATGCCCGCGCCGCTCACCAGGATGTCGTCGCGCCGGGCCGTCTCGTACCGGAAGTTGCCCCGGTCCACCGGCACCGGCTTGGCCCATCCGATGGGGCCGAAGATAAGGCACAGCGTCCCGATGGGGTCGAGGTGGACCAGCGGGTTCAGCGTCAGCCGCCCCGCGCGGTAGGCCGTGTCGTCGCCGCACTTGTAGGCCGCCCAGGCGTGCATGAACTCGTGGACGGTCAGGGCAAACAGGACCACGGGCAGGCGCAGGATCAGCGCGGTGCCGGAAATGCCTGCGATACCCACGCCGCCTCTCCCATGGTCTCTACCCGTGCCGGACACCAGGGCCCGCCCTGCAAGGCCCATAATGTAGCGGCCGACCAGACCCAAGTCAACGCCATGTTGCTTGGCACGTTGCCCGGCCCGCGCCTGGACTGTGGCGGGGAGGGTGGCTATACTTGGGGACCAGTCGGACGCGGGCGTTTAGCTCAGTTGGCTAGAGCGCCTCCCTTACAAGGAGGAGGCCAGAGGTTCGAGTCCTCTAACGCCCACCAGTCTTCGTTCGCCGCTTGAGGGCGGGTGGCATGGTCAGCCCGGAGGGTGACCATGCGGGGGTGCCCGCAGCGGCTTGTCGCGGCCGAAGAACTCGACCAGGAATCGGACGGTCCGGCCCAGGGCGACCCGCGTGCTCTCCTTGACGTGCGCACGCCCGGCCATGTAGCGGGTGAGGAAGGCGTTGAGCGTTACCCGGCCGGTCCCTTCCGGGGCCGCACAATCAACCCCGACGACGACGGATCAACGCCAAGGCGCCCAGTGCCAGCAGCGACAGCGTGGCCGGTTCCGGCACGAGCGTCAGGCGGTGCGTGGCGTTCATGTCGGGCAACGAGTTGGCCCCGCCGTTCGGCGAGAGTTCGGTGAATACGTCGAAGAAACTGTCGATCTGGTACAGGCCCCCCCCGATGTCGGTTACGGTGACCTGGCCCATCGACGCCAGCGCGGGATTCTCGCGCAGCATTAGGGCGGGGTCGCCGACGGCAACGGCAGCCAGCGACACCGTCTCGGCCGTGTAGGTGCCGGTCGTCTGCCCCGCTTTGCCGAATATGACGACCTGCATCGGTCCCGCGAACGTCACCATGGGCTCCCCGGGGAACGACGTGACGACGGCAGTGAGCAGGGCGTTGCAGGTGATGACTTCGTCAGCGCCCACGTCGGTACTGACGATGTTCGTGAAGCCGAACAGGTGGACGTCCATGCCCTGCACTTGGCCACCGTAGTCCAGCATCTGGCTGATGGGGTCCGAGACCCACTCGCCGCCCAGGGGCGGCAGCGACGGGTCCGGCGTGACGAAGGCGGCCCCAGCCGGCCCGGCCAGACTCCCCACCGAGACCGCGATGGCGGCCACGAACACAACGGTCCATCGACAGGTGGAATGTTTCATCAGAAGTTACCCCTCTCCGGTCACCGGGTTCTTGTCGCGTTCCGCCGGCACGGGGCTGCCCGTGCGGACCCGCCGGCGAGATCGCCACGCGTTGGACCCGGGGCGCAACAGACACTCCGCTCTCTGGCGGTGGGCTGATCCCCGGGTGCTCTCCCAACGGCGCGTACAGCAAAGCAAGTATAACTCAAATTGCGACCTTGTCAAACGCCGCAGGGGGGATGCTGTGTTCGCCGCCTCCGCCGGGTGCGAAAACCCCCTCTAAGGGACGGAGAACAGGGGTGCCGGCGCCGCAGGACGGGCCAACATGCCGCAACCTCAGCCGTCCGGTCATGGCTTCCCCACCATGCTGTGGTTGGAGGGGAATCATCGCTCTGGTACACTTCGGGTGACACGAGCCTCCCGCGGGGTGCCGCTGGCCGGCTTGTCCGCCTGGGGCCGCGCAACAAGCAAATGCGCGGTGAGCGCCATGCGCCCACCGCGCGTGCCGTCGGGAACACTGCCGCTGAGGCCGATACGGTCTCGGCCGTTCTACTTACTTCGCGCGACCCGCGGTTTTCGGCGCAGCCTTCTTCGGCGGCGCAATGACGCGGATCGTATCGGAGCCTTCAAACGACACGTCACCAACGGTGCCGGTAACATGAAGCGTCACGTCACCCGGCTGGAGCATCGCTTCAAGATCCGCCCGGTCGAACTTGACCATGAGGACATCGCCCTGCACCTCGCCCCGCACGGCCGCAAGGCTGCCTTCCAGTGTAACGGTCGAGATGTCAATGTCCGCCGGGTCAAAACCCTCGGGCAAGCCGATGTAGGCGGTGACCCAATTGCCCTTGCTTCCGAGGTTAAGCGTGTTCGGGTCGATGTCCACCGTGGCCGGAACCACGATGTCGAGGTCGTCGAAGAAAACCTCAAAGGTGTCCTGGTGCATGAAGCAGGAGTTGATGACAAGGCTGACCTCGATGGAGGCCACCTCGGCCCACTCGACGTCAAGGTCGTCGCCTATCGCTTCATCCAGCGTCTGCCAGCCGGGGCCGGGCTCATACTCGCCGCCCACCGGATCGGGCGTGCCGATGTACGTGATGTTGCCGGTCTGGTGGCAGGGTGAGCCGGCATCGCCGCCCATGCTAGAGCAGTTCACGCTTGATTGTAGCGATAGCCACAGTGCCCAAACCAGGCGACCGCATCCGAATCCGTAATCGTTTGCAGCGCGGCGGCGATGGCTCGGAACAACGCCTCCTCCGTTCGGGCTTTGACCTTCCGCAAG
>DATKZB010000027.1:0-12312 GCA_035528235.1 Phycisphaerae bacterium
GCCTTCTCCCTCCCCCCTCGCTCTCGCGGCTAGCCCTCGCCGTGGTTAAACCATCACAGGAGGCCGAGCGACCCAAGGCCATGCCGTCGTTCGGCCTCCTTTATCCGGACCGTGAGTCGAGGGTAGACAGCCGCAAAGGAATGACATCCATGAGTGCATCGAGCGCCCAACTGCTTCGAAGCGAGACCGAGGCCCGGATCCTCGTGGTCGATGACGAGCCTGAGGTGGTCGCCCTTCTGGCCGAATCGCTTCAACAGGCCGACCCGTCGTGGCACGTGGTGACCGAGGTCGACCCGGCGCGGGCCCTCGCCCGGCTGGCCGAGGAGTCGTTCGACTGCCTCATCACGGACCTCGTCATGCCGTCCCTGGGCGGCCTGCGGCTGGCCCAGGAGGCCCGCTCGATCGACGACAACCTGGCGCTGATCGCCATCACCGGGTGCGGGACCATCGAGAGCAGCGTCCAGGCCATGCGCATCGGGTTTGCCGACTTCCTTGAGAAGCCCTTCGACCTGGCGGACATCCGGAAGGCCGTCCAGAGGACGCTTCGCCGCCGGCGCCACCAGGAGAACCGCGACACCCGCTTCGCCGAACTGGCCCAGGCCAAGACCCAACTCGAAACCGAGGTCGCCCAGGCCAGCCAGAAACTCGACATCGCCAGCCACGACCTCGTCCTGTCGAGCCAGCGCCTGGCACGCCAGGTCGAAGAACTCGCCATGGCAACCGATGCCACCCGGACCCTCAGCGGCGTGGTCGAACTGGAGGACCTCCTCGGCCTCTGCGCCGAACTCATCGGCGACCGCGTCCCCTGCCGCACCAGCACGGTCGCGCTCTACGAGAACCACGAACACGCCATCGGCCTCATGGTGCGCGCCTCGCCCGATACCGACGACCCCCCCGCCCTGTGCTGGCTCCGAACGCCCATCAACTCGGGCGTCATGTGCCGGGCCGCCGAGACCCACAAGACTCTCCACGTCGAGGACCTCGGCCAGAGCCATCTTCTGGACGACCAGGAGACGGAACTGTGGCGCGAGGGACGCCTCCTCGTCGTCCCCATCTGCCGCCAGGGGCTGACGGTGGGGACAGCCGTGCTCCACCGCCAGGTCGAGGACGACGACTTCTCGGCCCACGATACCAAGCGCCTGACCGAATTGGCCACGGCGATGGCCCCCGCCATCCAGACGGCCAAACTCTATCATCGCCAGCGGTGTTGCACCTACACCGCCATGGAGTCCATCGCCGACGCCGTGGAGGCCAGAGACCTTTACCTGGAGGGTCACTCCGTCCGCGTCCTGGCGTACGCCATGCCCATCGGCACGGCGCTGCAACTGCCGCAGGCCCACGTCGGAGCCATTCAGATTGCCGCACGCCTCCACGACATCGGCCGCCTGGTCATTCCGGAATCGGCCGTCAACCACCCGGGGCCGCTGACCGATGAACAGTGGGACCTGGTGCGCCGCCATCCGGACGCCGGCGCCGACTTCCTCAAGCCGCTCGACTTCTTCGGCGAAGTGGGCGACATCATCCGGGCCCACCACGAGTCGTACGACGGCACCGGATACCCCCAGCGGCTGGCCGGCGAGGAGATTCCCCTGGTGGCCCGCATCCTGGCCGTGGCCGACGCCTTCGACGCCATGACCAGCCCCCGACCGTACCGGGCCGAGCACTCCATCGACGAGGCCCGCAAGCAAGTCCGCCACCTCTCGGGCCAGCAGTTCGACCCGCAGGCGGCCGACGCGTTCCTCAATATCCCCGTCGACACGCTGGCCGAGATCAAGGCCAGCCACCGTTAATCCTACAGCGCCCCATTTCGCGCGGCGGCCTTCCCAGGCCGCCGCGATCGGGCCTGACGCATGTTCCTGGCGGCCTAGGAAGGCCGCCAGGCGGGAGGAAGTGGCGACGTGGCGCTATAGCATTAATCGCTCACAAGCCCCGGGCACTGCCCGGGGATGGCGTGCCACCAGGACACCCTTCGGCCGAAGCGACGCTTGACACGCGCCGAGGCGTGCGTTTTAATCGCGGATGCGGAAGCGCCGGGCATGTCCGATACGTTCACTCAGCAGCAGGCGGACCCCGTGGAAACCCGAACCGTCACCATCGCCGACCCCGCCCGCGACAGGGAATACGTCCTCCTGGCCGGCGCGGCCCTGGCCGACGGGGCCCTGGTCGTCTTCCCCACGGAGACCGTTTACGGTCTCGGTGCCAGCGCCGTGAGTCGCGCGGCCATCGACGCCCTCAGCGGCCTCAAGAACCGTCAGCCCGGCAAGCCCTTCACGCTTCACCTGGGCGACCCCGAGTTGGCCGAGACGTACGCGGGCCCGCTGCCGCTCGTGGCCCGGCGTCTCATCCACAAGGCCTGGCCGGGCCCGCTGACGCTGGTCGTGCCCGACCGGCGCCCGGACCCGGCGATGCCGCCGGGCCTCATCCAGGACGCCGTCTATTACCAGGGCACGGTGGGCCTGCGCTGCCCGAGCCACCCGGTCGGCCGAGAGATCCTTCGAGCGGCCGGCGTCCCGGTGGTGGGCACCAGCGCCAACCTGGCCGGCCACCCGCCCCCCCTGAACGCGGCCGACGCCCTGGCCCAACTGAAGAACCATGTGCCCCTGGTCGTCGACGCGGGCCCGACGCAGCACTCGCGGCCCTCGACGGTCGTCCGGGTCCAGGCCGATAATACGTACGAGGTCCTTCGGGAGGGGGCCGTCACGGCCCGGCGCCTGGAGCGCCTGGTCCGCACGCGGGTCCTGTTCGTTTGCACGGGCAACATGTGCCGGAGCCCCATGGCCGTGGGCCTCGCCGAGAGGATGCTGGCCGAACGGCTGGGGTGCGAACCCGACCGTCTGGGCGACTGCGGCATCGACATTCTCAGCGTCGGCACCGCGGCCGGAGCCGGGTTGCCCGCCAGCAGCAACGCGGTCCGGACCATGGCCGACCGCCGCATCGACATCAGCCGGCACCGCACGCATCCCATGACCATTGACTCTTTGCAGCAGGCCGACTATATTTGGGTGATGACCCGGGGGCACCGCGATGCGGCCCTGCGGCTGGCCCCGGAAGCGGCCGCGCGGGTTGCTCTCGTCGACCCCGTCGGCCAGGAGGTGCCCGACCCCGTTGGCGGCGACATGGCCGTCTACCGCGCGTGTGCGGTGCAACTGGAGGGGGCCATAGCGAAGCGTGTGGCGGAGATCGTCTGATGCGAATCGTCCTTGGCGCTGACCATCGCGGATTTCACAGCAAGGAGCGGCTCAAGGCCTTCCTCCTCGAGCAGGGACACGAGGTGGCGGACTGCGGGGCCGCGTCCGACGCCTCGAGCGACTACCCCGACTTCGCCGTTCCCGCCTGTCTGAAGGTCACGCGGAAACAGGCCGACAACGCCATCCTGATGTGCGGTTCGGGCATCGGCATGACGATGACCGCGAACAAGGTGGCGGGCATCCGTGCGGCCCTGTGTCACGACGAACTGACCGCCGAGATGAGTCGCCAGCACAACAACGCCAACGTCCTGTGCCTGGCCGCCGATTTGCTCGGTGACGAGTTGATCCGCCGCATGGTCGAGGTCTGGCTGGCCACGCCGTTCGGCGGCGGCCGGCACGCCCGCCGCGTCCGGAAGATCATGGCCGCCGAGCGACACCTCGACAGCGCCTGCCAGGAAGCCCCCAAGGTCTCCGCCCGCCAGCGACGCAAGGCCGAAGGCAAAACGACCTGATACGGCCCCGCACCGCCGGCATCGTCACGTGGGCAGTGCCGCCAGGCGCTCCGTCGACCCGACGAGGACGAGGATGTCGCGCTCGCGGATGACGGTCTGGGCCATCGGCATCTCCAGGAGGGTGGGTTCCTCTCCCGCGGCCTCGGCGCCGGTCTTCGCCTGACCGGTCGGCCGTTTGATGGCCACCAGGTTCACCTCGTACTTGCGCCGCAGGTCGATCTCGCCCACGGTCTTGTCGAACCAGGCGGCCGGGGCGCGAATCTGGACGAGGCTGTGCCCCTCCGACAGCGCCAGGTGCTCGAGGATGTTCGGGTTGGCCAGTTGCGTGGCCAGGCGGTCGGCCCGCTCCTCCTCCGGGAAGATGACCTCGTCGGCCCCCACGCGAATCAGGATCCGGCGCTGGACGTCGCTGGAGGCCCGGCTGATGACGCGCGGCACGCCCATGGCCTTGAGGGTGGTGGTGGCCAGGACGTTGGCCTCGAAGTCCTCGCCGATACTGACGACGGCCGCGTCCACGCCGGCCAGGTCCTGGCTCCGGAGCGGCTCGGGGTCGGTGGCATCGAGGTGCACGGCCAGGGCCACCTCGTCGCGTACGCGTTCGACGAGGTCCTCGCGGATGTCGGCGGCGATGACCTCCTGCCCGGCCTCCGTCAGCGCCTGGGCCAGCCGCCGGCCGAACCGTCCGAGCCCGATAATCAGAAACCGTTTCATTCGCCCATCCTCCTATCGGCCCTGGCCACAGCCGCGGCCGCGCTACGAGATAGCCACGCTTTCGGTCGCGTAGCCGTACCGTTGCGGCCGTCCCTTGATCTGCATCGCAACGAACAACGAGAGCGGCCCGACGCGGCCGACGAACATCGTCGCGGTAATCAGAATTCGCCCAAACGCATTCAGCAGCGGCGTCGTGCCCGTCGACAGCCCGACGGTGGCGAACGCCGACTGCGTCTCGAACAAGACGTCCAGGAAGGTGCAGTGCGCCCCCTCCGAGATGCCCCACGCCGAAATGACCATGCTCATCACCGCGATCCAGGCCACGCCGACGGCCAGAATGGCCATCGCCCGGCGGACCGTCTCGGCCGGCAGGGCCCGCTTGAACGCCTGCACGTCCTTACGGCCGCGAAGCGCCGCCCACACACCGCACAGGACCACCGCCACCGTCACCGTCTTGATGCCACCGCCGGTCGACCCCGGCGAGGCCCCCACAAACATCAGGACCACCGTCAGGAACTTCGTCGGAACGGCCAGCCTCGTCGTGTCGGTGGTGTTGAACCCCGCCGTCCGGGCCGTGGTCGAGAGGAACCACGCGCCGGTCAGCCGCTCGGTCCACGTGGCGCCCAGGGGTGACTGGGGCGCCGCCGCGCCGGCCGCGACGCCCGGCGCCACGCCCGGCCCCACCGCCGTACCGGTCCACTGGTCGGGCGATCCGGAGGCCGTCTCCAAAACGAGCACGAGCACCAGGCCGCCCACCAGGAGGACCGCCGTCGTGACGAGGGCCAGTTTGGCCTGCAACGTCAGCCGCCGCTTCACGAGCGGCGCTCGACCCCTTCCGAACACGCGGTACCGGACCACCCGCGCCAGGTTGTACAGCACCGCGAACCCGATGCCGCCCGAGATGATCAGCAGCGGGAACACCACGTTCACCTGCCACGTCGAGCGGTAGTCCACCATGCTTTCACGGTACAGGCACAAGCCGGCATTGCAGAACGCCGAGACGCTGTGGAACACGCTGTAGTAGATGCGCTCGCCCGACGTCACAGCGTCGCCCGTGGCGGTGTGGGTCCACAGGCCCATGAGCAGCAGGGCCCCCACGGCCTCAACGGCCAGCGTCGTCAGGAGGATGAACTTCGTGAGGCGACCGATCTCGGCCCGAAGGTCGTGTGTAAACACCTCACGCAGGACCAGGGTCTCCCGCACCCGCATGCCGCGCCACATGAACAGGGCAAAGACCGACGCGTACGTCATCAGGCCCAGCCCGCCCAACTGAATCAGCACCAGAATCACGTACTGGCCGAACCGCGACCAGTGCGTGCCCGTATCGACGACCACCAGGCCCGTTACGCACACGGCGCTGGTGGCCGAGAAGAGGGCGTCGGTGAACCGCGTGCCAGGCTCGCCCGGCGCCGTCGCCGCCGGAAGCAGCAGCAGCCCGGTGCCGATGCTGATGAGCGTCAGAAAACTGCCGACCATCAGCAGGGCCGGCCGCACCTGGAGCGTCGCCAGAAACTGGTGGAACTCGACCAACCGCGACGCCAGGCCCAGCACGATGGTCACGTGGACCGCCCGCAGCATCCAGACGTCGGCCTCCGCGACCTCGGCGAAGTGCATCACCGCCACGAACGCCACGAACGCGACCGCCAGCGTCACCTCGAACCAGCGGAACCGCAGCAGCGCCCACCGGTCGCGAGCCAGGGCGAACCGCGCCAGCGGGTCCAGAAGCAGACCCACCAGGGCCACCGTCTCGATCCAGTGGAGGACTTCTATGCCTTCCGGGGTGACGCGGAAACCGTACTCCAGCACCAGGCTTCCCGCCGCCAGAACGATGATCGGCAGCAGCAGCGTGAACAGGTACGGCCGCGCCCGCTCCAGCGCGGTTCGGGGACCTGGCGGTGGTATGGTCGGCCGGAGCATCGGGTGGAGAGCCTCCCCCGGTCAGGGTGTAGCGCGGCGCCGCCGTCGGCCGGCCGCGATCCTCGGACCCTATTAGAGAACGCCCGCTGCCGCGTGTCAAGCGGCCCGCCCGAGGCCTGCCGGTCAGCCGTCGGATGATTCGGCGGCGGGCGCCGGCGCGGGCTTCTCGGGCTGGGCCTCGGCGAACACCGGGTCCTCCCCGTCCAGGAACCCCATGTTCTCGAGGGCCAACGCCAGACTCGCCTCAACGGCTTCCTCGCCGGGACGGCGCCCGAGGGCGCTACGGTACTGCTCGACGGCCACCGGCCAGAGCCCCTGGTCGGCATAGACCAGGCCGAGCCGATAGTGCAGGTCCACGTACTCCGGTTGCAGGTTGACCGCCTGCGACAGGGCCGACGTGGCCTCGTCGAGCCGTCCGGCCTCCCAGGCTGTCAGGCCCAGTTTGACCAGTGCCCGGGTGTACGTGGGGTTGATGGCCACGGCGGCGCGGAACTCCCCGAGCGCCTCGTCCAGCCGGCCGGCGCTCTTCAGCAGCAATCCGTACCGATAGCGGTAGTCGGGGTAATCGGGATGCGCCGCCACGGCCTGGGCGTGGTCGCGAAGTTCGGCGCCCAGGACCTCGGCCGGGTCCAACTCCTCGACCAGGGCGCCCAGGGCCGCCGAAGGGGTCCCCAACTCCCGGCCCAGGGCCGACGACAGCGACGCTCGCATGGCCGCGTGCGACATCTGCTGGTACAATTGCGCGGACCCCGGCGCGATCTCGGACGCCATCTCGACGGCCTCGTCGGCCTCCTTCTCCATGCCCATCTGGCGATAGGCGAACCCCAGACCGACGTACGCCTCCAGGTACCCATCGTTGATGCGCGATGCCCGCTCGTAATGGCGGACGGCCTCTTCCGGGCGGCCCAGTTCCGAGAGGACCTGCCCGCGCAGGGCCAAGGCGTCGAGATACCGTGGATTCAGCGTCAGGGCCTGCACGAGGTGGTAGTCGGCCGTCTCAATGTCGCCGGCCATCACCAGCAGACGGGCCGCACGGAAGTGCATGTCCGGGTAGTCCGGGTGGGCATCGAGGACGCGGCAGATCTCGTCGAGGGCCTGCTCGGGCATGCCCTCGTCTTCCAGGCAGTCGGCCAGGTGGCACCGGGCTTCCCAGTTGTCGGGCTCGATGATGATGGCGTCCTGGTACTCGTGGCTGGCGGCCATCATGTCGCCGCGGCGGACGTGCAGAGCCGCCAGGTTCATCCGCGTCTCGAAGTCGCCCGGCCGGTCGCGTTTCAGCGCCGCGTAGTGGTGGATGGCGGCCTCGAGATTGCCGGCGACCACTTCCAGCGCCGCCAGCCGCTGACGGGCCGCCACGTGGCCCGAGTCCACCGCCAGGGCCGACCGGTACGCGGCCGCGGCCTCGTCGGCGGCGCCCTGCCGCTCGTGAAGTTGCCCGATGACGTACCGCACCGTGGCGGGCTGCTGGCACCGCTCGGCCACCGGCGTCAGGATGGCGACGGCTGCCTTCGGATCGCCCAGGTCGCTCAGGACCGCGGCCAGGGCCACCCGGGCGTCGTCGAGGTTCGGGTCGAGCCGCGCGGCCGTCTCCAGGGCCTGCCTGGCGGCGGCCAGGCGTCCCAGTTCCATCTGCTTGAGGCCCAGCACGAGTTGGCAGTCGGCCCGCCGCGGGTGGTCGTTAACGTCCTGCTGAGCGGCTTCGAGCGTGACGTCGCCCGAGGGCCGCAGGAACTTGCTCAGGTACCCCGTGAAGTCGCCCGCCAAGCCCCGGCCCAGCAGACGCAGGAGGTAACTCATGCCTCACCTCCTTCGCCGGCCGCGGCGGTCGCGAGAGCTTCAATGGCCTGGTGTGCCTCTTGGCAGTTGCCGTCTATCTGGAGTGCCTGCCGATAGGCGTCGGCGGCCTCGCCGTGGCGGCCCTGCTGGCGGAGCAGGCGTCCGAGACGCAGGTGCACGTCGGCCCAGCGCGGCCTGAGGTGGGCGGCCTGCCGGCATCGCTGCTCGGCCCGTTTGGGTTCGCCGCTCTTCTCGTGCAGCCGCACGGAAAGCAGGCAGGCCTCGACGTAATGTGGGTTGATGGTCAGGGCCTTCTCGGCGGCCTCAATCGCGCGGTCGATCTCGCCCAGTTGTTCGGCCACGACGCTGAGCCCGAAGTGGACGTCGGCATGGGCCGGATGGTCGGCCGCCAGCCTCGCGAGCGCCCGCCGCGCCGCACGAAGCGTCTCGCGCTGCCTGGAACCCGGCGACCCTTTGCGCGGTATCAGGGCCTCGGCCACTTCGGGGTCGCGTGAGACGATTCGCTCGATGACGGCGGCGTGGCGCGACACGTGTGGCGGCCGCCGCGCCGCCCGGCCGCCCGACGAGGCCACACACCGCTCGCCCACGCGCAGCAGCCACGCCGCTACCGCGCCCTCGTCGCCGGCCAGCGCCGCGGCCTGCTTCAGCGTCTCGGCCGACGAGGCCGTGTGGCCGGCGGCGCCCTCGGCCAGCCCCAGGTCGCGCACGAAGCCGAACCGCGCCGGTTCCCTGGCGACGGCTCGCTTCAGGTGCCGCAGCCCCGACTCGTAGTCCCCCGCTCCGCACAGAATCAGACCCAGCAGATGGTGGATGGGCCCGGTGCGCTCGGCCAGGCCGAGGGCCGCGCGGAGGACCTCGCAGGCCTGGGCCAGGCGGCCGGTCCGGACGAGCCACGCGGCCAAGGCGGTGTGGGCCTGGGTCCGGGCGGGCTCCTGCCGGGCCTGCTCCCTCAGCACCGCCTCCTTCTCGTAGTCGTGACGCCGCATGTCGTCGTCATCCTCCCTGCTCGCCTCGGCCTACGGCCGCATCACGGAACGATGAGCGCCTCGAAGCCCGCCTGGCGGACCCGCCGGGCCAGCGCCTCGGCCCCGGCGTACGTCGGCGCCCGGCCCACCTGGACGGCATGGAGCGTCTGCCGGCCCGTGGTCACCTTGGCGATGCGGACGGCAAAGCCCGCCCGTTGGGCGCGGTGTGCCTGGCTCTGGGCGGTCGTCATGGCCGCGAACGCCCCCGTCTGGACGCGGAAGGCGTCGGCGTGCAATCGCCTCATCGCCAACGTGGCCCACGGCGTATTCGAGTAATCCTCGATGACGCGGGCCAGGTACTTGTCGGCCATCGACCATCGGCCCAGCCGCTGAAGGCTCACGCCCGCGCGAAAGAGAATGGCCGCCATCGGCAGACCGTCGCGCGAACCGGCCAGGACCTTGCCGTAGTGTTCGAGGGCCTTGAGGTCGTTCCCCTCCTCGTAGTACAGGTTGCCGACGGCCACCCGGGCAAACTGATCGATGGGCGGGCGGGCGCCCGCGCCGATGGCCCGGACGAAATCGGTCTTGGCCTCGGCCCGCCGGTTGAGGCGGACGAGCGCCTCGCCGCGGTAGTAATAGACCTCGCCGCGGTCCGGCGACGTGGGGTCCGAACGCAGGTATTGCGTGAAGCCCCCGATGGCCTTCTCCCACTGCCCCGCCCGGAATGCCGCGTACCCCGTGTCGAACGCCTCGCGGTCGGCCCGCCGGTTGGCCGCGCACCCACCGGTCCCGGCCACGACCAACGCCAGAGCCAGCGCAGCAAACCCGTGCACCGCCACCTTCCTCCCGCCAACGCCGTGCCCGGCTGAACGGGTGGCTTTGCGTGCCCATACACCACGTTGGCCCATGCTGTAACATCGGCCCCTGCCTGTTGGGGCCTTCAGCCAAAAAGGCGTCGCCGTGACGGATTATCGGACGCAAGACGTGGGGGAACCGGGCCGGCGGCCGCATGCCGCGCGGGACCCTCTGCGAGCCGACCCCGCGGACCGTCGCACTTGTGCGCGGTGGGTCCCCGTACCCACCGCGCCGACCCGCAGTCGGACCGCGAGCGTGGCGGGTGCGGGGACCCGCCACGCAAACACGCGGGGACCCGCCACGCAAAGACGCGAGCCGACGCCGCCGACCATCGAGAAACGGCCGTCCCGCTACAGGTGCAGCCGTTCGCGGACGTAGGCCAGCACGCCCTCGGCGGGCACGCGGACCTGCTGCATCGAGTCGCGGTCGCGGACCGTGACGGTGCCGTCCTGGGCGGTCTGGCCGTCGACCGTGACGCAGAACGGCGTGCCGGCCTCGTCCTGGCGGCGATAGCGGCGGCCCACGGCCCCCTTCTCGTCGTAGAAGGCCGCGAAGTGTTCGCGGCAGGCCTCCCAGATGGCGTGGGCCTTCTCGGGCATGCCGTCTTTGCGGACCAGCGGGAAGACCGCCACCTTGATGGGCGCCAGACGCGGGTGGAACCTGAGGACCGTCCGCCGCTGCGGGTTGCCCTTCTCGTCGGGGGCCTCGTCCTCCTCGTACGCCTCGCACAGGAACGCCAGGGCCGCGCGGTCGACGCCGCCGGAAGGCTCGATGACGTACGGGACGTACCGTTCCTTGGTCTGGTCGTCGAAGTAGGTCATGTCGCGGCCGGACGCGTCGGCATGCGCCTTGAGGTCGAAGTCGGTCCGGTTGGCGATGCCCTCGAGTTCCGCCAGGCCGAACGGGAAGGCGTACTCGACGTCGGCGCAGGCCCGGGCGTAATGGGCCAGTTCGTCCTTTTCGTGGTCGCGCAGATGCAACTTGTCGCTCTTCAGGCCGTGGTCGACGTACCACTTGAACCGCGCGTCGCGCCAGTAGGCGTACCACTTGTCGGCCTCGCTCGGGTGGCAGAAGAACTCGATCTCCATCTGCTCGAACTCGCGGCTGCGGAAGGTGTAGTTGCGCGGGTTGATCTCGTTGCGGAACGCCTTGCCGATCTGGGCGATGCCGAAGGGGATCTTGAGGCGCGACGTGTCCAGCACGTTCGCGTAGTTGGCGAAGATGCCCTGGGCGGTTTCGGGGCGGAGGTAGGCTTGGGCCGACGAGTCTTCCATGGCGCCGACGAAGGTCTTGAACATCATGTTGAACTTGCGGGCGTCGGTGAGCGCCTCAGGCACTCCGCACGCCGGACAGTCGGGCCTCGGGAAGGCACGAGACCATACTCCACCTTCGGGCCTCTTGAGAACCGTAAGTGGAAACACGTAAGAAACCGGAAGGTTGCCTATCTGCTTGGCCTGCCTGTTCGTCAGCCGGGCTGCCGCGACCGCCTCTTGGGGAGTCGTCGCTGAAACCGTCTTTTGCAGGACGGGGCGCAATCTCTGGTCATTGACAGTCATCAATTCATCAAACTCTCGCTCTATGCGAATCTTGTCTGCCTGCGAAATAGCCTTTACCAGTTCGGCCTCCATTTCTCTTTTAAGCCGACGGTTTTCAGCCGGTACTTCCTCAAATAGACTTGGCGGAACGGGAGTGGGGCTGTATCCAACAAGATAAACGTGGTCCGCCCGGAACCGGGCCTTGCACTGTTTGCAGTCCACCAGGGGATCGTTGAAGTTGACGACGTGGCCGGAGGCCTCCCAGACCTTGGGGTTCATGATGATGGAGCAGTCGAGGCCGACGATGTTGTCGCGGCTGCGGACGACGTCGTGCCACCAGGCGTCCTTGATGTTCCGCTTGAGTTCGACGCCCAGGGGGCCGTAGTCCCAGAATCCGTTGATGCCGCCGTAGATTTCGCTCGACGGGAAGATGAACCCCCGCCGCTTGGCCAGCGAAACGATCTTCTCCATCAGGTCCTGCTCGGTCGCCATTCCCGCTCCTTTGAACTCGTTGCCGGGCCACGGACAAACGGTGCGTGCGGAGCACGCACCCTACAGGCTCGTCGCCAGGCCCCACCCGCCGCGGTCGCGGCATAGTCCCACCCCGCCGCCCGCCCGGAAGGGGGCATCATAGTGGCCCGCCCCAGGCGGGTCAAGGTGACGTGCCGCGCGGGGGCCTACAGCGTTTTAAGATTGCGTATTCACACCACCATTTGGGCGCGGTGGGTCCCCGTACCCACCGCGCCAACCCGCAGTCGGACCTCAAGCGCGGCGGGTGCGGGGACCCGCCGCGCAAACACGCAATGTCAAACTGCTCTACGGGACGTACCCC
>DATKZB010000028.1:0-2283 GCA_035528235.1 Phycisphaerae bacterium
GGCCACGTTGACGCCCGCCAGGTTCATCAGGCGCGGGTCGTCGCGCCGGACGGCCTCGGGCCACTGGTCGGGGTTGTAGTCGCCGCCGTGCCACAGCGTGGCCAGGCGCGGGTTGATGGGGCCGGACTCGTTCATGCCGCGCGTCTCCAGGACCAAGGGTGCATCCCATGATTCTACCGGCGGGTGCCGGGGCGTGGCAGACAAAAAAGGGCGCTTCCCAGGCCAGGGGAAGGGGGCTTGACGGGCGCCCGCCGGGCGGCTCCTGGCCATTTCCGGCTTTTTTGACCTGCGTCAAGGCACGCCCCCCGCCCGTCCGGTATGATGGACGTGATGGACGGGCAGGACTCGGGCCCGTCGGACAACACGAACGAACTCGGAAAGGGTAAGACCATGGCTGCCGAGAACGCGATGTTCTGTTTCCAGTGCGAGCAGACCGCCAAGGGCACGGGCTGCACGGTCCGTGGGGTGTGCGGTAAGACGGCCGAGACGGCGGCGCTTCAGGACCTGTTGGTCCACGCGACAAAAGGCATTGCCATGTATGCCCATCGGGCCGCCCGGCTCGGGGCCCGCGACCGGCGGGTCGACACGTTCGTCGTCGAGGCGCTCTTTACGACGGTGACGAACGTCAACTTCGACCCCGAGCGCGTGGCCGAGTGGGTCCGCCGCGCGGCCGGGGTCCGCGACCAGGCGAAGGCCCTGTACGAGGGGGCCTGCGCGAAGGCCGGCCGGATGCCCGAGACGCTCGCCGGGCCGGCCGCCTTCCGCCCGGCCGCCGCGCTCGACGCCCTCATCGAGCAGGGCCGCGGCGTCTCCGTCCGCGGCCGCGCGGCCGACCTGGGGCCCGACGTGACCGGCCTGGAGGAACTCATCACCTACGGTCTCAAGGGCGCCGCCGCCTACGCCGACCACGCCCAGGTCCTGGGCCAGGATGACCCGACGGCCTACGCCGCGTTCCACGAACTGCTGGACCATCTGACCCAGCCGCGCCCCACCGTGGACCAACTCACGGGATGGGCCATGGACGTGGGCCGGCTGAACCTGCGCGTCATGGAACGGCTCGACGCCGCCAACACTGGCGCCTACGGCCACCCGCAGCCCACGCCCGTGCGCGTGACGGCCGTCAAGGGCAAGTGCATCGCCGTCTCGGGGCACGACCTGAAGGACCTCGAGCAACTGCTCCGGCAGACCGAGGGCAAGGGCATCAACATCTACACGCATGGCGAGATGCTGCCTGCCCACGGGTACCCGGCCCTCAAGAAATACAAGCACCTGGTGGGCAACTACGGCAGCGCGTGGCAGAACCAGCGGCAGGAGTTCGACGCCTTCCCCGGGGCCGTCCTGATGACGACCAACTGCATCCAGCAGCCGGCCGACGGGTACAAGGGCCGCCTCTTCACGACCGGCCTGGTGGCGTGGCCGGGCGTGGCGCACATCGCGGCGGGGCCCGACGGCCGGAAGGACTTTACGCCCGTCATCGAGGCGGCGATGGCGGCGCCGGGCTTCGCGGCGGACGAACCCGAGAAGACCATCCTGGTGGGCTTTGCGCGGCAGGCCGTCCTGGGCGTGGCCGAGAAGATCATCGAGGCCGTCAAGGCCGGGGCCGTCCGCCACTTCTTCCTCATCGGCGGGTGCGACGGCGCCAAGCCCGGACGCAACTACTACACCGAACTGGCCGAGGCCGTGCCCGACGATTGCGTCATCCTGACGCTGGCGTGCG
Source organism: Phycisphaerae bacterium (assembly GCA_035528235.1). Taxonomy (GTDB): domain Bacteria; phylum Planctomycetota; class Phycisphaerae; order FEN-1346; family FEN-1346; genus DATKZB01. The sequence goes on from DATKZB010000028.1 coordinate 1,718, forward strand.
GCAAGTACCGGTTCAACAAGTTGGAGTTCGGCGATATCGGCGGCATTCCGCGTCTGCTCGACGTGGGCCAGTGCAACGACGCGTACTCGGCCATCCAGATCGCCCTGGCCCTGGGCAAGGCGTTCGGCTGCGGCGTGAACGACCTGCCGCTGACGATCATCCTCTCGTGGTACGAGCAGAAGGCCGTGGCCATTCTGCTGACGTTGCTGCATCTGGGCGTCAAGAACATCCGCCTCGGCCCCAGCCTGCCGGCGTTCGTGACGCCGCCGGTGCTGGACGTGCTCGTCAAGCAGTTCGGCCTGGCGCCCATCTCGACGCCGGCCGCCGACATCGCGGCCGCCCTGGCGGCGAAGTAAGGGAACGGGATCGCGAACCGACCCCGGCGTCGCTTCTACGTGCCACGGCTTACTTGCAAGCCGTGATTAACAGGTCTTGTCTCGTGCGCGGTGGGTCCCCGTACCCACCGCGTGCGAAGCCCATCCCCGCGGCGGGTACGGGGACCCGCCGCGCAAACACGTGGCACACCCGGCGGCCCATCCGAAATCGCCAATCCGCAATCCGAAATG
>DATKZB010000029.1:0-4218 GCA_035528235.1 Phycisphaerae bacterium
GGTCCCCGTACCCACCGCGCCTACCCGCAGTCAAACCTCAAGCGCGGCGGGTGCGGGGACCCGCCGCGCAAACACGGGGCCGGTGGCATCGATCTCGAACGCGGACTTGCGGTCTTGCGTGTTGGATGGTAGGCTTCGGGCAGCAATGGTCGAAACAAGCACGGGTGGACCCGGAGAACGGCAGATGCCTGATAAGTTCGAGGAAGAGATAAAGGTCACGACCGAGCACACCATCAGGTTCTCTGCTGGTGCCTCAGATAACTTCGACGCGGTTCTGGAACAGGCGCGCCGGCTGGGCGAACTCATCCGCAGCCATCCGCGGTACGTGAAGTTGCGTGAGGCCGACGTCAAGGTCCGCGACGACAAGGCTGCCACCGACGCCCTCGAGGCCTACAACCGCGCCGCCACCCAGATCGCCCGCAAGGAGCAAGGCGGCCAGCCCGTCGAGGTCGACGAGAAGCGGGACCTCGAACGCCTCCACAACACCGTGGCGGCCAACGAGGCGATCAAGGCCTTCGCCCTCACCCAGGCCGACTACGCCGAACTGATGCGCAAGATGAACGACGCCATCTTCGGGGCCATCACCGAGGGCGAGGAAGACGACGAGGAGGGCGACGGGGCGTAGCAGCCGCTGCCCGCCGGGTGGCATGGTCATCCCGAAGGGTGACCATGTTTCAGACCCGACCCGTCGCGCGTCACAGCCCGCCGGCCAGGCCGTCGTCGGCGTCCGCGTCGTCGTGGGTCTCCTCGGCCGGTTCCTCCTCGAATCCCTTGTACAGCCGCCCCTCGAACATTCTGTTCCAGCCGGTCCATCGGCGCGACGGGTCGGCGTCGGCGGCCACGTCGCGCCAGAACGCGTGCAGTTTGGCGTCGACGTTGTCGATGTGGTGCAGGACGAACGCCTCGGCGGTCATCGGCAGTTTCGGGCTGCCGAACTCGTGTTGGCCGTGATGGGCCAGCACCAGGTGGCGCAGCACGTCGGCCAGACCGTCGGGGAACCCGGTGCCGGCGGCGCGGACCTGGCGGATCTTCTCCTCGAGCATCAGCACCCCCAGGACGATGTGGCCGACGAGGTTGCCCGAGTCGGTGTAGCCGAACGCCTCGGCGTAGGCGAGTTCGCTCACCTTGCCGATGTCGTGCCACAGCACGCCCACCAGCAGCAGGTCGCGGTCGAGTTTGGGGTAGTGCCGGCAGACGAGCACGGCCAGTTCGGCCGCGCTGAGGGTGTGTTCCAGCAGGCCGCCCAGGTAGGCGTGGTGGAGGCGTTCGGCCGCGGGGGCACGCTTCAGGCGGGTCACGAGGGCCTCGTCGGCCCAGACGGCGTCCAACAGGGCACGCAGCGCCGGCCGCTTCACCAGGTCCAGGGCCTCGCGCAAGCGGGCGAGGTGCTCGTCGGGGTCGCCGGGACCGACGGGCAGGAAGTCGGCCAGGTCCACTTCGTCGGCGCGGGCCGGCCGCATGGCCTCGATGACGATCTGCGGGGCGCCGTTGTACTCGCCGGCGCGGCCCTTGACCAAGGCGTACCCGTCCTGCGGGATGGCCGCAAAGAGCGCCTGCGTGGCGTCCCACATGATGGCGGGCACCTCGCCCGTGCGGTCGCGCAGTTTGGCCGAGATAAAGAGGCCCCCCTTCTTGGTGGTCCGCAGGTCCTTGCCGGCCACCTGGAACACCTCCTCGACGATGGCGCCGGGGACGGTCAACTGGTTGACGAACGTTCGGGGCATGGTGCGGCTCCTATCGGCCGAGGCTTTCGAGGGTCTGCTGGTACAGGCGGCGGAACGTCGCGGTGTCGACGTACTCGACGTGGCCGTCGGCAAACAGGACGTTCAGGCGCTGAGGCTGGGCGTCGGGCGGGTACACCTCGTAGGCCAGGACGGCCATGAGCCAGTCGCGCTGGGTGGCCCGTTTCGTCAGGGGCACGAGTTCGTAGTCGCCGGCCGGCAGGTGCGTTGCGAGCGTGGGGTTTCGGAAGATGGCGGGGTCGCGGATGAGGTTCGCCCTCGTCAGGTCCGACCAGGTTCTGGGGAACGCCCCCTCGGCGGCGAAGTAGGCCAGGATGGCCGCCCCCAGCGACCGCAGGTTCTGGGCGCTGGCCTTGCGGCCGGCCTCGTCGGACGTCGTATCCCGGGTCGTGTCGACCAGGCTGCCGACGAACTGGTAGACCGTGTCGCGGGCCATCGCTACGCGGACCGTCGCCCGGTCGGCGGTTGCCCGGTAGAACGGCTGCGACGGCGGCTCGTCCAGCGGACGCCCGCCCAGCACCCCGGGAAGACCCATCCGGAGCGGATCGGCCAGGGCTTGCAGGAGGTCCGCCATGAACGGCGCCATCTCGGGCGAGGCGAATCGCATCTCGGCCCGCAGGGCGTCTTTCTCGCGGGCCAGGTCAAGCGACCCCGTCATGCTGGTCGCCTGGACGCCGATGCGCACCAGGTTGTAGTACAGGGCGAACGCCATCAGCGCGTCGGTGTCCATGTGCGGCCGCAGCGTCTGGCGCTGGAACCGCTGGTACTCCTCCAGGATGCGGTCCTTGAGGGCGGGCGGCATCCGGGCGGCAAAGGTGACCTCGCCCGGCGCGGCCAGCGGGTCGTCGCCCAGCGGCGCGGGGTCGGGCCGCGCGGCCGCGGCGAGCATTGCGGCCAGGCACTCGCGGCTGGAGGCCAGCAAGACGATGCGCGGCGCCGGCAGGGCCGCCACGCCCTCGGGCCCGAGTTGGTACACCGGCGCCGGCGAGCCCGGCACGGGATCGGCCGGCCGGGCGTCTTTCGGGAGGGCGTCGGCACCGGCGTCGCGGCTGAGTTCCAGCGCCATGCCGAGCGGGGCCTCACCAAGCAGGTACTCCGGCGAGGTCACCAGGGCGACGGCCACGACGTCGCGCTCCAGGTCGATGGCCAGCGGCAGGTCGGCGGCGATCCTCGGGTACATCCCCAGGGCCGGGTCGGCCAGCATCTTCCAGAGGTTGGTCTTGACGAGTTGGGCCAGCCGGACGTGCACGGCGAGGCCGGCGTTGTCGGGGATGTACGCCCGGACGGCCGAGGCGGCCGGCGCCAGGGGGTCGGCGGGCCGTGTCGGGATGGCGAGGACCGGCGGGGCCGCCGTCTCGTCCGCCGGATCGGGCCAGGCGGCTGCGGCCGCGAGGGCCGCCACCACGAACATCGCTGGGACCATGGCATTCCCCTGGAGAAGCGCCGTAGGGCGAACGGCCATTATAGAGGAGCCGGGCCGGCGGCCGCCACGGTTTTCGGTTCGCGGGCGGCGGACGTTTAGCCGTCGCCGGCACGGCGACGGGAGCGGCCGTCGATGCATGCGCGCCGGTACGCGCGGGCGTACCGCCCGCGGCTAAACGCGGCGCGGGGGTTTTGCTTGCTCCGGCCGCGGTGCGGCCCTAATATCCTAACCTTGCGCATCGGGGGGCATGGGCGGATTCGAAGGACGGCGGGCGACGATGGCCAACGAGTATGAAATGGCGAGGCGCCGCAAGGCCGACGCCCTCCGCGCCAAGGGCCTCGACCCGTTCGGGCACCGGTACGCCGAGACGATCGGCGCGGCCGAGGCGCGGCGGCGGTTCGAGGCGGCCGGCGAGGGCACGCGGGCCCGCGTGGCAGGGCGGCTGACGGCCGTCCGCGAGTTCGGCAAACTCGTCTTCGCCGACCTGTCGGACTGGACCGGCCGCATCCAGGTGGCCTTCAACAAGAAAACGCTCGGCCCCGACGACTGGGAGCGCGTGAAACTCCTCGACCTGGCCGACTGGGTGGGCGTGGAGGGGTCGCTCGTCAAGACCCGTACCGGCGAGATCACCGTGGCGGTCGAGAAGTTCGAGATTCTCTCGAAGGCCCTCCTGCCGCCGCCCGAAAAGTGGCACGGCCTGGTGGACGTCGAGGCCCGGTACCGCCAGCGGTACGTCGACCTGTTCGCCAACCCGGGGGTGCGAGACGTGTTTCTGAAGCGGTCGCTCATTCTGGCCGAGGTCCGCCGGTTTCTGCGGGAGCGGGAGTTCGTGGAGGTCGAGACGCCGGTCCTTCAGCCGATTTACGGCGGGGCGGCCGCGAGGCCGTTCACCACGCACCACAACACGTTGGACGTCGACTTTTACCTGCGCATCTCGCCCGAACTGTACCTGAAACGGCTGCTGGTGGGCGGCATGGAACGCGTCTTCGAGGTCAGCCGCGTGTTCCGCAACGAGGGCATCTCGACCCGCCACAACCCCGAGTTCACCCTCCT
>DATKZB010000030.1:0-26412 GCA_035528235.1 Phycisphaerae bacterium
GCGAGGCGCGAGTTTCTCGGTCGGACCGTGGTCGCCGGCATCAGCGCCGCGGTGCTGGGGCAGGGCGGGGGCCTGGCCCGCGCGGCGGGGCCCAAGTCGATCGTCGTCAAGGCCGTCCGCGACGACGCCGTGGTCGACAACAAGCCCAACCCCGCCGTCGTCAAGGAGATGGTCCACGCCGTCGTCATGAAACTCTCCGGCAAGACCACGCCGGAGGCCGCCTGGAGAGAGTACGTCAAGCCGAGCGACGTCGTCGCCGTCAAGATCAACTGCCTGTTCGGCGTCGGGGCCTGCACGCACCCGTGTGTGACGGCCGCCGTGGTCGAGGGCATCCGCCTGGCCGGCGTGCCGCCCCAGAACATCATCGTGTGGGACCGCGAGGACGGGCACCTCGAGAAGTCCGGGTACAAGGTCGGCAAGATCGACGGCGTGTTGTACACCGGCGTCAACGGCGACTGGGAAGCGGAGCCCACCGACATCCACACCTGCAAGGGCCGCATGGCCAAGATCCTGACGCAGAAGTGCACGGCGCTCATCAACCTGCCGATCCTCAAGACCCACGCGATCTCCGGCATCACGCAGGCCCTGAAGAACCACTACGGCAGTTTCCACAATCCGGGCGACGCCCACGGCGGCGGCTGCGACCCCTTCATCGCCGAAGTCAACGGCCTGAAGTGCATCCGCGAGAAGACGCGGCTCATCGTCTCCGACGCCCTCCTGCCCGTGGCCGACGGGGGTCCCCAGGCGCGGCCGCAGTGGACGTGGGCGTACAAGGCCATCCTGGCCTCGACCGACCCGGTGGCGATCGACTACGTGGGCCTGAAGATCCTGGACGAGCAGCGGGCCAAGATCGGCAAGCCCCCGCTCGAATCCACCGGCAAGGCCAAGTGCGTCGCCACGGCGGCCGCCAAGGGACTCGGCACGGCCGACATGAACCAGATTGAACTTGTGACCGCGTAACCGCACGGTACACTCAGGGGGGCGGCCGCGCCGGGCGTCCCCCGCGCCAAGGCAGGGCCGGGCCCGGCGACCCGGCAGTCCAATCACGATGAGGGAGGAGCCATGCCAGCCAAGTCGGTCAAGGGTCTGAAGACAGTCACCAAGAACGTGCGGCCGCTCGTCGAGGCCGCCCTGGAGGCCGGCGCCGGGTGCCTGAGGCTCGCGCCCAACTGGGTGCCGCGTTCGTTTCTGCACCCCGGCAAACGCCTGAAACTGCATCCCGACGATCTCTACGCCTACGGCCTGGACCGCGGCGGAATCGACGAGCGATGGTTCGCCTCGACCACGGAGGCCGCCAACGAGGGACGCGTCCCCGACGAGGGCCTCTCGTACGTCGTCTTCGACGACAAGCGATGCACCCTGCGCGACGCCGTGGCCGCGGTGGGCGCCGCCATCGTCGGCAAGGCCATCTGGAAAAAGTACAAGCGGTGGCCCGTGTACTCGAAGTTCTTCGACAACATGGGGCCCATCCCCCACCACATGCACCAGAACGAGAAGCAGGCCAGGAAGGTCGGCCAGGAAGGCAAGCCCGAGTCGTACTACTTCCCCGCGCAGCACAACAACGTGGGCAATAATTTCCCGTACACGTTCTTCGGTCTGAACCCGGGGACGACCAAGGGCCAGGTCCGCAAGTGCCTCGAAGACTGGAACAAGGGCGACAACGGCATCCTGGACCTGTCGCAGGCGTACCGGCTGAAGACCGGCACGGGCTGGTTCGTGCCGCCGTGCGTCCTGCACGCCCCCGGGTCGCTGTGCACCTACGAGCCGCAGTGGGGCTCCGACGTCTTCGGTATGTACCAGAGCCTGGTCGAGGGGCGCGAGGTGCCGTGGTCGCTCCTCGTAAAAGACGTGCCGCGCGCCAAGCACAAGGACCTCGATTACCTGGTCGACCAACTCGATTGGGATCAGAACACCGACCCCAACTTCAAGGCCAACCACTACCTGGAGCCCATCCCGGCTGCCGGCACGGCGCGCGAGGGCTATATGGACAAGTGGATCTGCTACGGCCGCATCGACGGCTGGCAGTGCGTGACGGCCAAGGAACTCACGGTCGACCCGGGCACCCGCGTCACCGTGACCGACCATGGGGCCTACGGCCTCATCACGGTGCAGGGCGAGGGCAAGATCAACAGCCTCCGCCTGAATTGCCCGAAACTCATCCGGTTCCACGACCTGACGGAAGACGAGGTCTTCGTGACCGAGGACGCCGCCAAGGCTGGCGTGGCGTACGAGAACACCTCGGCCACCGAGCCGCTGGTCGTCCTGCGATACTTCGGGCCCGAAGTGAACCCCGACGCCCCCGACGTGGGCGACGCCGCCAAGTAGCGCCCCCCGCGAGATCGTTTAGCCGCGGCCGGAACGGCCGCGGGCTGTCTTGACGAAAGGACACGGTTGACCATGAGCGCAAGCCATCCCAACACGTACCCGAAACTGCATAACGCCGCCTGGCCGGGCGTGGTCGGCAAGGGCGACGGGGGCGAGCCCCCCATCGACCTCGACACGATGCTCGACCTGACGGCCGCCGCCAAGGTCGATGGCATCGGGTTCGACGGCGTCGACATCTTCCTGTTCGCCCCGCACGTCGACATCGATTCCACGGACGACGACCTGAAGGACCTGGCCCGGCGGGTGACCTCGCGCGGCCTGGTGGTTGGGTCGGTGGTGGCGCCGGTCTGGCCGCCGACGGGCGGCGGCAGCGCCATGGGCGACGCCGGCGAACGCCAGAAGTTCCTGACGCAGGTCCGCAAGGGCTGCCGCATCGCCAAGCGGCTGCGGGAACTGGGCGCGCGGCCGTACGGCATCGTCCGCCTCGATTCCGGGGCCGGCGTGGCCGATTGGGCCAAGGATCCCGAGGGCAATACGAAGAAGATCGCGGAGACCTTCCGCGAGGCGTGCATGATTGCCGACGAGCACGGCGAACGCCTGGCCGCCGAGGGCGAAATCTGCTGGGGCGGCATGCACTCGTGGCGCGAAATGGTCAAACTGCTTGAACTCGTCGACCGGCCCAAGACGCTCGGGTTCCAGGCCGACATGTCGCACACGCTGCTCTACCTGATGGGGTACAACGCGCCCGACGACGCCATCCTGCCCAAGGGGGCCGACCTCAAGGACAAGAAGGTCCTGGACGAGGGCCTGAAGAAACTCACGGCCGCGCTTCGGCCCTGGACCATCGACTTCCACGTGGCCCAGAACGACGGGACCGCCCACGGGTCGGGCTCGCACGACAAGACCGGCCGCCATTGTCTGCCGACCGACCCGAACGGCAAACTCGACATCGCCCATCACGCCGGGTTCTGGCTCCGCGACGAGAAGGGGAAACTGACCAAGGCCTTCCGGCACGTCTGCTGGGACGGGTGCATGTTCCCGAACGAGGTCATGATGAATCCGCAGACGTGGAACGATATTCTTGCCGCGATGGTCGCCGTCCGCGACGCCCACGGCTGGTTGTAGCCCGCCGCCGCGCCGCCGGCGGAACGTGAATCGGCACGCGGCGCTGCCGGGCCCCGCCGGACGCGGGCAACGGTGAAAGGACCTCGCGATGAAACTGCCACGCCTCACCCGTCGTCGCTTTCTCAAGCGTGCGGCCGCCCTGACGGGCGCAGCCGCGGTTGCCCAGGCCGGCGTCGGTCCGCTGGTCCTGGCCGAGGGCGCGGCCGCGCCGAAACTCCGCTGCGCGGTTATCGGCTGCAACGGCCAGGGCATGGCGTCGGTCCATGCGGCGGCCGGCGAGCGGATCGTCGCCCTCGTCGACGCCGATGACAAGCGGCTCGCGGCGACGCTGAAGGAACTCGCCGCGAAGTACCCGGACTCGAACTCGGGTGCCATCAAGACCTACTTCGACTACCGCCGCCTCTTCGACGAAATGGCCAAGGACATCGACGTGGTCTTCGTGGCCACGCCCGACCACCACCACGCGTCGGCGTCGATGCGCGCCATCAAACTGGGCAAGCACGTGTTCTGCGAGAAACCGCTCGCCCACACGATTCACGAGTGCCGCGCGCTGGCCGAGGCCGCCCGTGCGGCCAACGTCCGGACGCAGATGGGCAACCAGGGCCATTGCGCCGACGGGTACCGGCGCCTCTGCGAGTACATCTGGGCTGGGGCGATCGGCAACGTCCTGGAGACGCACACCTGGATCGGCATGGTCAACGGCGGGACGGGCGGCCGGCCGCCCAGCCGGCCGATGCCCGAGGGCCTCCACTGGGAGGAGTGGCTCGGCCCGGCCCCGTACCGCGACTTCCACCCGGGCCTGCATCCGGGCGCGTGGCGCAGTTGGTGGGACTTCGGCAACGGCACGCTTGGTGACTGGGGATGCCACCAACTGGACGGCGTCTTCTGGGCGCTCAAACTCGGGCACGCCACGAGCGTCGAGTGCCTGGAAATGCACGGCGGCAGCGACGAGCGGTATCCCCTGGGCAGCGCGGTCCGCTACGAGTTTCCCGCGCGCGGCAACATGCCACCCGTCAAGGTCCACTGGTACGACGGCGTGAAGGACGACCCGGCCAACCCGGGCAAGCAGGTGCCGGTCCGCCCGGCGCTGGTGGCGGAGTTCGAGCAGAAGTACAACCGCAAGTTCGACCAGAGTTGGGGCGGCGGGGGCACCCTCTACATCGGCGACAAGGGCGTCATGGTCACGGGCAACTACGGCAGCGGGCCGCGCATCCTGCCGGAGGAGGCGCACAAGGCCTTCCCGGTGCCGGCGGAATCCCTGCCGCGCATCCGCGGCGGGCACTTCGCCGATTTCCTGCGGGCCTGCCGCGACGGCAAACCCGCCGCCGCCGAGTTCAGTTACGCCGGGCCGTTCACCGAGGGCATACTGCTCGGTCACCTGGCGTACAAGGCGGGCATCGGCAAGCGCGTCGAGTGGGACGGCGCCGCCATGCGCACCCGCAACATGCCGGAACTCGACCGCTGGATCAGACGCGAACACCGCAAGGGATGGGAACTGTAGCACGCGGCCCGGCCTCGCTGGCCGGACGACGGGAACCTCGAAACCGTTATCCAGAGGAGCGCATGACATGGCCAGGAAACCCCTGAACGTCGGAATCATCGGGTACGGATTCATGGGGCGGACGCACACGAACGCCTACTGCAAGGTCACGAACTTCTTCGACGTGCCGTACCAGCCGGTGCTCAAGCGGATTTGCGGCCTCGTGGAGACCGAGGCCAAGGCCTTCGCCGACCGGTGGGGTTTCGAGTCGCATTGCACCGACTGGCGCTGCGTCATTGAGAGCGACGACATCGACATCGTCGACATCTGCGTGCCGAACAACTTCCACGCCCAGATCGCCATCGCCGCGGCCAAGGCCGGCAAGATGATCGTCTGCGAGAAGCCCCTGGCGATGAGCGTGGCCGAGGGCAGGAAGATGGTGGCGGCCGTCGAGAAGGCCAAGGTGCCGAACCTCGTCTCGTTCAACTACCGCCGTGTGCCCGCCGTGGCGCTGGCCAAGCGGATCATCGACGAGGGCCAACTCGGCCGCATCTTCCATTACCGCGCCAACTTCCTCCAGGACTGGACCATCTCGGCCGACGTGCCCCAGGGAGGCATGGCCACCTGGCGCCTCGACGTCAAGGCCGCCGGCAGCGGCGTCACGGGCGACCTGCTGGCCCACTGCATCGACACGGCCATGTGGCACAACGGGCCCATCGCGCGCGTCAACGCCATGGCCGAGACCTTCATCAAGGAGCGCAAGCACGCCGAGACAGGCAAGATGGCCCCCGTGGGCATCGACGACGCCTGCACCTTCTTCTGCCGCTTCGCGAACGGGTCGCTGGGCAACTTCGAGGCCACGCGTTACGCGCGCGGCCACAAGGCCCTTTACACGTTCGAGATCAACGGCGAGCACGCCTCCATCCGCTGGGACCTGCACGACCTGCACCGGCTCGAGTGGTTCGACCATCGCGACCCGAGCCGTGTGCGCGGCTGGCGGTCGATCCACGTGACCGACGCCGGCGGCGACCACCCCTACATGGACCACTGGTGGGTGCCGGGCCTTCAGATCGGTTACGCCGAGACGTTCGTCCACCAGATCGCCGAATTCCTGACGGCGGCGGGCAAGGGCAAACCGTGTTCGCCGACCTTCCGCGAGGCCCTCGAAACGCAGAAGGTGTGCGAGGCCGTCCTGAAATCGGCCAAGATAGGCCGGTGGGTGACCATCAAGTAAGCAGCGCCGCGGCGACGAGTTACTCACCCGGCTTGCCGGGCGCGTGTTGTCGGCGCGTGTGGCGTAACAGGCGCGACTGTTAGCCGCCCGGCTTGCCGGGCGCGTGTTGTCGGCGCGTGTGGCGCAACGGGCGCGAATGTTAGCCGCCCGGCTTGCCGGGCGCGTGTTGTCGGCGCCAGGCCAGGGGCGCACGGCACGGCCGGCGTTACTCGCCCTGAGCCACCACGGTGTAGGGTTGGCGGGTCTTGGGGTTCCATCGGACGGCTCGAAGGATCAGCCGGTGCGCGCCGTGGCACTCGGTGCAATTCTTGTCGGCTTCCTCGGGCTTACGGACGTACAGGCACCACAGGGCGGCGTCCTTGACCTTGTCGGGGTCGTGGCAGACGGTGCACGACGGGTCGACGTCGGCCTTGGTGTAGAAGATGGTGGGCGGCGTGATGTTGCCCTCGTCGGCGCAATGGTCGTCGGACGATCCGTGGCACTTCTCGCACCCGACCTCGGCGACGGCGTGCTGGACGGTGAGTTCCTCGTCCGTGTAATTCTCGTGGCAGACGAAGCATCGGTTGTTGTCGACCATGGGGCCCTTGTGCTTGATGCGGGCAGGTGCGTCCAAGAGCAGTAGCGGCTCGTCGTCGAGGACCAACGGCGGTGCCCCGCTCGGCTCGACCGGCGGCGGCTTCGGGGTCGGCGCGGATGGCGCGGGCTTCGGGTCCGGCGCCACGGCCGGCGGGGGTGCCGGGTCCTGCGTGGGCCTCGCGTTCTGCGCAAGCGGAGCGGGGTTGGCGACGGGGGCGGTGTCGCATCCGGCCACGACGATGGCCAGCATGGCCGCGAGCAGCACCGGCAGTGTCTTGGGGCAAACGGCGTTCACGCGGGTGTTCTCCGCAAGGGGGGTCATTTCGTCTTGAGGCCGAGTTCCGCGTCCGAGACGGCCCACCGGACGCCCTCCTTGGGCACGTCGATTCCGGCGGCCCAGACGACGGCGTTGAGGAGCATCCGGCGGTATCCCTCGACGCCCCAACTCTCCTGGAAGTGCCCGCCGCCGAACCCGAAGCCGCGGCCGCCGCCGGGCCGCTCCATCGCCCACGCGATGACCTCGCTCTTCGGCTGGCCGCCGTCTTTGGCCGGGAACGGCGCCGTCAGGATGGGCGTGACGGCCTTGGCGTCTTCGGCGAAGCGCAGGCGATGGTAGTACTCGTTGCGCGGAATCGTGAAGGCGCTCCAGCCGCGGCTGATGGGATGGTCGGGACGGACGGGCGTCGAGACGATCGGCTGGTCGCTGACGGCGTGCGTCGAACCGTACCCCTGGAAGTCGTAGTAGCCGCCGATCCACTTCAGCAGGTACGGCGCCTCGACCTCGCGCGTGGCGTAGAGCGTATAGTGGAGGCACACGAGCCCCGCGCCCTTGGCCGCCAGGCGATCGAGCAGCGCCAGGCGGTCGCCCTGGAGGATGGGGTGCTTGAGGCCGGCCTGGTTGGTGCCCTCGGAGTAGATGACGATGGCGGCGGCGCCGTCGAGCGTCGCGGCGTCGGCCGGCCAGTCGTTGTGCGTCTCGCACACGAGGCCCGGCACGTTCGGCGACGATTCCAGGCACTTCTTCATCAGGGCGATGCCGGCTTCGTTGGGGTGGTGCCCGTGACTGGCGATGAGGACGATCTTCCTGCCGGGCTTGGCCTCGGCGGCCGAGGTGGTTGCGGCATGGACGCCGGCGGCCAGGCCGGCGGCCGCGAGGGTGCCCTGGCGGACGAACTCGCGCCGCGTCAGTCTCGGGTCGGCCATGGGGGTCTCCTCCTCGTGCCGAGGGGGCTGCCGTCGGCCCAGCACGGCAACCTTGACGGGCGCGGCGGTTCCGGAGAACCGCCGCCCGTGAGGCCCGTCGGCACGGCCGGGATCAGACGTATTCCCAGTTCTTGAGCCACTGGTAATCGGGAGGCAGACTGGCCCATGCGCTGTCCATGGCGGCGTCGAGTTCAGCCTTCTCGTTGGCGTCGAGTTTGCGGCGCTCCATGACGGCCTTGGCCACGTTGTCGACCTGGTGCTCGTTGATAAGGCCCGGGATGGGGGCCGTGAGGGTCGGGTTGCAGAGGATGTACCGGATGGCCAGGCGCGCCAAGCGGTCGGTATCGGGCGTGTGGAGCGGCGGATTGTCCCCCGCCTTCTTGAACTCGTCGTTGAAGAGCGAGTTCGAGGAGAACGGCTTGATGCCGAAGATGCCCACCTGGTACTTGCGGACGGTCTCGAAGAGGCTGTCGGTAGGCATCTCTTTGGTCTTGGCGTGGTAGGGGGTGCAGAAGGCGTCAACGACCTCGGGGTACTTCTCGATCATCCCCTTGATGTGGTCGCGGTGGTGCGAGGAGAACCCGGTGAATCGGACCTTGCCCTGTTTCTTGGCCTTGGCGAGGGCCTTCATCATCTCCTCGACCTCGGCGTCGGTGTGCTGGTTGCTCTGCTCGTGCATGGTGATGCGCCACAGGTCGGCGTAGTCGATCCCGGCGTCTTTCAGGCCCCACTCGAGGGTCTCCATGAGTTTGGCCTCGGTGCGGAACTCGGCGATGCGCATCTCGCGCTGGTACCACGAGCAGGCCAGGTACATCTTGTCGCGTCGTCCCTTGATGGCCCGGGCGTAGGTCTTGACTTCCTCGATGGTGCAGGCGTCGATCCAGTTGATGCCGCGCTCCATGCACCGGGTGACGACGTCGTAACGGTTCTTCTGGAAGTCGGCGTTGTTGATGTCCTGGGTCAGCCAACCGACCTTGCCCTCTCCGGCGGCGACCTTCTCGATGCGTTTCCAGTGGCCTCCCATGGCCACGGCCGAGACGACCATGCCCGTCTTGCCACAGGGCCGGTACTCCATGTTCTCGTTGTAGTTGATGATCTTGGCCTTGTCGGCCGCCGACAGTTTCGAGGCGGCCATGCCGGCCGCCACGCCGGCCGCCGCTGCGGCACTGGTCTGCACGAACTGCCGCCGAGTCACTTTTCTGCCCGCCATGGTTCGTTCTCCTTGTTCCCCGGTTCCGGTGGCCTTCCGTGGCACTCTACGCCTGCCGCGGCACGGTGTCAACCCCCCAAAACCACGCCCGCCAGGATGCGGCGCTGATAGCACCGCCCCTAGAGAGAAACCCCGCCGGCGCCCGCTTGTTACGGGGTACCTGGATCGGCGGCCGCCTGGCCGGGCTCCTGCTGGGATGGCGTGGCCTCCGCCTCGATGAGCCGGTGTTGGCCGTGGCACTGGGTGCAGGTTCGGCGGTCGGCCGGGTTGGGCTTGGCGGCCTCGGCCTGATGGGTCTCATTGCGACCGTGCTTGGTGGGGCTGTGGCACGTCAGGCAGAAAACCTTCATGGCGGCGATGCCGCGCGGCGTGAAGTCGGGCTTGGCCTTGGGGCCGTCGTCCTGCGCGTGGAGCGGACTGAGGCCGTGGCAGCGGGCGCAGGCGATCTGGTTTCGCTCGTGAATGAGGCTCAGTTCGTCTTTCTGGAACTCGGCGTGGCACTCGTAGCAGGTCTTGTTGGCCACGGGGGCGCTGGTCTGACCGCCCGTCGGAAAACAGGAGAGCGACAGACCGGCGCCGGCCAGGATCAGCAGCACCGCCGGGAGGGCCTTGCGTAGGATAGTCATCGCTGGCGCTACCTATTTCTTGGGTTTCGCGGGGGCCGGTTCAGTGGGTTTGTCGTCGGGCTTCAGGGGGCGGATTTCGATCCGCTTCAGGGTGATCTTCATGCCCTTGAAGCCGTCGCCGCCGTGCACCTGGATGCCCACGGGGCCCTTGGCGTGAGTCTTGTTGTGGCAGTCGCCGACCTTGTGGCCGTTGAGCCACAGGATGAGATGGTCGCCGTTGGCGTAGACCTGGCCCTCGTTCCAGTCGTCGCGGTTCTCCAGTTTCTCGTCGAGGTTCTGCGTGATGAAGGTCTTGGGGTACCCCGGCATGTACAGCGTGCCGCTGAAGCCGACGGGGTTTGTGTACTTCAGGATGTCGTACTGGTACTGCCCGCGGAACCAGATGCCGGTGTTGGCCGGCCAAGCCACCTTGTAGGTGAACCGGAGTTCAAAATTGCCCCACTCCTTCTCGGTGAACAGGTCGCCGCCGTTGCCGTCGGTCTGCGTGCCCACCAGGCACCCGTCCTCGACCTTCCAGATGGCCTTGCCGCTGGGCTTCTTCCAGCCCTCGAAATCCTTGCCGTTGAATAGCGGTGTCCACCCCTTTGCACCCTCGGCTTCTTTGGCGATGGCGAGGCCGGCGAAGGCCACGACGGCTCCCAGGCACATGGCGGCAATGGCGCACAGTTTCATGGCAGCGGGTCCTTTCGTCCTCTGGTATCCAAACGTCAGTCGTGTTGCGGCATCGGCGCAACCGGCCGGCGGCCATCCTAGACTCCGCCGCCGCGATAGTCAAGCACCCTACAGGTCGATGAAGACCTTCATGCTCTCTGGGCCGCTCGAGTCGATGAAACGGTAGGCCTCCAGGTACTCCTCCAGCGGGAAGTGCCTCGAGTCGAGCGGCTCGGTCCGGACCTGGCCGGCGGCGATCCACTCGACGGCCTGCACGTAATCCGGCCGCCGGTACATGAGCGACCCGACCAGCCGCAGTTCGTGCTCGCAGACGCTGGCCATGTCGATGCGCGGCCGCTGGCCGAAGACGCCCAGCACCAGCACCGTGCCGCCCTTGTCGATGGCCTCGATGGCCCCCGCCACGGCCTTCTCGGACCCGGCGCACTCGAAGGCCACGTCGAAGCCCTCGTTGCCGAAGGCCCGCCGCGCGGCATCGGTCAGCGGCTCGGTGTCGGCCCGCGAGACGGCCTGGGCCCCGCACTGCAGGGCCAAGTCGAGGCGGAAATCGCTCAAGTCGGTCACGAGCACCTTCGCCGCGCCCCGGCACCGGCACGCCTGGCTCACGAAGTTGCCGATGGGCCCGGTCCCGAGGACGACGACGTTGCGGCCCTTCAGGTCGCCTGCGCGGCCGGTGGCGTGGACCGACACGGCCACCGGCTCGACGAACGCGCCCTGCTCGAACGTGAACGTCTCGGGCAGCGGCACGATCTTGTCGGCCTCCGTCACGGCCAGGTCCTGCGCCACGCCGGGCGCCTGAAAGCCGCGCACCTTCAGACCGTCGCAGATGTGATAGTCGCCGCGCCGGCACGCCCGGCACACGCCGCACGTCTCCTGCGGCGTGGCGGTTACCTTCTGCCCCGGCGCGAGGCCCGCGACGCCTTCACCGACGGCCTCGACCAAGGCCGAGAACTCGTGGCCCTGGACCACCGGGTACGGCGTGAAGGGGTGGTCGCCGTGGTAGACGTGCACGTCGCTGCCGCAGACGCCGATGCGCTGGACTCGCATGAGCACCTGCCCCGGCCCCGGCGACGGCGGGGCGACGTCGCGGAGTTCGATGACGCCGGGTTGAGTCATGACGGCCTGTCGCATCGTATGGCCCTTTCGTATATCGTGCGCGCGCCGACACTCGCGCGCCCGGCAAGCGTGTTAGCCGCGGGGCTTGCCCCGCGCGTTACAGCAACACGCGCCCGGCAAGCCGGGCGGCTAACACGACCTCGCGCGTCAACACGCGCGCGCCGACACTCGCGCGTCAACGGCGCGCCGTCAAAACGTCCGGCCGAAGTCGCGCTGCTGAGGCACGGGCACGCCGCCGGGCATGTCCATGCGAGGTTTGGCGTCGAGGGCTGCCTTGCCGGCCTCGATGGCTTTCAGCATGGCCGCGTAAACGGGGTCGGCGGTGTCCTTGAAGACCGGCGGCGCCTTGCCGTTCTTCTCCTTCGTGAGGCCCATCCCGCCGGCCTCCTTGGCGAGGTGGGCGTTCAGCACGCGGCTGAACTCGGGCCGCGTCAGGTTAATGCGCGCGTGCGAGCGGCTGCCCTTGCCGAGTGCGTCGTGGCACGAGGCGCAGCGGGCCTTATGGATGCCGGCGAGGTCCTGGAACCAGGGCTCCGGCGCGCGGCGGCCGTTCTCGAACCGTCCCCACGCGTCGCGCCCGCCGAGGGTGTGCGGGCGGGTCATGTCCCAGGTGCCGTAGTAGGGCACGTTGGCGTCGATCCAGGTGTAGACGCGGCGGCGGCTCTCGTCGTCCATCTTGACGCCGTCCCGCACGGCCTCAATGTCCTTGTTGAGTTTGCTTACGTACGAGCCGGTGGCCAGCGGCGGGAAGTTGCCCGTCGGGCCCGGGTTGATGTGGTACCGCTCGACCAGGCCGGGCCGGAAGACCAGCGACTCGAACCCCATGTTGAAGAGGCGGGTCTTGTCGCCCGAGAGGTCGATGCGGCCTTTGGGCGCCCGGCCGCTGTGGCACCGGACGCAGTACTTGTCGAGGACCGGCTGCACCTGCCGGGCAAAATCGACCGGCCCGGCGTCCCACGGCGGCGGCGCGATGCGGTCGGGGCCCCGCTGGAGCCGCCTGGCGATGCCCGTTCCGCGCGGCGGCACCTGGGTCCGCGGTTCGTGACAGCCGATGCACCCCTGCGTCTCGCCGGCGGTTATCTGCGTGACGGTGCCCATGCGCCGCACTTCCTTGCCGGCGGCATCGAGCGCCTGGAAGTAAAGTTCCACGCCCGCCGGCGCCACGAAGTACGCCGACCCGTCCTCGTCGACCGGCACCGTGCCCCAGTTGTACTTGACGTAATACGTGCCCTCGCCGATGGCGGGGTAGTGGTCGGAGTAGCGGGGGCCCTCGGTGTTGTACTTCTTGGGCACCTGCGACATGACGCGAAGCGCCTTGACCTGGCCTCGCGCCACCCCCTTGTCCAGAAGGCCCTGGTACACGTCGACGACGAAGAACGCGCCCTCGCCCCGGGGTTCAGGCGGCACGTTGCCCGGCACCCGGCTGGGCAGGGGCCGCGGCCGAAGCGGCACGGGGTTGAAGCACGACGTCTTCGGGTCATCGACCAGCGGCGTCTTGCGGCCCTGGGTGTCCATGAGGAAGAGGCGGTACCGCTGCGGGCCGCCCTCCATCGGGCCGCCGTAACTGACGAGCAGCAGGTCCTCGTCAATCGGCCACGGGTCGGTGTACGACCAGGGGTAGAGTGTGTCGCCCGGCCCCCAGTTGGTATCGCGCCAGGTCTTGCCGACGGTGGGCGTGTACGGGACCTCGGGCGTCAGGTTGGTTATCGCCTTGGGGTTCTCCAGGCCCAACCTTCGGTCGATGATACCGATGGCCCCCAGCGGCGGATGGTGGTGCGCCGCCATGGTGAACACCACCTTGTCCGTGCCGGGTATCTGCTTGGCGCCGTACATGGCGTTCGGGACCGTCAGCGTGTTGCCATAGAAGAGTTGGACGCGCGTGCCGTCGGGGTTGATGGTCCAGAGGGCCTCGGTGCAGAAGATGTTCTTGTCCTGGTACTCCCACCGGGTGAACAGGATGGATCCGTCGTCCATGACGTAGGGCGTCGTGTCGCACAGGGAACTGTATTCGAGGCGGCGGAGGTTCGAGCCATCGGCGTCCATGACGTACAGCGCGGCCGCCAGAAAGTCCTGGCAGAGCGAGAACGACTCGACGCGGGTCGAGTTGAAGACGATCCGCCCGTCGGGCAGGCACGCGGGGCTGACGTCGTGGTACCGGCCGTGGGTCAATTGCCGCAGGCCCGTGCCATCGAGGTTGATTTCCCAGATGTGGAACGAGTCCTGGCGCTCGCGTACCTTCCGCTTGTAGGCGAAGAGGAGTTTCCGCGCGTCGTACGAGGGGCTCATGTCGAAGATGAACCCCGCGGGGTCGTCGAAGACGGTCCGCACGCCGGCCTCGGGGTGGGCCGGGTCGAAGACGGCGATGGCCGACCCGACGCCGGTCATCCGCGCGAGCATCGTGGCGTTTGTGCCGCGAAGGCCTCCCGCCTGCCGCTTGATGAATGCCACCGGCGGACACCGCGAGACGTCCGGGCCTCCGGCGGTCTCGGCGGCCGCTGCGGCGCCGACGAGCCACGCGGCCGATACGAGGCATAGAAGGATGCGTGTCGTGGCGTGCTGCACGGGTCCTCGGTTTCTGGGCTCTCCACCGGCCGCGGCGGCGCCGATGGTGCGGCATCGTCTGTTTCAACCCGCGCGGCAGGCCAAGGTGCCGCGCGGGTCGCCGGGCGGACCCTTGACGCGCGCCGGCGCCGCGTCGATACTGCCCGTGGCGCCGCGACGGTCGGGCATGCCGCGCGGGCGGGCAGCATGGTCCGGACGGGAAAGGGCAGGGCGGTGAAAGTCCTCTACATCGGCGGGACGGGCGAAATCTCGACGGCGTGCGTGTGGCACAGCATCGAGGCGGGGCACGACGTGGCCATTTACAATCGCGGTCGCACCGACGAACCGCTGCCGGAGGGCGTCCGGCGGATTGTCGGCGACCTTTCGGACGAGACCGCCTACGCCGCGCTCGGCCGCGAACACTTCGACGTCGTCTGCCAGTTTCTGGCGTACGACCCGGCGCAGGTCCGGCGCGACGCCGAGGTCTTCGGCGGCCGCTGCGGCCAGTACGTCTTCATCTCGTCGGCGTCGGCGTACCAGAAACCGCCCGCGCACTACGTCGTGACCGAAGACACGCCGCTCGTCAACCCCTACTGGGCCTACAGCCGGGCCAAGGCCGAGATGGAATCGTACCTCATGGGCCGGCACGCCGACGGCGGGCTGCCCGTCACTATCGTGCGGCCCAGCCACACGCACCGGACGCGGTTCCCCGGCGGCATCGCCGGCGGCGACGATTGGGCGTGGCGGATGCTCAGTGCCAAGCCCATCATCATCCACGGCGACGGCACCAGCCTCTGGACGCTGACGCACAGCGCCGATTTCGCCGTCCCGTTTGTCGGTCTGTTCGGCAAGAAGAAGGCGCTGGGCGAGGCGTTTCACATCACCCGCCACATGGAATCGTATTCATGGGACCGTATCGTGACCGAGGTGGGCCGGGCCCTGGGCGTCGAGCCGCGCATCGTCCACGTGCCGACCGATACGCTCGTCCGGTACAACCCCGATTGGGCCGGGCCCCTCCTGGGCGACAAGGCATGGTCGGTCATGTTCGACAACACCAAGGTCATGGCGGTGGCGGGTGAGTTCCGATGCCGCGTGTCGCTGGAGGAAGGCATGTGCCGCGCGGCCGAGCATTACCGTAAGCGCGCTGCCGCGTACCGGCCGGACGCCCAGCGCCACGCCCTGCTCGACCGCATTGCCGCCGAGCAGTCAGCCCTGGGGGCGTGACGGGCGGCGGTTACCCGACCGGGAACTCAACTTCTCTGCGCGGCGGGTGCGGGGACCCGCCACGCGGGCCGCAGACGCACTGGCGGACAAGCCGCCAGTGGCACCCGGCGCGGTCAGGGCGCCGAGAGCACCACGGCGTCCAGGCCGAAGTAGGACTTCGTGCCCTTCGAGGCCGGGTTGGCGCCGACGACCTCGACGCGCAGGACCATCTGAGCGTCCTTGGGGTCGAAGGTGCCCAGTTCAACCGGCCCGCTGGCCATGCTCTGCTTCGAGTAGGCGTCGTAGTCCTTCGCGGCCGGTTTGCCGTTGACCGAGAACCGCAGAATGCCGTAGTCCCAACTCTTCGTGCCGTAGAGGGTCACCTTCTTCGGACCGGCCTTGGGCACGGGGAAGCGGAGTTCGACGAAGTCCCCCGGCTTGTTGGCCCGGACGAACATCTGCTTGCCATCGCTCCAGGGGCCCACCTCCAGCGCGCTGACGTCCTGCGTCTTGATGACGATCCCGGGCGACTTGGCGACGACCGGCATCGTCTCACACTCGACGGCCCCGGGTATCCTGCGGCGGCGGGCCCGGTCGGGCGGCTCGGGGATGGGGGCGGTCGCCTCGGCCGGCTCGGGGCCGCGGTTCGAGGTGGCGCTGGGCAGCGCGTACCAGTACGTCGCGACGGCGTAGTTGACCTTGCAGTCGGCCCAGTGCCAGACCTCGATGTCCGTCCGGAGCGATTTCGTGAACGGGATGGCGTCGAGGCTGCGCGTGCGGGTGTTGGTGGTGTGGCCCATGTTGCCCGGTCCGTCGGCACGGACCTGGTTGGCGAACGGTCCCTGGAAGCGCGTCGGGTTGCCCCAGGCATAGCCGTAGTAGTCCTCGCTGCCGGTGCCGAAGTGCGAGGGGAACCGCTCGCCGTCGACCCGTATCTTCTCGTCGCCCTCGCCCCACCAGGCGGTGACGGGGTTGAAGAGGGCGAGCGTGTCGCCCACGTACACGCCTTTGCCCCGGATGGCGATGTAGTTCCAGTCCTGGTACGGCCGGGTGGGGATGCCGCGCTCCTGCCGCCAGTTGGCGTGGAAGTGCATCGACCGCGCGTCCCACTGCCACGGGCCGACCCGCGCCTCGCAGCCGGCGGATACCGGCTCGCGGCCCAGGTTCAGCACCGTGATTTTCGCGGACCGCTGATACGGCATGACCCATCTCAAACCCATGCGAACCGACCCCAGCGCCGCACGATACCAACTGTCAATCGGGTGGAACTCGGCGCCCATGCCCATGAAGTCGCCCACGGGGCACCAGACCGTCTCCTCGCCGTCGAAGACCATCCGCACAATGGTGGTGCGCATGGCCGCCCCGTCGCCCTCGACGCTCAGCAGCAGGGCGCGCACCGCGCCCGGGCCGGGCGGCAGGTCGATAGAGACCTCGCGGCCGGGGTCGATCCGGCAGACGCCTCCTCCTGGAGAAGACGACCACTTGCCTTCGGCAGGCTCCGGGTGGATTAGCGTCTGGCAGACCCTTGCGACCGTCGCGCCCAGGGCCTTGAAATCGTCCATCGTGAAGGTCTTCACCGCCGTGCCCGCCGGGTACGTGCGGTATTCGATGTTGTACCAGCGCCCCGGCGGCGGGGCGTTCGGGTTACCCGGCTTGGCCTCGTCGTACGTAATCTTGCAGTGCCGCGCGTACGGGACGGGCAGGTACAGGTTGCCGGCAGCGCCGGCGTTCTCGATGGCCAACGGCCTGGGCACAAAGGACTTGCCGGCCAGGAGGTCGTACAGCGGGGCCTCGATGGCGGGTTCCTGGGCCCCGTCGAGGTAGAACCGCACCGTGCCCTTGGGGGGCTGGCCGCCCGTCCAGAACCGCACGACGGCGCCGGGTCCGTCGACGTCCATCAGCACGCACTCGCGGCGGCTGCCGATGGTCTGCCACCGGAGCGAGTCGCCCGAGCCGTCCATGTTGTCGGTGTTGGCGAACCAGCCGCCGGGGTCGTCGGGCGTCTTCGAGCGGCGGTCGTAACTGGAGGCTTGCCGGCAGGTGTACGGCGGATCGGGCCAACGGGCCACCGCGCTGGGGTCGATCATCTCCTTGAGCAGCGATTCCAGGTTGACCGCACGTTCCTCGGCCCGGACCGCGGCGGCGCACGCCAGGACGGCGGCACAGCACGTCAGGATTCGGTGCGGTCTCATCATGTGAAGCAGCCCTCCCATCGTCGGAGCCCATGCGGCTCGCGGGGGCGCGGGCCTCATTATGGGCCCGGCGGCGAAACCTTGCCAGCATTCTCCGCGGACAATGCCCGGGTCGCCGGACGGGCGTTCATATGCTATGGTGTCCCGATCGGCAGGTTCAGCATGAGGGCGCGGGCATACTGCGTCGGCGGAGAGCCGAAGGCGAGCACCGTGTCGTGGTATCTGCGGAGCGCGAACCCGTCGGCCCAGGCCGCCTCCACGTCGCGGCGCAGATCCCGGTGTTCCTGGTAACCCACGAAGTAGGTCGAGAGTTGGGCGGACGTAAGACGTGCCCGCGTCCACTTGCCGGCGGCCTCGCCCTGCTCCTGGAACGCCTGCCCCATCATGAGCGCCATCGCCTCCCGTTCGCCCAGGCCCTCCACGTGGACGGCCTGGTCGAGGATGGCGTTGACAATCCCCCGCAGATACCACTTGAGGACGACCAGGCGCATCAGCGGGTCGCCCTCGAAGAGCCCCTGATCGACCATCAACCGCTCCGCGTAGACCGCCCACCCCTCGACGAACACGCCGGAGCCGAGGACGGACCGCAGTTTCGAGGGGTGCCGGTTCGCGTGGCTCAGTTGCACGAAGTGGCCCGGCATGGCCTCGTGGACCGTCAGGTTGCAGAGCGACCGCCGGTTGTACTCGCGAAGCAGCGACGCGACCTGTTCCTCGGTCCAGTCTCGGGGGGGCGGGGCAATGGCATAGAACGTCTTCTGGCCGACCTCCAGCGGGCCGGGCGAATCGCAGTAGGCGAGTGAGACGCCCCTCTGGAACTCCGGCATCACGATGACCTCGACGCTCTCCGGCGGCAAGGTCACCAGGCCGGCATCGCGGACGAAGGCGGTGAGCGTGGCAAGCGACTCCCTGGCCGCCTCGACGATTTCGTCGCGTCCCAGTGTGTCGCGGCACGCCGCCTCAAGACAGGCGCGGATAACGGCTCGCTTCTCCTCGGGGCCGGGGCGGGCTGGGCCGCCCGAGCCACGGCGTTCTTCCCGGTCGAGCCTCGCGGCAATCTCATACATCTCGTCCGTCGTGCGGTCGAGTTCCTCCTCGGCCCGTTTCCGGACCTCCTGGCGCGTGAGCGGGCTGCACAGTGCGAAGGCAAGCCTCGTGTCAAACAACCTGGCGCCGAGCCGGAAGTCCCCCGCGGCCCGCGGCAGCAGGGCGTTCTCGAGCCACCGCTGGTGGGCGCGGACCGCCGTGCGAGCCCCCTCCACCGCGGCCGCGAGGCGGGCCTGATCGTGCAAGGTCAGCGTCCCGAAGTGCGGCGTCACCATGCCGTCCAGGATGCTGAGGACCCCCGGGTTCTGCTTGGCCGCCGTCTCCGCATGGACCTTGGGGACGCGCTCCGGATCGAGGGTCTCGCGCACTTCCGCCAGGAGCCGCGGGAGTTGTTCCAGCCGGCTCGCCACGCTCTGGAGACGCTCGCCGAGAGGGGCGAACTCGCGAGCCATCAGGCCGTAGATCGCACCTCCGGCCAGGCCCGTGTAGAGGGTGGGGTTCCAGGCCCATTCCTGGAGTTCCTCCAGGTGCCACAGGTCCGCGCGCAGGCGATGCTCAAGCATGGCGGCATCCACCTGGTTGGGCCGCGACAGACGGTCCCGCGGGATGCGACCGAGGCGGTCCAGGCACGCGCGGCACGACGCCGCCCGGCGCTCGACGGCCTCGCGGCCGACCTCGTCCAGCCGGCCGTCGAAGCGGTGATCGCCCAGTCCTGTAGCATGGACCGGAGAGCGCGCAGCGAGATCGTCCAGGTACCGCCTGCCAAGTTGCTCGAACTCGGCGTCCATCGCCGGCTCCCGATCGTCCTGCCGGGGAGGGCCGAAGGCCCGTCCGGCACCACCGGAACAAGGTGACTGCCCGCGCGCTGCCGGTCTTGCGGCCCGTCACACCGAACCGCCCCGCGGTCCGCTTTGCCCGCATGATTCAACCCTGGGGACGCGATGTCGGCCCGCTGGATGTTGAACAGGCGCGTGGTGCGTTTGCCGGTCCGGCCGACCTGAGGCCCCTCTTCTTCGTCGCGTGGTACAACGCCGAACGCTACCACGAGGTCCCTGGCAACGCCACGCCGGACGGTGTATACTACGGGCGACGGGAAGGCATCTTGAACCATCGGCAGGAACCAAGACGCTGGCGCGTCGCCGGCGTTGGAGCCAGGAAACACCCAGGCCGAAAGAGGCCGACCAGGCCGAGAAAGCCTCACTTCCGCCAACGGCTTACTTGTGCCATTCACGCTGAAGACGTGTACGCATGAGGACGCGTGAAACCAGAAACAAGAGGGATGGACAATGGTTCGATTCATTCCGGCTCTGCTGGCGTGCATGGTATTCGCAGCCGTCGTGGACGCCGCTGATCCTGCGGCGGCGAGCCAGGCCGTGCCGGGCCGGGGGCTCGCCTACCCGTTCGCCATGTGCTCGAACGGCTTCTTCCTTCAGAGCCCGCAGTACCCGATCAAGATGCTGGATGCCGGCGCGCGAATGATACGCCTGGACGTGTCTTTTCAGAGCGTCCGTCCGAAGCCGGGCGATGACCCTGCGGGATGGAACTGGAAACCCTTCGAGCAGATCCGCGCGATCACGCAGAAGCATCCCGAGTTGGAGGTGCTGCCGATCCTGGGCTATGGTCCCGAGTGGGCCCAGGATCCCAAGTTCAAGGACGTGCAGGGCGGCGGGGGCGCCTGCCCGCAGCGTGGCGTCGAGGTCCGCCCGGTGACCGATCCGCGGAACCTCTATGGGCACTTCGTCTACGAAGCGGTGAAACGCTATAAGGACGTCATCCATCACTGGGAAAGTTGGAACGAGCCGGACTTGCCCGGCCATGCCTTCTTCAAGGGCAACGGCCGAGACTTCTTCCAGTACCAGCGGGTGTTCTACCTGGCGGCTAAAGCGGCCGATCCGCAGTGCACCGTGTCGATGGGCGGCCTGTGCTTCGCCGCGTTCGAGGGCTACCTGGTCAGGCACAAGCTGAAGGCGCCGTCGCCCTCGCCGCCGACCACCTCCTTCCTGGACGAGTACCTGGAGGCGTGCTCGCAGGACCCGGACGCGGCCAAGCACAACTATTACTGCGACGTCATGAACCAGCATGCCTACAGCCGTGCCAGCGACCTGTACGACTATATCGCCGTGCTGGCCAAGGCTCAGCAAGACTACCTGGGCACGGTCAAACCGGTGTGGGTCAGCGAGATGGGCTCGACCGACAAGGGCGGCATGTTTGGCATGAACCCCGACGAGTACTGCGACTACGCCCTGCAATCCTTTGCCTGGGCCGCCATGGCCGGCGTCGAGCGGCTCTTTTTCTTCCAGTTGGACAATTCCAACGGCCACGGGCTCTACCTCGGCCTGATGGGCTCGCTGGGCCAACCCAAGCCGGTGCTGACCACCTATCGCGACGTGCTGGTGAAGGAGTTCGCCGATGCCCAGTTCGTTGCGCAGCGTCACGGCACGAAGGGCGTGGACTTTCTGGGCGGCAACTGGCCTTACGCGTCGAACTGGCAATCGGGCTACGACCTCTTTGAATTCAAGAGCCGCGACGGCCGGCGGCGGATCCTCATGGCCTTCGCCGACACCGACAAACCCGCGGAGGTAAAGATCCCGGCCACCCCCGGCAAGAAGGCCGTGCTCATCGACCGGCACAACGTTCGCACGCCGCTTGCCGCGAAGGACGGCGTCTATCGGCTCAACCTGGCCGGCGCAACGCACTTGGGCGGTTGGCCGGTCAGCGACGATCCGAAAGCGAAACGGATGGGCAACCCCGAGCATCTCGTCGGCGGCGCGACCCAGATCATCGTGGAGCAGTGAGAGCACGGCGGTGGCGACCATGTATCGCGCGGCTAAGAGGGTGATAAGGCGCTACGCCATCAGCAGGCCCACCTGTTCCCACTCGGCCCAGAGGGCCTGAAGGCGGGTCTGTCGCTCCTGGTACTCGCGGCCGAGCGACTCCACGCGCGCCAGGTCGCCCGCCTCGCCGGCGGCGGAGATCTCGGCCAGGCGCTGGGCCAGGTCGGCCTCGATCGCCTGAATCTCCGTTTCGATGGCCTCGTGGCGGGCCTTCAGGCGGGCCAGCTGATTCGCCCGTCGCCGGGCCTCGCGTTCCAGGGCCTTGCGTTCCTTGTACAAGCGAATGCGGGCGGTCTTCTCGTCGTCGGGCGATGCGGCGTCGGTCTGCGAGCGGCGCTCCTTGCGCCACCGCAGGTACGCCTTCCACCCGCCCAGGAGGCAGCGGACCTCGCGGCCATCAATCGCCCAGATGTGCGTGGCCACGGCCTGCACAAGGTACCGGTCGTGGCTGACGAAGAGGACCGCGCCGTCGAACTGCTGGAGTACGTTCTGAATGACCTCGGTGGAGGGGATGTCGAGGTGGTTCGTCGGCTCGTCGAGCGCGAGGACGCTGGCGCCCTGCACGACCAGGCGGGCGAGGGCCACGCGGCTCTGCTGGCCGCCGCTGAGGCGCCCGACGGGCTTGAAGGCGTCGTCGCCGCTGAGGAGCAGCATGCCCAGGAGCGTCCGCACGCGATGGGGCGTGAGGGTCTTGTCGCCGGCGGCCATGACGCAGTCGAGGGCGCTCGAGTCGGCGGGCAGTTCGTCCTGCGTCTGCGACATGTAGCCCACGTCGACCTTCGCGCCCAGTTGCACCTCGCCCGCCAGGGGCATTATCTGGCCGATGAGCGTGCGCAGGAGCGTGGTCTTGCCGGTGCCGTTGGCGCCCAGGATGGCCACGCGGTCGCCCCGGTTGACGGTGAGTTCCTCGACCGCGAGCAGCGGCGTGGCGGGGTCGTAGCCGACCGACAGGCCGCGAGCGCGGAGGACGAGGTCGCCGGTGCGTGCGCCGGCCTCCAGGTGCAGGTGCATCGCCTGGTGTTCCTGCGGGCGCTCCATCGCTTCGTCGCGCAGGAACCGGGCCAGGCGGGTCTTGCGGCCCTGAGCCACGTCGACGCGCGCGGCCGTGACGTTGCGGCGGATGTACTCCTCGGTCTTCCGGATGAATTCCTGCTGGGCCTCGTAGCGGCGCTGGCGCTCCTTGTGTCGCTGCTCTCGCTGCGGCACGTACTTGCCGTACGAGCCGCGGTAGGTTTCGAGGGCGCCGAAAGCGATCTCCCACGTGGTCGTGGTCACGCGGTCCAGAAAGTAGCGGTCGTGCGAGACCACGACGATCGCGCCGCGGAAGGCCGAGAGCCACTCCTCCAGCCACCCGATGGAATCGAGGTCGAGGTGGTTGGTGGGCTCGTCGAGCAGGAGGATATCGGGGTCCTGGAGGAGGAGCGTCGCGAGGACGACGCGCGTCCGCTGGCCGCCCGAAAGTTGCGCCAGCGGGCGGTCCCACATCTCGCGCGGAAAGGCCAGGCCCGTCAGAATCTGCTCGATGCGTTGCGGATAGCGGTATCCGCCGCGGACCTCGAAGTCGGCCTGGAGGGTGCCGTAGCGATTGAGGAGGTCGGGTGGTTCGCCGCCGGCGGCCAGGCGGTCGGCCATGGCGTGGAGTTCGGCCTCCATGCGGCCCAGGTCGGCGAAGACGTCGAGGGCGGCGTCGTGGATGGTGGCGTCCTGGAGGGCGGGCGATTCCTGCGGCAGGTAGCCGAACCTCACGCCGCGGGCGCGGTGGACGGTGCCCGTGGTCGGGTCGAGCATGCCGCCGATGACCTTGAGCAGCGTGGTCTTGCCCTCGCCGTTGGGTCCGACGAGGCCCACGCGGTCGGCTTCGCCCAGGTAGAACGAGACGTTCTTGAGGACCTGGCGGTCTCCGAACGCGTGACAGACGTTTTCGCCGATGACCTGCGACATCTATACCTTTCGCCGCATGGCGACTTTTTCCCTCGCTCGCGGAAAGCAGCCGGTTACGCGGCCCCCGACCCGGCCACGGCTGGACGAACCCGCTGTGCCACATCGCCTTGGGAGCATGTGGGCGATGTCGTGCGATTCCGGAGGGGCTATTTCATCATGGATGGGCCGCCCATGCAACCGATTCTTGCTCGGCTGTAAAGGGCGGAGCAAGACCGCGGTGACGGGCGCGGCACGAAAGCGGTGGACTCGCATGGACGAAAAGGAGTAGAATCTCCGGCCGAATCCATGCGGAGAGGTGCCCGAGTGGTCGAAGGGACCGGTTTTGAAAACCGGCGTGGCCGCAAGGTCACCGGGGGTTCAAATCCCTCCCTCTCCGCCAGTTACACCGTCAGTGCCACCTCCAGCGCCGGACCGGCCAAGAGGTCCACCGCCTCGCCGGCCGTCGACGGCTCCGATGACGCCGGAGACCAGACCGCCGGCGCCGGTTCCAGAGAATGTAGGGTGGGTGCTCTGCACCCACCGCCTCCGCCTGATGCTCCGTCCGGCGAGACCGTCAGGACGCCCGCGTACGCATCGTCGGCTGCGAGGTCCTGCGTGGCCGGGACGTTCGCGGCAAAGGCCTGCGAAAAACCTTCCGCTAAGACGAGCGCCGGCACCGCCACATCCGCCGCCAAAAGACTCGTCTCGGGCGCGAACACCGCCACCGGATCGCCCACGGCCAGCGGCGCTGAGAGCGCCTCGGCCGGCGCCATCTCTTCCGGCGCCGTCGGCAGCGCCCACAACCGTTTCCCCTGCGTCAGCGCCGACGTGTACGCCGACGTGAAGCCGTTCAGGTCCCACTGGTCCACATTCCCGTCCGGCGCCGGCTGGAAGGGGCCGAAGCCGCGGAAGTCGGCGTCCAGGTCCCCCTGCGTGTACTTCGACGTAAACCCGTTCAAGTCCCACTGGTCCACGATCCCGTTCGGATTCGGCTGGAACGGGCCGAAGCCACGCATGTCGGCCCGCAGGCTACCGACGTAGAACACCGCATCGCCGCCCGCCGTGCCGTCGCCCGTCGGCAGGTCGGCGGATGCCGTGTAGATGTATCCGAGGTTCGACGAATCCAGCCGCGGCTCGCCGTCCAGGGCGTGACCGTCGGCGTCGATGACGCCGCCCGTCAGACGGATCCGGACCCACGTGTCGATGACGTTCTGCCAGGCACTCGGGAAATGGATCGTCATCTCGGTCGTGCCGCTGCCGCCGACCGCCGGCGAGAGCGTCTCGGTGACCGACACGTCGCCGGACTCGTCCACAAAGACCTTCTCGGCCACCACGTTGGCCGCGGTGAACGTGACGGCCTCGTTGAACGTCACCCGGACCGTGTCGACGCCGATGCCGCTCGGCTCGATGTCGCTGACCGTGCGGACGGTCCGCAACGGGTCGGGGTTGAGGATGATGCTGACGACGTACGGCGGCGGGTTGATGTCGGCATCGCCGGGCGTCGGGTCGGCCGCAGACCAACTCTCGGGGGAGTTGCCCCACGCGGCGGCCGACAGCCGCTGGAGCGACGTGCCGCCGCCGTCGGGCCCGGTCGGCCAGGGGGCCTCGTTGTCGTAGCGGACCTCGTCCTCCAGCAGGTACGGTGTCCAGGCGGGTTCCTCGGGTGGCGGCTCGTCGGGTCGCCACAGCCGCACGGCCTCGCCGTCGTCGTCGAGGTAGGGGCCGTAGCCGCCAAGGATCTGGACGCCGGAGCCGGCCAGGCCGTAATGGCTCTCGAAGGCATCGAGGAGGGTCGTCTCGGCCGGGTCGAACGGCACGACGACCAGGGACTCACCGGGGGCGAGGGTCGTGCCGACCGGGAACTCAAACGACTCCAACTTCCACGGGTAATCCCGCCACTCGCCGTCCACGAACCAGTGTTCCCAGAGGTTGACGGCCGCTGCGGTGGGGTTGCAGATTTCGACGAACTCCAGGTCGTCGGACGCGCTCGGGTGGTAGTGGACCTCGCTGATGACGATGGGCCCGACGCGCGGCCCGCTGTTTTCGCCGGGCAGCGTGCGGCTGATCATGGGGTACAGGTCGCCGGTGGCGTTGGGCCATCGGCCGAACGATTCGCCGTTGGCGGCCGGGACGAACTCGGCGTGGTCCACGAAGTGCGTCAGTTGGCCTTCGGCGTCGGCCTTCATAAGCCAGACGTCGTCGCCATGGGCGCTGTCGAGGCCGAAGCCCTTCGCCCCGCCGTCGAACTCGTCGTCGTCGAAGGTCATCACGCCGCCCACGTAGTGGCCCTGGTAGAAGACGACGTACTCGCCGGGCCCGAGGACCGTGCCCGTGGGGATGCGGAACTTCTGGTAGTCGCCGTTCTGGGCGTTCCACTCCCAGCCCCAGGAATCGCTCAGCCACCAGCCGCCCAGGTCGATCGTCTCGGTCGTGCTCGTGTTGTGCAGTTCGATGGTGTCGGCCAGCGGGTCGTCGGTGTGGGTGAGGACCTCGTTGACGACGATGGGGACGGCGGAGTCGTCGGCGGCGCCGGGCGATCCGCCGTAGCAGACGCTGGAGCGCCAGTTGGCGCCGTCCTGGAGGTACTCCTGGCGCTCGGGCTCGGTGGCGGGGACGGCCCACGGGTCGATGAGTTCGAGGCTGGCGCCCTTGCCGTCGGCCCGGCCGGGCCAGGTGCCGCCGTCGTCGTACGTGAAGTCGAGCACGGCGGCGCCGCTACGTGCCAGGACGAGGGTGTGGTCGCCCTGGTTGTCGAGTTTGCCGGCCCATTGGCCGGCCACGGTGACGCCGGTGCCGTACCGGGCGGTGAAGCCCGCGAGGTCCTCGGCGACGACGATGCGCTGGCCGGGGGCGAGGACGTAACTGGGGAACTCGAACTCGATGCCGCCCGTCAGGCGGACGCCACAGATGTTGACCGTGTGACCGCTGATGTTCATCAACTCGACGAACTCGAAATCGTTGCCCTCGAAGTCGGGCTCCTCGGGCGGCTGCGTGGCCAACTCCTCGGGCGTGGCGTCGTACGGGTGGTAGTTGATTTCGTTGATGACCAGGTCGCCCGAGGTGACGAGCGGGTTGACGAAGTACTCGGCCACCAGCGGGGCCGACCAGTCGTCG
>DATKZB010000031.1:0-6995 GCA_035528235.1 Phycisphaerae bacterium
CCGAACGTCGCGGCGATCGCCTCGTGCGTGTGCACGCTCTCATCGCACGCCCGCACCACACGCTCCCGCAGATCTATCGAGTAGGTTTCCATGCCTACTCTTATCGGCACACGCTACATCCAAACGTGAACTGCTCTAGCCTTCGTCGTGGACGAAGTACCGCATTGAGACCTTCTTGAACTCCCGCGTCGAGAAGAGCAGGTCGTAGTCCGGCAAGGCTGCATCGCGGGCCATCCCATCGACCACGCAGCGCACCTCGGCCGCCGACCGTCCGTGGACCATGGCGTACAGGTTGTACGGGAACCCCGGCAGCGGCGGCCGGCGGTAGCAGTGGCTGACCTGGGGATACGCCGCGAGTTGTCGGCCGGCGGCGTCGACCGTCTCGGCGGGCACGTGGAACACGGCCATGCCGTTCGCGGCAAAGCCCAGCGCCTGGTGCCGCACGACTGCCCCGAAGCGCCGAATGACGCCCGTAGCCAGCCACGCCCGAACCTGGTCGACAACCCGTACCTCGGGCCAGCCCATTTGCTCGGCGACGCCGGCCAACGGTTCGCGCGCGACCGGCAGACCGTCCTGGAGGAGGCGGACGAGGCGCTTCTCATCGTCCGACAGCGGCACCGCTTCGCGCGGCGGCCCGGGCGCCGCGGCGTTCAGCGCGGGGGCGTCTGTCAGGTTAAAGTGGACGCGGATCTTGTAGACCGCCAGCGCCGGCAGGCTGTGGAAGCCCGCGACGCCGGTGTCGTGCCGCAGCCGCTCGAGCGCCTGGTCGAGTTGCCCCGGCGCCGCCGCCGTCAGCGTGAACCACAGGTTATATGCGTTCGTTCGCTCGTAGCAGTGCGTGACGCCGGGCAGGCGGCCGACACGCTCGGCCACGTCGGCAAGGCGGTCGGCCGGCACCCGCGCGGCAACGAGTGTCGAGACGTATCCGAGACGCGCCGAATCGAAGACGGGGCCCAGGCGGCGGATAAGGCCGCCGTCCAGCATGTGGCGGACGCGGCGCAGGACGTCCTCCGGGTCGGTTCCCAGCCGGCCGGCCAGGGCGTCGAACGGGCGCGCGTCCATCGGCAGCGCCGCCTGAATGGCCGTCAGAATTTGCCTGTCGAGTTCGTCCATGAAAGCACTCTGAGTTTGGATGTTCGCGCGGTGGGTCCCCGTACCCACCGCGCCGACCTGCAGTTGAACCTCGAGCGCGGCGGGTGCGGGGACCCGCCGCGCAAACACGCAATGCAAGCTGCCACTGGCTTGGCCGAAGGCCGGGCGCACGTCAGGTCTTGGCCGGGCGGGCCTCGGCGGCCACGATGGCGTCGACAAGGGCGGGCATCGTGTGCGGGTCGGCCTCGACGTCCGGTTCCAGCCCCGCCTCGCGGAGCGTCGCGGAGGTGGTCGGGCCGATGCTGGCGATGCGGGCCCGCGACGCCCGGACCGCTTCGGCGCCCACGACGCCGAGAAAGTTCCGGACCGTCGACGAACTCGTGAACGTGAGCCAGTCGACCTGGCCGGCCCCGAGCGCGTCGGTCACCGCGTCGGCGCTGGCCGTGTCGAGCACCGTGCGGTAGGCGACGATGTCGGATACCACGGCCCCGTGCGACCGCAGGGCGTCGGCCAGTTCTTTCGGCGCGATGTCGGCCCGCGGCAGGAGGACGCGCCTGCCGCGCAGGTCGGCGCCGGCGGCCAGGGCCTCGGCCACGGCGGCGCCGGTGTAGGTCTCGGGCTGGAGGTCAGACCGGATACCGAACCGGCCGAGCCGCTCGGTCGTCGCTGGGCCGATCGTGGCAACGCCGACGCCGGCCAGCGCGCGGGCATCGAGTCCGGCGCCGGCCAGGGCCGCGAAGTAAGCGTCGACCCCGTTGACGCTCGTGAACACAATCCAGTCGAACGACGCGGCCTCGCGGGCGGCGCGCTCGATGTCCGCCGGGTCCTCGGGCGGCTCGATGTGGATGGCGGGGGCCTCAATCGTTTCGGCGCCCAGCGCATCGAGCTGTGCCACAAGGTCCGACGCCTGAGCCCGGGCCCGCGTAACGACGATCCGGCGCCCGAGGAGCGGCCGTTGCTCGAACCACGCCAGGCGGTCGCGCAGGGCCACGACCGCGCCGACCACGATGATGGCAGGGGCCTTCAATTCAGCCCGCAGAACCAGGCCCGGCAATGTGGCGAGCGAACCCGTGACGGTCCGCTGCCGCGGCGTGGTGCCCCAATGGATGGCCGCCGCGGGCGTGTCGGGGCTGCGGCCGTGGGCCACGAGATTCTCGGCTATCGTCGGCAGGTTCCGGACGCCCATGTAGAAGACGAGCGTGCCCGGCCAGCGGGCCAGGGCCTGCCAGTCGAGCGCCGAGTCGGGCTTGTCGCCGGCCTCGTGGCCGGTCACCAGGGCCACGCCGCTCGCCAGGTCGCGGTGCGTCACGGGAATGCCCGCGTACGCTGCGGCCGCCACGCCGGCCGTGACGCCGGGAACGACCTCGAAGGGGATGCCGGCCTCGGCCAGGGCCAGGGCCTCTTCGCCGCCGCGGCCGAAGACGTACGGGTCGCCTCCCTTGAGGCGGACGACGGTCCGGCCGGCCCGGGCCCGTTCGACCAGCAAGGCGTTGATGTCGTCCTGCGAGAGGGTGTGCTGCGCGGCCCGCTTGCCCACGTAGACGCGCTCGGCCGCCGGCGGGGCGTGGTCGAGCAGGCGGGGCGAGAGCAGGGCGTCGTAGACCACGACATCGGCCAGTGCCAGGGCCTCGCGGCCGCGCAGCGTCAGCAGTCCGGGGTCGCCCGGCCCGGCCCCGACCAGGTAAACACGCCCTGGGTTCATCGGTGGTCTCCGTCGTCGGCTGTGCCGGGCCATTCTACCCGCTGGGGGCCGACGCGCGAAATCTTTGTTTTGCCCGCTTGCATTGTCGGCCGGGTGGGGTAGAATCCTTCTTCCTGTTATGACGGTAGTGACCACGGCGCTCCGCCCGGCCGCAGGGCCGGCGGGGGGAAACGGAAAGGAATCGGACGATGGCGAAAGACATTCGGATCGGCATGATCGGCATGGGCGGGTTCATGAACGTGCACTCCGAGGCGCTCGGCAAGATACCCGAGGCCAAGATCGTCGCGATCTGCGACCCCGTGGCGGCCAACCGGGCCAAGCACAAGGCCCGTCACGCCCACTTGGCGGAGGCCGCCGAGTACGACGACTACAAGGCCATGCTCAAGGGCGAGAAACTCGATGGCGTCGTCATTGCCAGCCCGCACACCATTCACTTCGAGCAGATCATGGCCGCCCTCGACAAGGGCCTGCACGTGCTCGTCGAGAAGCCGATGGTCTGCACGACGGCGCACGGCGTCAAGGTCGTCAAGAAGGTTCGCAAGACCGGCCTGGTGCTGACCATCGGATACCACCGGCACACCGACGGCACGTTCCGTTACGTGCGGCGCGAGATCGCCGCCGGCGCCATCGGCAAGGTGCAGGCCGTTGCGGCGTTTCAGTGCCAGGAATGGAAGAAGGCCTGCAAGGGTCTGTGGCGCCAGGAGCCGGAACTCTCGGGCGGCGGCCAGTTGAACGATTCCGGCAGCCACCTCGTCGACATTGTGCTGTGGATAACCGGGCTTCAGGCCGACGTGGTCTCGGCCCAGATTGACAACTGCGGCACGAAGGTCGACATCAACTCGGCCATCAACGTGCGGTTCACCAACGGCGCCGTCGGCACGGTGACCGTTATCGGCGACGCCCCGTCGTGGTGGGAAGACATCAGCATCGTGGGCGACAAGGGTGCCCTGCACATCCGCCAGGGGGCCGGCATGACGCAGCAACTGGGCTGGCGCGACGCCCAGGTCACCGTCGACGCCAAGGCGCTGGGTAGCGCGTCGGTTTCGTTCGACTTCATCCGGGCCGTCAAGGGAGAGGGCAAGCCGGTGGCCCCGGCCGAGTGCGGCCTGCGGGTCATCGAACTTACCGAAGCCGCCTGGAAGTCCGCCGCCCAGGCCGGCAAACCGGTCACCGTGCCGCGATCGAAACTCTAGTGCTCCGTGGCTCGTCACTATCGGGGTGGCATGCCCGCGGCATCCGTTCCGCGGGCATGCATGCCCACGCAAAGGCGGCGTGGGCATGCCACCCGGCTATCCTTCACTTGAGGTGTAACGGGGCACTAGTCTGATTCGGGTTGGTCGGCGTGGCCGCCCACCAGCGGCACGAAGCGGCATGGGCAGAACTCGTCGCGCACGACCTGGCCCCCGCGTTTCGTCAGGCGGACGAGAATCTGCGAACCCCACGCGCTTACGGGCGTGACCAGGACGCCCGGGTCGGCCAACTGCTCGACCCACGCCGGGGGCACCTCTTCGGCGGCCGCGGCGCAGAGGATGCGGTCGAACGGCGCCGCTTCGGGCCAGCCGGCCCGGCCGTCGCCCAGGCGGCAGTGCACGTTCCGGCAGTCGAGTGCCTCCAGCGCGCCGCGGGCCGTCTCTTGAAGGGCCGCGCGGACCTCAATCGTGTACACCTCGGCCGCCAGGTGCGCCAGAACGGCCGTCTGGTAACCCGACCCCGTGCCGATCTCCAGGACGCGCTCCGGCCCCTGGAGGGCGAGGCTCTGCGTCATCAGCGCCACGATGTACGGCTGGCTGATGGTCTGGCCCTCGCCGATGGGCAGCGGAAAGTCGCCGTAGGCCGAGCGTCGCTCGCTGGGCGGGACGAACCGCGCCCGGTCCACGCGCCGAAACACGTCTAGCACGCGCGGGTCGGTGATGTCGCGGCCCTGGAGTTGCGTCCGGATCATCTGGTCGAGTTCTTCGCGGGCATCGGGCATGGCGGCGACCGTAGTCCCCCTACGCAACTTCGGAACTTCATCCCGCCTGGCGGCCTTCCCAGGCCGCCAGGAACCCTCATCAGGTCCAATCGCGGCGGCCTGGGAAGGCCGCCGCGCGGCAAGTTGCGTTGCACGAGTGGCCGCCCTACGCGTCGATCTGCTGCACGAGGTCCCAGTCGGGCGCGACGGGTTTTTGCGGCTCGATGACCAGGGCGCCGGCCTTGTCGCGGCGGATGACGAGGTACTTCTGCCACGCGGGGTCCTGGCGCGGCAGCGGTCGGGTGGCGTCGGGGGCGTCGAAGGAGAGGTGCGGCCCCCGGCTCTCGGTCCGCGTGCCGCAGGCCGTCAGAACCATCTCGGCCACCAGGGCGATGTTGCGAGTCTCGGCCAGAAACTCCTCGCCCGCCTCGCGAGCGTCCCACGGGCGCCGGGTGATGGCCGCCAGTTTGGCCAGCCCCTCTCGGACGCCGTCGGCCGTCCGCTTGACGCCGGCCCGCATGGTCATCAGATGCTGAATGACCCGGCGGGCTTCACGGACGTCGATGAGGTCGCCCGTCGTCGCGGCATCGCCGGCGGGCGGCGCGGGGAGCGGAGCGCCTGGCTTCGAGCCCCTGGCGAGGGCGGCGGCCTGCTCGCCGGCGACCCGGCCCATAACCTGGCTGTCCATGAGGGCGTTGCCGCCGGGCCGATTGGCGCCGTGCTGGCCGCCGGCCACCTCGCCGCACGCAAAAAGGCCGGGCACGCTCGTGGCGGCCCGCTCGTTGATCTTCACGCCGCCCTGAAAATGCTGGCACGCCGGCGCGAGTTCGATGCGGTCGCCCCGCTCGAGCACGATGCCGCGCTGGGACAGCCACTCGACGCTGGGCATGTTGATGGCCTTCAGCCGCGCCAGAGGCGAGACCGCGTATGGCGGCCGGGTCAGGTCCAACGCGGCGATGGTCCGGTACTTCGCCCACAGCGACGGGTCCATCTTCGCAAGGTCCAGCCCCGCCGGATTCGTCGAGAAGTCCATGAAGACCGGGTGGCCCTTCTGCATCTCGGAGAAGACAGCGATGTCGACGACGTGGCTCTCGTCGCGGTACGCCAGCGGCCACGAGGCCCCCTTCTTGAAGAGGACGGCGTAGACCTGCTCGGGCGGCGTGCCCGGGGGGAAGTAGTCGCGGAGGAACTCGCGGCCGTCCTTGGTGACGAGTCGCGGCCAGGCCCGCATGAGGCTGCCCGAGCAGGCGAGTTTGGTCTTGGTGCTCGACAGGCCGATCTGGATGAACTCGAGGTTCACCAGTTCCGCCCCCGCCCGGTACGCCATGGCGTGTCCGTCGCCGGTCATGCCGGGCGGGAAGACGTTGACCTCGAAGACCTCGCCCGCGCCGCCGGTGGCCAGGATGACCGCCCCGGCGGCGATGAGCCTACCGTCGGCCAGCCGCACGCCTGCCGCGCGGCCGGCGGCGTCGAGCGCCAGGTCCGTCGCCATGACGTTCTCGAGAATCGGCAGGCCGCGCCGGCAAAACTCGTTCCGCAGCCCCTCGTGGATGTGGTTGGCAGTGTACGGGCCGGTGTAACAGGCGCGGGCGTAGTGCGAGCCGTCGGTCACGAATTGGTCGGCCAGGCCATCGGCGTTCTTGGCGAAGGGCACGCCCAGGCCGTCGAGGTAGTGAAACGCCTCCGCCGCGCCCTGGGCGAGGACGCGGGCCAGGCCGGCGTCGGACACGCGGCCGCCGATGCGGTAGATGTCCTCGGCGTGGTACCGCCAGGCGTCTGGGCCGCCCGGCTCGGTGTGCCCGAGCGTGGCGTGGAAGGCCATCCGGTCCGAGCAGGAGAGGGCGGTGACGCCCGCCTTGCCGAGCTCGCCCTTGGTAAGGACGAGGACGCTCGCGCTCATGTCGGCGGCGGCCAGGGCGGCCCGCAAGGCCGCGCCGCCGCTGCCGATGATGACCACGTCCGCGCCCGTCGTCTTGGTCATCCGCCAGGGCTCCTTCGTGTTCCGCGCCGCCGCACCGACGGCCTGGGCAGGCCGGTCGGCTCCTCGCTCGGGAGGCCACTATAGTCGCGGCGCGGAAAACGGTCAAGGCGGCGCCCGCGGAAGGCCTAATGCTACCTTGTCAACTCCTGGACTTCTCGCGCGGCGGCCTTCCCAGGCCGCCGCGTCAGGTTGCCCTGCGCCAAGGCGCGGTGGCCCGCCCAAGGCGGGCAGGCTCTGGGAAGGCCACCGCGCGGCGTCCCGATAG
This sequence comes from Phycisphaerae bacterium, assembly GCA_035528235.1. Taxonomy (GTDB): domain Bacteria; phylum Planctomycetota; class Phycisphaerae; order FEN-1346; family FEN-1346; genus DATKZB01. The sequence goes on from DATKZB010000031.1 coordinate 6,992, forward strand.
GCCC
>DATKZB010000032.1:0-12947 GCA_035528235.1 Phycisphaerae bacterium
TGGAGGCGCCCCTGACGGGGCTTGAGAAGAAACAAAGGGGGGTGTGCGTCCTCGATTCCACGGGCTCGCGCCCGTGGCTACAGACCATCCGCCCCTGACGGGGCTGCCACAAAATACGGCCACACCCCCGCATTTTTTGCGGCCCCGGCGGGCTTGACGCCCCCGGCCGAAGCGGGTATCCTGACGGTTTCGTACCGTGGGGTAATCCTGCGCATGCAGCGAGTCATCGAGGTAACGGGCGCCCGGACGCACAACCTCAAGGGCATCGACGTTACGGTGCCCCACCGGGCACTGACCGTCGTGACGGGGGTCTCCGGGTCGGGCAAATCGAGCCTGGCGTTCGACACGCTCTATGCCGAGGGGCAGATGCGGTACGTCGAGAGCCTGTCGGCGTACAGCCGCCAGTTTCTCGAGCAGATGGCGCGGCCCGAGGTCGATTCCATCACGGGCCTGCCGCCGGCCATCGCCCTGGAACAGAAGAACACCGTCAAGAACGCCCGTTCGACCGTCGGCACGGCCACCGAGATCGCCGATTACCTGCGGCTGCTGTACGCCAGCGTCGGCCAGACGATCTGCCCCCAGTGCAACCGGCGCGTCGTCCGGCACACCGTCGCCGGGGCGGTCGACGAGGTGCTGGGCCTGGCGGCGGGCGCGCCGCTGCTGGTGGTGGCGCCGGTGTCGCGGGCCGAGCGACCGTGGGAGAGCCTGCGGCGGGAACTCGAACGGCTGGGGCTGCGGCGGCTATACCTGGGCGGCCGACAGGTTGACGTGGCCGAGGCGGCCGAGGCCGACGTGCCGGCGGAGTTCGAGGTCGTCATCGACCGCCTCGTCCTGACCGACCCGCCGGCCGGGAGCCGGCCGCGCGTGGCCGAGTCGCTCGAGTCGGCCTTCAAGGCGGGGCACGGGCGGGCGGTGGCCGTCGTGCTCGACGACGCCCGGGCCGAGCGCCGCCGGCTGCCGTTCGACATCCGGTTCAACTGTGCCGCGTGCGGCCGCGAGTTTCCCGAGCCCGACCCGCAACTCTTCTCGTTCAACAGCGCCGTGGGCGCGTGCCCCACCTGCGAGGGGTTCGGGCGGGTCAGCGGCCTGGACCCGGCCAAGATCATCCCCGACCCGCGCAAGAGCATCGACACCGGGGCCATCACGTGCTGGCAGACCCCGGCCTACAAGCACCTGCACCGCGAGTGCCGCAAGGCGTGCCGGGCACACGGTATCCGGACCGACGTGCCGTACGTCGACCTGTCGGAGGCCGCCCGGCAGTACGTCTGGCAGGGCGACCCCGAGTACGACGAGGACGGCTGGTGCGGCATCCGCGGGTTCTTCGATTGGCTCGAGACCAAGCGATACAAGGTGCACGTGCGGGTCATGATCGCCCGGTACCGCGGGTACTACGTGTGCCCCGACTGCGGCGGCAAGCGGCTACGGGCCGACGCCCTGAACGTCTTCGTGGGCCGTAAGCGCCTGAGCGACCTGGTCGTCCTGCCGGTCAAGGACCTGCGGGAATGGTTCGAGGCCTTGCGCCTCTCGTCGGAGGACGAGGAGCGCGCGGCCGTGCTGCTGCGCGAGATCCGCAGCCGCCTATCGTACCTCGACGACGTGGGCCTGGATTACCTGACGCTCGACCGTCAGACGCGGACCCTGGCGGGCGGTGAGGCCCAGCGCATCAACCTGGCCAGCGCCCTGGGCTCGTCGCTCACCAACACGCTGTACGTCCTCGACGAGCCGACCGTGGGCCTGCACGCCCGCGACACCCAGCGCCTCCTCGGCATCCTGCGGAACCTCATCGCCAAGGGCAACACGGTGGTCGTGGTCGAGCACGACCCGGAGGTGATCGAGGCGGCCGACCACATCGTGGACCTTGGCCCGGGGGCCGGCGAGGCCGGCGGGCAGATTATCTTTCAGGGCCCGGCCAACGCCCTGGCGGCGTGTGACCAGAGCCAGACGGCCCAACTCATGCGGACCCACGCCGACCGGGCCGTCTCGCCCTACGGCCGCCGGCCCAAGAACTGGATCGTCCTCGTGGGCGCCCGCGAGCACAACCTCAAGGACCTCACGGTCCGCATCCCGCTGGGCCTCCTGTGCTGCGTGACGGGCGTCTCGGGCAGCGGCAAGACGACACTGGTCCACCAGTGCCTGTATGGCCAGTTCAAGCACCGCCTCGGCGAGGCCGTGGAGGACGTGGGCCAGTGCCGCGACGTCGAGGGGCTCGATGCCGTCGACGACATCGTGCTCGTCGATTCCTCGCCCATCGGCCAGAGCACCCGGTCGAACCCCGTGACGTACGTCAAGGCGTACGCGGCCATCCGGAACCTGCTGGCCGACACGCCCAAAGCCCGCGTGGCGGGTATCACGGCGGCCGATTTCTCGTTCAACGTGGCCGGCGGACGCTGCGAGGTCTGCAAGGGCGTCGGCACGGTGACCTACGACATGTACTTCATGGCCGACGTGACGGTCGTGTGCCAGGAGTGCGGCGGAAAGCGGTTCAAAAAGAAGGTACTCGACGTCCGGTGGAACGCGAAGAACATCGACGACATCCTCGACATGACCGTCGACCAGGCCATGGCCCACTTTGCCGCCCACGAGACCATCGTCCGGCGCCTCCAGCCGCTGGTCGACGTGGGCCTGGGGTACCTGAGGCTGGGGCAGAACACGGCCAGCCTCTCCGGCGGCGAGGCCCAGCGGCTGAAACTGGCCTCGTACCTGGCGGCGCCCAGAAAGGGCGAGAAGTACCTCTTCGTCTTCGACGAGCCGACCACCGGCCTCCACATGGCCGACATCCAGGTGCTCCTGAGGACCTTCCACCGGCTGGTCCACGCCGGGCACAGCCTGCTGGTGATCGAGCACAACCTCGATTTCATCAGCCAGGCCGACTGGGTCATCGACCTGGGCCCCGAAGGCGGCGAGATGGGCGGCCACCAGATCGTCGCCGGCCCCATCGAGAAGGTCGCCGCCTGCCGCGAGTCGTACACCGGCCGCTTCCTCGCCCAACGGATGGCCGAGGCCGAGCACGCGTGACGGCGAGCCGCGCGGCTACTTCGCCATTTCATCCCGCCTGTGGGCCTTCCGAGAACGGTCTTTGTTGTAGGGGAACGACATGTCGTGCCCCTACGCCGGGTGCCACTGGCGGCTTGTCCGCCGGTGTTCCGGAGGCACTGGCTGCAAGCAGCCAGTGGCAGCCGGCGGCTAACCTCTCGGAGGCCATGCACGCAGGGGGATCAGGACCCCACTCGGCAGGCAGAGGCATGACCGTGCCATCCGGTCGGCGGATCCCGAGCCCGCTTGGGGTCTCCACCAGGCTATCCTTGTAGTCCTCCCACCACTGCTGCCACACTTGGCGTGTCTTCTCCTTGTCGCGTTCGTCGTCGAAGTTCTCGCGATCCAGACCGCCACTATACCCCGTGATTCCCTCCAGGTAGGTGTGTACATCGGACGGACTGGGAACCGGCTTCTCACCTTCGCCAAGGCACCGGATGAGTGCGGCAGTCCCCTCCTTGGTCGGAGTGACAAAGAGCAATCCCGTACAGTCCATTCTAACCAACCAGTGCTCATGGTGAAGGCCCTCGATCAGGAACGGAACCGCCCGTTTCCCCTCTGCGCGGAGTTTTCGTTTGGCCTCGTCGTGCCTGTGGGTTCTGTACAGAATCATATGGGGAAGAAGAGCGATTTCGGTCTCCCTGGCACCCAACTGCTCGACCAGACGACGCATCCGGGCTCCTTCCGTTTCCTGCCTGTGAGTCGCTTTCCAGAACACGAGACAGATACCTCCAATGCAGACGCACCCGATCGCCACGAGGATCACCGCCACAATGGCCGCCTTGCTCAAGAAGGACAGCCATTTCGCACGCTCGCCCTGCTTCTCCTGAGTCATGGCATGCCTCCTCCTTCAGCAAGGATGGCGCGGCGCGCCCTACATGACCCGGCGCGACGGCATGCCATGCGTAACCTGTACGTCAGAACCCGGCGGGGGTCAACGCAAAACGGGCCGAAGCGCGCCGCGCCTTGGGGTGCGAGCGGAAAGGTTTTGCCGGGACGACGACGAGATGGTAGGGTTAGATTCCTACAGAAGGCGACGCGACGGGCCGGACCTCGCCGGCGCGCTCGGCACTCGACCATTTCCGGAAAGGAGAACGCCCACCATGACGGGGATGAAACGCAGGCAGTTCCTCAAGGGGACCCTGGCGGCCGGGGCGGCCGGCGTTCTGTCGGCCTCGTCCTGGAGCCGCGTCCTGGGGGCGAACGACGAGATCCGCATCGGCATCATCGGGTTCCGCGGCCAGGGCCGCAGCCACCTGGGCACCCACCTGAGCGACGAGTTCAAGAAGATGGGCGTCCGCGTCGTCGCCCTGTGCGACGTCGACAAGAGCGTCCTGGACCGCGGCGTCCAGAAGTGCGAGAAGGCCGGCGCCAAGGTCACGGCCGTCCAGGACATGCGCAAGATCTTCGATATGAAGGACGTCGACGCCGTCGTCTGCGCCACGCCCAACCACTGGCACTCGCTGTGCACCATCTGGGCCTGCCAGGCCGGCAAGGACGTGTACGTCGAGAAACCCCTGTCGCACGACGTCTTCGAGGGCCGCCAGGTCGTCGAGGCCGCCGCCAAGTACAAGCGCGTCGTCTACGTGGGCACGCAAAACCGCAGCGACGAGGCCCTGGCCGAGGCCATCGACTGGATCCACAAAGGGAACCTCGGCAAGATCCTCCGGGCACGCGGGTTCTGCTACAAGCCTCGCGGCAGCATCGGCAAGACCACCGGGCCGCAGAAGGTCTCCGAGAGCGTCGATTACGACCTCTTCTGCGGGCCCGCGCCCAACACGCCCCTGCGACGCAAGAACCTCCACTACGACTGGCACTGGTTCTGGGCCACCGGCAACGCCGACATCGGCAACCAGGGCATCCACGAGATGGACAAGTGTCGATGGGGCATCGGCGCCACAATCGTCAAGCGGGCCATGGGCATCGGCGGACGTTTCGGATACGACGACGACGACGAAACACCCAACACCGAGATCGCCTTCCTCGAGACCGACACCGTGCCCATCATCTTCGAGGTCCGGGGCCTGCCCAAGCACAAGGCCACCGACGCGGACAAGAACCCGCCGATGGACGCCTACTCCAAGGGCGGCATCCGCATCGGCGAGGTCATCGAGTGCGAGGGCGGATACCTGGCCGGCGGATGGATCTACGACACCAAGGGCGAGAAGGTGCGCCAGATCAAACGCGACGGCGGCGGCAGACACCGCGCCAACTTCATCAAGGCCCTCCGCAGCCGAGACCCCAAGGACAACCCCGCCCAGGCCATCGAGGGACACCGCTCGGCCATCTGCTTCCACGCCGCCAACATCTCGTATCGCGTCGGCAAGGACGTGACGCAGCCGGAAGCCGCCGAGGCGTTCAAGACCGACAAGGTGGCCCAGGAATGTTGGGAACGGTTCCAGCAGCACGTCTCGGCCAACGAGGACGACGCCGCCAAGTGGCAGCCGCAGGTCGGACCGTGGCTGACGTTCGACCCCGAGAAGGAACAGTTCACCGGCCCGTTCGCCGACAAGGCCAACTTCCTCGCCAAGGGCCCCGCCGACAACCGGTACCGGCCGCCCTTCGTCGTGCCCGAGAAGGTGTGACCCGACAAGCCGTACCATGACGCGCGGCGGGCCGGGCTGCCTGCCGCGCTACTCGACGTCGAGCCGGGGGGCGTCGGGCGGACCTGTCAGGCGAAGGGCAGCCCGCCCCGCCAGGACGGCCTCAATCGTGCGACCGGCGAACTCGCCGCGCCATCCCCTGAGCAGCCGCGGGGCCGACTCCGCCTCCTTCCCGCCCTGAGCGACCCACTCCGCCACCTCTTCGTAGTCGGCGCGCGCGGCCAGGAGGCCCGGGGCCACCTCGCCCGCCAGGCACAGACCCTGCCCGGCGACGGCCGCCAGGTCGGCCAGCATCCGCTCGGCGGGACCGCCCTCGCGGGTGTCGGCGGCGTCGGGCCACCCCGGCTCGGGCGACTCGCGGCCGCGGCGGATGGCCGCAAGCATGTCGCGGCCCGCGCGGTCGACCAGCGGGTGCGGCAGACCGCGGATGGCGTGCAGGTCGCGGACGCCGGCGGGCATCCGGCGGGCCAGGCCCACGAGCACCTCGTCGCGCAGGAGGGTCCGCGTGGGCACGTCGGCCTGCTCGGCCGCCGCCTCGCGCCACTCGGCCAGTTCCCGGATGACCGCCAGTTGCCGGCGCGAGAGTCCGCCGAGGCGGCGGACGCGGAGCCAGGCCTCGCGGGCGCTCCGCAGGTACAGTTCCTCGGCCTCCAGGCGCTGCATCTCCTCGCGCATCCAGGCCATGCGCCCGCGCTCGTCGAGGCCCCGGCCCAGCCGCTCGCGCACGGACGGCAGGTACAGCACGTCGGCCACGGCGTACCGCAACTGGCCCGGCGTCAGCGGCCGTTGCGACCAGTCGCTGAAGGTCTCGGCCTTGCCGATTCGCACGCCCGCCACCTGCTTCACCAGTTTCTCGTACGACAGCGGATACGGCAGCCCCACGAGACCGGCCGCCACCTGGACGTCGAACACGTTGGCCGGCACCCGGCCGGTCATCAGGTTACAGATCTCCAGGTCCTGCCCGCCGGCGTGGACCACCGCCTCGATCGACTCGTCGAGCACGAGGTCCCAGAACGGGGTCAGGTCGACGCGAAACGGGTCGATAAGCGCCACCAGGTCGGCCCCCGCCACCTGCACCAGGCAGATCCGCGGCCGGTAACTGCGCTCGCGGATGAACTCGGTGTCGAACGCCACCGACCCGGCCGCACGCAGCCGGTCGCACACGTCGCGCAGGTGAGCGTCGTCGCGCACAAAGAGCGACGCCGGGTCATCGGGCATTTGCATCACCGCCAAGGCGTACCTTCCTTTCCGCCGCGCAACACGTAGCGTTGCAGGACTACTTGTCCATCCGTTCGATGGCCGGCAACACGAGGCGTCGAGCAGTCCGCATGAAACCGGTCTCCACCATCGCGGCAACGGTTACAGCCGGTGCATTATAGGCCGCCGCCGACGCGGGGAAAGGCCCCCTACCCGCCGAACGTCGTCGCCAGGCGGACCATCGTCCGGTAATTGGCCATCTCGCGGGCCGTGACCTTCCGCCCCACGGGACACGCCGACGGCATGAGGACGAATCCGCGGCCGCGGCCGGCGGTGCCGTCGCGCAGGGCCTGGGCCACGCGCCGCTCGAACGCCGCCGAACGGGTGTTGGCGATCTCGCTCGACTCGATGTTGCCGAAAAGGACGAGGTCGCGGCCGAACTCGCGCCGCACGTCGGCCAGCCGGACGTCGCCCTGCGGCGGGGGCTCGACCGGGTCGATGGCCGCGGGGCCCATCGTCATGATGTGCGGCAGGGCCGACCGCAGCCGCCCGTGGCAGTGCACCCGCGCAAAGCCCCCGTGCCGATGAATCGCCTCGACCATCGGCCCCGTGTACGGCACGACGTACTCGCGGAACAGGCGCGGCGGCAGGTACGGCTCGGTGGCGTACTCGGGCCCGCAGATGCGCCACAGCCGCCCGGGAAACGCGCGGGCCACCCGCTCGGTCGTCGCGTGGATAGGGCGGGCGTGTTTCTCGAGCAGCCGGTGGAACAGGCGCGGCTCGGTGAACGCGACCACCAGGTAATCGGCCATCGCGAAGAGCGGCGCGGCCGCGCACAGCGGGTCGCCGCAATCGACCATGACGATGCCGCGGTCGCCGACGTCGCGCTCAGCCGCCTCGAGGTTCGACGTGTCGGGCTCGGATGCGAAGACCGCGTCGGGCAACTCGAGGTAAGCCCGCAGGTCATCGAGAGTCTTGAGCAGGTGCTCTATCTGCCACCAGGTGTTGACGTCCGGGTCGCGGCGCGCGAGGGCCGTCATCGTGCGGCCGGCCACGCGCAGCGTCGTCCGCGTGAAGCGCGAGCCGCGCTCGGTCCAGGTCTCTTCGGCGAAGAACTCGCCGCGCGGGTTGCCGGCGGCCGGCCTCATGGCGGGCGAGACCATCCGAACCAGGTCCGTCTCGGCCTCGGCCAGGTCAATGAGCGGACGCCACGACGGGTCGGTGTAGACGTTGAACGGGTCGGTGTCCGCCGGGTCGATGCCGAAACCGCCGATCTCGTAGAAGTTGACGGCAGGCCGGTCGACGGTCTCGCCCCGCAGCGTGGCCATGAGTCGTTGGCGGCGTGTCATCATCGCATCTGCCCCCTGCCCCAGCCTTACTTGGCGGCCGCGCCGATGCAATACAGGTGGTGCCAGCCGCGGATAAAAATCTGGCCGCGCGAGACCGCGGGCGACGCGCGGCACTGCTCGCCCAGCGGGTTGGTCGCCACTTTCTCGAACGTCGGCCCGGCCCGGACGACGTGCGTCGTGCCGTCGTCGTCCAGGAAGTACAGGTTCCCGGCGGCCGAGACGGGGCTGGGGCTATGATGGCTGCCCAGTTTCTCGGACCAGACGACCTTGCCCGTCTGCGCCTCCAGGCACGTGGCTTGGCCGGCGTCGCTGACCACGAAGAAGTGCTTGCCCGCGGCGATGGGCGACGGCACGTACGAGACGATCTTCCGGTCCCTCAGGTGCCAGGCCACGTGCGTGTCGGTCACGTTGCCGGCGCCGTCGGGCCGGATGCCCAGGATGTGCAGCGACGGGAACCCGCCCGTCATCATGAATAGCCCATCGGTGAACACGAGGCTGGCGACGAACTGCTGGGTGGGGCCGTCGATGAGCCAGTGCGGGGCGCCGGTGTCGGGGTCGTACGAGGCGACGCACTCCGAGCCCGACAGGACCATCTGCATCTTGCCGGCCGCCTCGAAGACGGTGGGCGGGCCGTACGAGCGGACCCGGTTCGGCCGGTCGATGCGCCAGCGCTCGCGGCCCGTGGCCTTGTCGAGCGCCACGATGTACGCCCGCTTGGGCAACTGGGCGTCCTGGTCGGCATTCAGGATGATCATGTCTTTATACGGTATGAGCGAACTGCAAAACCCGTGCACCGAGTGCAGTTCGCCCGGCGACACGCGCCACACCTCCTGGCCCTCGACCGTGTAGCAGACGACCTGGACCTTCGGGAACTCCTGGAACGTCACCCACACGTGCCGGCCGTCGGTGGCCGGCGTGCCGGAGGCGTGCGAGTTCAGGCTGTTCTTCGTCTCCAGCGGCGCCACCAGCACCGTGCGGTCCCACAGCACGAGGCCGGTGCGGCGGTCGACGGCCAGCAGCATCCGCTTCTCTTCCTTCTCGATACACGTGGTCACGAAGACGCGGTCGCCCCAGACGACGGGCGACGAGTGGCCCACCGCGGGAATCGGCGTCTTCCAGACGACGTTCTCGGTGGCCGACCACGACACGGGCACGTCGGTCTCGGTGCTCGTGCCGTCGCCCCGCGGGCCGCGCCAGGCGGGCCACTCCTCGGCAAAGGCCGTCGCGGCCAGGACCGTGGCGGCAAGGGCCGCGGCCGCCAGCGTCAAAGAAGCCAGGGTGATGGGCATCTTTCGCGTCATGAGACTTCCCTCTACCCGCCAAGCGATCCAGTGCCGCCCAGACCTCTGCCCCTCTTTTAGCGTCGCCCGCCGCCAAACGCACCGCATAAAAAAAACGGCCAGCGCGTGCCCCCATTCCGAGCGCAGCCAGGAATCCCGCCCTGCGGACGCGTAGCCGTGTGGAATTCTTGGTCGCTGCTTCGCCCCCTGCTCGGAATAGCAATCCTGCGTGAGCACCGTGGGCGGAATCCCCTTGCACTAGACCCGTTCTGCCCCTACTATATACGCTCATGTGTCTCCGCCCTGCACATCGTCTTCCAGGTTGGGGACATGCGCGCCGGAGGTATCTCGCAGGCACTTTAAGGCCGTGGCGGGGCCATCCTTAGGGGCTAGTTAATGGCATTCCCAGAGTACATAGATCTAGCTGATGCCCTCTTGTCCTTCGTCTTCCTCAACGGAGGAGAAGACAAGGAAGTCGCGGCTTCCTCCACCTATGAACCTCTTGCGGACTTCTTCGCGCTCACGGATGCTCAGCGCACAGTACAGAGGCCAGATGGCCGTGCGGAGTCGTTCTGGCACAATCGGGTGCAGTGGGCACGCCAGAGGCTCATCAACCAGGGCTACATGGAGCGCCGGCGCCACGGCTGGTGGGGGCTTACGCCTGCCGGCGAGCTGCGTGCGGCACGGATTCAAGCGCGATTCGGGCGCCTGCGACTGTGAAAGGCGCCAACACGGATCCTTACCGCGACTGCGAGGTGACGCGCTCACAGACAACGTAGCGCTGGTGGTCCCAAGAGTCGCGTCTGAATGCCACTGCACGCAAATGCCAAGGCCAGGGCCGTCTTGATTCCGCGCTCAGGCTTGCAGCCCAGCCGCAGGGGCGCGATAATCCCGGGGCACCCTTCGGGAGGCGCCCCATGGCAAGCCATGTCCTCTCTGCATTCGGTTTCCCGGCCGCCGTCCTTATCCTTGCGGCGGTCCTGGCCGGCGGCGCTGCGGCCGCGAAGATGAAACTCACGCCGCCGCCGGCCACCCCGCCGCGGCTGCCGGGCAAGCCGTCGCCCGTGGTCCTCCAGGCCGTCTGGCCGAAGGAGCGTGTGGCGCTGTCGAGGTCGGCCTATCGGCTGTCGTCGAAGCAGGCCGAGACGATACCCGTCTACGCCTACAACTTCTCCGACCAGCCGGTCGAGGGGACGCTGGGCGTTGCCGGGCCCGAGGGTTGGCACCTGACGCTGCCCCGAAAGGTCGCCGTGGCGGCGGGCGATCGGGCGCACCTGGAACTGACGGTCGATGCCCGCGGCGTGGCGCCGCGCCTGACCGAGACGGTCCGCATCGCGGGCGACTTCGGCCCCGCCGGCCGGCCCGTTCTCTCGCTCGCCGTCATGCCGGAACCGCGGACCTTCCCCAAGGGCCGGAACCTGCCCGTGCCCGGTGCCGACCGCGCCGACCGCTGGGTGCCGCAGGCGTCGGGCGGGTCGAGCCTGACAGTCAAGGCCGACGGCCAGGCCATGCTCGTCGAGGCGACACTCGGCGGCGGCGACCGGTGGGTCTACCCGCGGATGGAACTCGCCGACGACCAGCGCCCGCCCCCCGACGCCGTCGGCGTCCAAGCCACGCTGACCCTTCTGGAGGGCGAGGCCGTCTTCCGGACCGTCTTCACCGAGGCCAACGGCAGCGGGTACGCCGTGGATTTCGTGACCCAGCCCGAGCGCGGCAAGACCGTCGAGACGGTCGCGCTGTTCGCCGACGGCACCCACGGCGCGGGCTGGTCGAAACCCGATGCGAACGGCCGCCTCGACGTGGCCGAGATCCGCACCATGGCCATCGGATGCAACCCGACGAGTGAGCGGATGCGGTACCGGATCGAGCGCGTCCGGTGGTTGCGCGCGGCGGAGGCAGGAGGTTCTTAGTGCTACTTTGTCAACTCCTTGACTTTTTGCGCGGCGGCCTTCCTAGGCCGCCGCGCCGGATTGCCCTGCGCCAAGGCGAAGTCAGGCAAACCGTAACGCCATCTGGCATCGCGTCAAGCGCGGCGGGTACGGGGACCCGCCGCGCACGAACGTGAAATAGCGTTGCAGAAATAACCCCGGTACAAGGAACGTCATGGGCGACACGCGTCCCATCGAGCCGGCCGAACCGCGCCACGTCCGGTACAACTATGCCGTGCACGCGGTCGAGGGCGGTCTGTTCATGGGGGGCCTGGCGTTCGTCAGTTTCACGACGCTCATGCCGACGGTCGTGAAACACCTGGGCGGTCCCGACTGGCTCGTCTCGCTCACGCCCATCATGATGTGGTCGGGCCTGATGCTGCCGCCGGTCTTCACGGCCCACCGCATCGACCGGCTTCGCCGGTACATGCCGCTGCTGCTGGTGACGGGCATCATTCAGCGTCTGCCGTACCTGGCGGCGGCGCTGGCGCTCTTCTACCTGGCCGATGCCCGACCGCTGCTGGTGCTGGCGGTGGTGGCCTTCGGGCCGCTGGTCGCGGGCGTGGCGAGCGGCGTCAGCCTGACGGCGTGGCAGCAGTTGCTGCTGCGGACGGTGCCCCAGCGGCGCCGGTCGTCGCTGATGGCCAGCCGGTACGTCATCGCGAGCCTGCTGGGGCTGGGGGCCGGATGGGCGGCCAAGGCCGTCCTGGCATCGCATCCCGGCACCCAGGGGTACGCCATTCTGCACCTGTGCGCGTTCGGGATGCTGATCGCGGGGTACCTGGCGTTCGCGCTCATCCGCGAGACGCCGTCCGAGCCGCCGCCGGGCCCGGCGGTGGGCCTGGCCCAGAACCTGCGGGCCATCCCGCAGCTGCTGCGGCAGGAGCGACGCGTCCGGCAATACATGGTGGCCCGGTCGCTGATGAGCGGCGTCTTCATCCTGACGCCGTTCCTGGCCATCTACGCCCGCCACCGACTGGGCGAGACCGAGAGTTACCTGGGGCAACTGCTGATGGTCCAGATGGTGGGCGCCATCGTCGGCAACGTCGTGGGTGGCGCGCTGGGCGACCGGGCGGGCGGCAAGGCCGTCCTCATCCTCAGCCAGGTGGCGTTCATCGTGCTGGCGGCGTGGAGCGCGGTGGCGGGCACCGACGTCGAGTTCCAGGTCATCTTCGCCCTGTTCGGCCTGGCGTTCTCGGCCATGAACATCGGCACGATGACGCTGTCGCTGGAGGTGTGCCCGTTGCGGCAGCGGTCGACGTACCTGGCGGTGATCTCGTTCACGTGCCTGGTGAGTATGGTGGCGGCCACGGTCACCAGCGCGCTGGTGTGGTCGGGCCCGGACCGGTTCGCGGCACTGGCCGTGCTGACGGTGGTGTCGGTGGGTGCGAGCCTGGCCTTTCTGGTTCCGCTCCGCGACCCGCGGAGCACCTCGGCCGCCGGGTGACGACGGGGGATTCCGCATGCTGTCGGCCCCGGAGGCCCGCGTCCGGGGGTACGATCCAGGCTTGACGCCGGGCCGGTCTTGCCTTCGCGCCGCGGGGCGACTATCCTCTT
>DATKZB010000033.1:0-10980 GCA_035528235.1 Phycisphaerae bacterium
CAAGCCCCACCCTCCCTGGGTGGCATGCCCACGCCGCTGCTGGCGTGGGCATGTCGCACCTGGGTCGGGGAACATGCCCAGGCAACGACGGCCTGGGCATGCCACCCGTGCCAGAGACGCCTGGCACAGCCGCCCGCCGTCGCCGCGGCGGTTTGGCGTAAAGAGAACCCGGCGCCATGCCGATAACTGAGGCGGCGGGACCGCCGTCGCCGCGACGGTGCGCCTTCCCCCGGAGGGACAGGGTGTCGTGAACGCGACGGCCAACGCGCAACAGTTCTCGCTGGTGAAGGGCGCCGACCGGTACCTGGTCCGATGCAGTCCGGGCCGGGAAGAAGAGGTCATCGCCCAACTGATGGCGTGGGCCGACAACGACGAGTTCGACTTCGACTGGTTCGACGCCGCGGTACTGGCGCGGCAGATTACGCACCAGGCGTTCAGCCGCGTGTTCGGAGAAACCTCGGAGTCCTGAGTGCCGGCATACCCATGGCCAATCCCTTGACAGCGACGTTCGTGGCCTACCTTCAGAACGAGCGCCAGTTCTCCGACCACACGGTCCGGTCGTACGCGAGTGACCTGGTCCAGTTCGTGGCGTTCGTGGCCGGCAACGGCGGGGAGCCGCTGGAACTCGATTCCGAGGCCGTCTCGGACCGGATTCGGCGCGTCACGCCGGTCGATTTGCGCGGGTACCTGGCTCAGATGCGCCGGGCCAAGTACAGCCGGGCCACGGTCGCCCGCAAGATCGCCACGCTACGGTCGTTCTACAAGTTCCTGGCCCGCCAGGGCGAGGTGCAGCGGAACCCCGTCAAGGTCATCCGCACGCCGCGACAGGAAAAGCGGCTGCCGAAGTTCCTCGACCCGGCCGACGTCGAGCGGCTCCTGACCACGCCCAAGGGCAAGGACCTTCTGTCGCTGCGCGACGCCGCCATGTTCGAAGCCCTGTACTCGACCGGCATGCGCGTCAGCGAACTCGTGGGGATGGACCTGGAGGACATCGACCCGATCGGCGAGGTGGTGCGGGTGCGCGGCAAAGGGCGGCGCGAGCGGTTGGCGCCGCTGGGGTCGTACGCCATCCGGGCGCTGAACCGGTACCTGGAGGCCCGGGCCCGGGCCGACGCCCACGACGCCAAGGCCGTCTTCATCAACCGGCACGGCCGGCGCCTCAACGCCCGGAGCGTCCGGCGGAAACTCACCAAGTACCTGGCCGTGGCCGGGCTCGACCCGCACGTCAGCCCGCACACTCTGCGGCACTCGTTCGCCACGCACATGCTGGAGCGCGGGGCCGACCTGCGGGCCGTCCAGGAACTGCTCGGCCACCGCAGCCTCTCGACCACGCAGATTTACACGCACGTCACCGCCGGCCGCCTGAAAGAGATTTACGAGGCGGCCCACCCCCGGGCGAACTGACCGGCCCACGCCCACCGGCTCGCTAATCCTACAACGCTGCTCCGCTTCTCCGTCCCGCCTGGCGGCCTTCCCAGGCCGCCAGGAACATGCGTGGAACCTCAGCGCGGCGGCCTGGGAAGGCCGCCGCGCGACACGTAGCGTTGCAGGACGAAGCGTTGTGGCCCCGTCCGACGCACCGTACAATGCCGCCATGCGCGTAGCCAGGCGGTCCGACACAGGCATCGTGAAGTTCGTGCGCGGCGGGTCCCCGCACCCGCCGCGCACGCCTGCACTCTGGCGCGGTCGGCGCGGGAACCGACCGCGCCACACTTTCGTCGAACCGCATAGGTACATGGCTGCCATCCTGCTGCGGCTGCCGCGGGAGAAGACATGAGCATCGCCGAATCGCTGAAACACGTCAGCCTGTTCGCGGGCCTGGACGATGCGTCGCGCCGGTCGATGGCCCGGCTGGCGTCGACGCGGCACGTGCCGGCCGGCGGAGTCCTCTTCCGCGACGGCGACACCGCCGAGGGGTTCTACGTCGTCCTGGAGGGGCAGGTCAAGGTCTACAAACTCTCGCCCGACGGGCGACAACAGATCCTGCACGTCTTCGGTCCGAACCAGGCGTTCGCCGAGGCGGCGATGTTCTCGGGCGAGACGTTTCCGGCGTTCGCCGAGGCCCTGGCCGAGAGCCGCCTGGCGTTCTTCCCGCGCGACCGGTTTCTGAAAGGGCTGGGCGCGAACCCGTCGCTCGCGTTCGGGCTGATCGCGTCGCTGGCGCGGCTGTGCCGGCAACTGACCGTCCTCGTCCAGCAGGTGGCCCTGACCGACGCCTCCGGCCGCTTGGCCCGGTACCTGACCGACCTGGCGCGGCGAAAGGGCGTGCCGGTGCAGGCGGGGACGTCGGTCCGGCTGGACCTGGCCAAGGGAGAACTCGCCCGGTTGCTGGGCACGGCCCCCGAAACCCTCAGCCGCGTCCTCGCCCGGCTGACCGAGGCCGGCGTCCTGACCGTCGACGGGCCGGTCATCACCTTCCGCCAAGCCGAGGCGCTCGAGACCCTGGCCTCGGGCCAGTGCCGCGAGGAGTCCTGAGCGCCCGGCCGGGGCACACGCCTCATGTCACTTTGCCAGATCCTCGCCTTCTTGCGCGGCGGCCTTCCCAGGCCGCCGCGCGGGACCGCCTGCGCCAAGTAGCGTTACTCGCGGCGGATGATGCCCGTCAGGGCGGCAACGAGCAACGTGGTCAGGCCCCACCCCAACAGAATCTGGCCCCAGAAGTAGCACTGCACCGCCCGGCCGGCCCACGGCACGTGCCAATCCAGCGAGGGGATGCGGGCCCCCCGGCTCGGGTCGGGGCGCCACGACTCCTCCTGGTGCAGGTTCACAATGGGCAACATGACGTCCAGCGAATAGACCCACGGACAGAACCGGCCGGCCTGCTCGGCGGCTGCGTCTTTGGAGGTGCACACCGAGACCATAAGACCCGCGCGGTCGGCCTGCCAGAAGACGAGCGTGCCCAGAAAGAACAGGGGCATGGCAAAACGAAACAAGAGAAGCCATAGATTGTGCCCGTGGCCAACGGTGAAGCCCAGGAACCAGTCCCAGGCCCGCCTCCCGCGGCCGAGACGGCCGTATCGGCGCAGGTGTCTGTGCTTGCCGACGAGCACGTCCCTGGCATCGCCGTCGTGCCCCATCTGGCGCAGGACCCGTGCCAACTGGTCGTACGGCTGCGGGCGGAACGTGCCGCGCCAGTCCTTGGGCGACTCCGGGTACTGGCGCTCGAGCCAGTCGAGGCGTTTCGCGGCTTCCGTTATGCCATGGACCGCCTCGTAAGTGAAACCGTCGAGGGCGAGCCGCCCGCGCTCAGGCCAGCACTGGGGATCGTCGACCAGGACACGGGCGTGGGCGTGGGCCAGGTTGAGACGGCCCATGATGCTGCACTCTCCGTCCAGGAAGAGCGCCCCCTCCACGTGGGCGGTCTCGCCGCTCAAGGCAACGCCGCCGGTGTTCTTGAACGTGCCCCCGCGGCACTCAACGTTCCCGCCCACACGGGCTCCCGGAAGCCGAACCTCGCCGGAGGCGCGGAAGCCTTCGTTCAGATGCACGTTACCCTTCACGTCCAGCCTGTCCGCGCCCAAGGCACGGCCGCCGGGATTCTCGAACGTGCCCCCGCGGCACGAAAGGTCCCCGCCAACTCGGGCGCCCAGGAGGCGCACGACTCCGGAGGCGAGGAAGCCTTTGTCCAGATACACGTTGCCCTTCACGTCGAGCCTGTCCGCGATCAAGGCATCGCCGCCGGGGTTCTCGAACGTGCCCCCGCGGCATTCAAGGTCTCCACCGACGCGGGCGCCCAGAAGCCGGACACCGCCGCAGGCGGAGAAACCTTCCCCGAGAACCACACTACCTCTCACCTCAATCCAGTCGGCGCCTAAGGCGACCTTTACTTTGGTCCCTTCGGGCAGTTGGGTTTCGGCTCCCTCGAACACGCCGCCGAAGCAGTCAAGGTTCCCACCGACGCGGGCGCCCAGGAGGCGAAGCTCGCCGGAGGCGTGGAAGCCGTCCCGAAGGAAGAGGTCGCCGGCCACATTCAGGCCGTCGGCCCTTATGGTGCCGGTGTGCGACCCGCCAAGAAAGAGGCCGGGGAGGTGGGCGTTCACAAGGTCGAGTCCATTGGGAATGGCGCACTCAAGAAGGGCAAGAGCAAACGGCACGCGGACGAATAGAAGGTCGAGCCGGCCCTCGATGCGGGCCCCTGTGACCCGGACGCCGGCGGGTGCGACGAGGCGGGCGGCCTGGGCCTGGGAACACAGCCAGCGGAGAAGGCCGGACCGGATGACCCGGCCGGCGACCCACTTGGCCGCATTCTCCGGTTTGTCGGCCTCCGTGTTGCCGCTGCGAAGGTTCGCCTCCTTGCCAAGGGCCGCGGCGAGGAGCATCTGCACCTCGCCATCGGTCAGCGGCGGGTCGGGGAACGACTCTCGGGCAAGGGCAACCAGGCGGTCGGCCTTTTCCTGGGGCTTCATGGCGTGGTCTCCGGAACACACGATATGTATACCAACAAGGAGAGGCCGCGACAAGGCGCCGTCCGGCACTCGGCGCAGCGGGCCCGGACCACGAACCGGGCACGATGTATCGTGCCTCTACGGCCTCGGCGCGGCATGGCCGCGCCGCTACAGCCCCCTTGCACCCTGTGGCGCTGGGGCCGGGGCCATTTCGCGGTTTCTTGACCTGCATCAAGGCCGCCGGTGCGGGTGCGCGGTAGGATGGGGGTGAGAGGCGAACCCCGGGCGGTACGACCGGGGCGGCAGGCGGACATGGGGAGGAGGCGGTCGGATGGCATCGGGCAACATCGTCAGACGCAAGATCGTGCATATCGACGAAGCGCTCTGCAACGGGTGCGGCGCGTGCGTGACGCCGTGCGCCGAGGGGGCGATCCAGTTGGTGGGCGGCAAGGCGAAGGTCGTCCGCGAGGAACTCTGCGACGGGGCCGGGTTCTGCCTGGGCGTGTGTCCCACCGGGGCGATGGTCATCGAGCAGCGCGAGGCCCCGGCGTTCGACCCCGCTGCCGCGCACGCCCAGCAGGAGGCGCGCGGCAAGCAGATTATCGGCCAGGCGTGTTTCCGCTGCGGCGCGGATGAGGACCAGGCGGTGCTCTTCCCCTGCCGGCACCAGGGCAAGAGCCAGTGGGTGTGCGTGCGATGCCTGCCGCCGCTCATCCACGGTTAGACCCGCCGGGCGGGTGTGGCTGTTTTTTGTGGCGAGCGTAACCATCGGCGGCGCAGGCGCTTCCCCGCCGTAGGCGGGGTTGATCTGTAGCCACGGGCGCGAGCCCGTGGTGAGCGTGCAACACGCAGCGATGTGTTGTTTTCTTTTCAAGCCCCGTCAGGGGCGCCTGGTCTGGAGGCGCTCCTGACGGGGCTTGTGAAAAAAGGGGGGGGGGTGGGCGTCCTCGATTCCACGGGCTCGCGCCCGTGGCTACAGACCAGCCGCCCCTGACGGGGCTCCCACAAAACACGGTCACACCCCCCTATCCGGCCGGTTCACGTTTCGCTTGACACGCGCGGCCCGCGCGGTAGGGTGCCCGGGTTATGGACCCGACACGTGCGGGCAGCGACCTCTTGTACTTTGCGTACGGGGCGAACCTGAGCCGTGCCCACATGGCGCTGTGGTGCCCCGACGCCGTGCCGCTGGCGCCGGCCACGTGGCCCGACCACCGGCTGGTGTTCCGGACGTGGGTCGACGTGGTGCCGTCGCCGGGCGACGCCGTCCAGGGGGCGCTGTACGAGGTGGGCGCGCGAGACCTGGCGGCGCTCGACGAGTTCGAGGAGTGTCCGACGTTGTATCGGCGGGTCCGGGTGCGGGTCGTCTCGCAGGAGTCGCCTTTCGAGGCGATGACCTACCGGATGAACCCCGGCCGCACGCTCGCCCTGCCCGAACCGGACTACCTGGGCCTCATCCTCCAGGGATACGAGGACTGGCAACTCGACCGGAGCCTGCTGGCGGTCATGGAACGGGAGACGCACAATGCCTTCGAAAACTGAACGCGACCACCTGCTGGCCACCTACGCCGACCTTCGCGTGGCCGACGTCCGCGACGGTCTCGACACGATGATGATGCACGGCGACGGGTCGATGGACCCGGCGATTCGGCCGCTGTGGCGGACCCAGGCCTTCGGCATCGCCCGCACCTGCCGGTACATGCCGTACGAGGGGGCCGTCCCCGCGATGTCGCCGGAGGACTACTGGAAATGGGTGGGCCGGTATTACCGCGAGGTGTGCCCGTACCCGTGGGTCGATGAGATTGGGCCGGGCGACTTCATCGTCATCGACCAGAGCGGCGTCTGCGCGGGCCTGATGGGGTCGAACAACTCGCTCGCGGGCGTCAAGAACGGGGCGCGGGGGTACGTGACCAACGGCGGCGTCCGCGACACCGACGAACTCATCCTCCAGAAGATCCCGTTCTGGTCGGCCACGTGCGCCCAGACGATGGTCCAGGGGCGCCTCGAGTTCGACGCCAAGGACGTCGCCGTGTCGGTGGGCGGCGTGCGGGTGCACCCCGGCGACGTGGTCGTGGCCGACGGCGACGGCGTCATCGTCGTGCCGCGAGGGGTCGCCCTCGACGTGGCCCGGCACGCCCACGCCGAACACGATCGCGACAAGGCCGGCCGCCGCCAACTGTACAAGGACGTCGGCCTGGAACTCGACGAGACGGTGGGGGGGGAAGAAGAATGACGAATGACGAATGACGAATGACTAAGGGTGGATGACAGGTGGCGAACGGGGCGGGCGCCGCGTGTTGTCGGGCGCAGCAGTCGTTAGTCGTTAGTCATTAGACATTCGTCATTAGTCATTGTGTTCACAGGAGGTCCCCATGAAAACGCTCGAACACGCCGGCGCCGCCCAGGTGGTCGTGGTGGCACTGGAGCCGGGCGAGATGCTCCTGGAATCGATCCAGGAGGCCGTCCGCAAACACGACATCCGAAACGGCGTCGTGATCTCGGGTATCGGCACGCTCAAGACCTGCCAGATGCACTACATTACGCACACCGAGTTCCCGCCCAAGGACCGCAACTTCACGATCGCCGAGCCGCTGGAACTCGTGTCGGTGAGCGGCATCATCGCCGACGGCGAACCGCACCTGCACATCGTGCTCTCGTGCGGCGAAAGCGAGGTCTGGGCCGGGCACCTGGAACCCAAGAGCGAGGTGGCCTACCTGGCCGAGATCGCCATCCTCAAGTTCAACGCCCTCGAGATGACCCGCCGCCTCGACCCCGAACGCAAGGTCAAACTCCTCGGGCCGAAGGCGTAGAGGCTGGAGGCTGGAGGCCGGAGACTGGAGGCTGGAGGCCGGAGACTGGAGGCTGGAGACTGGAGGCCGGAGACTGGAGGCTCAGGGCCGAGCGTCCTGCCAAAGAGGGAGCGTCGCGTGCGAGACCACAGGAAACTGCGGGCGTTCGAACTCGCGGATGCCCTCACGCTGGCGATTTACCGGTGCACGCAGTCCTTTCCGCGCCAGGAGCAGTTCGGGCTCACGGCCCAGATGCGGCGGTCGGCTGTTTCGGTGGGGTCGAACATCGTGGAGGGATGCGCGCGCCGCTCGGAGGCGGACTACCTGCGGTTCCTGGACATGGCGTATGGTTCGGTCAGGGAACTCGAGTACCAAGTCTCGCTCGCCCATCGCCTGGGATACCTGAAACCGGGTGCCTTCGAGTCTGTCC
Source organism: Phycisphaerae bacterium (assembly GCA_035528235.1). Classification (GTDB taxonomy): domain Bacteria; phylum Planctomycetota; class Phycisphaerae; order FEN-1346; family FEN-1346; genus DATKZB01. The sequence goes on from DATKZB010000033.1 coordinate 7,602, forward strand.
ATGCCGCCGTTGTCGAGACCGGCAAAGTGCTCTGCGGCCTCATCCGCGCGCTGCGTGCCTGAGACCCAGGGCCCCGCGCCGGCCTCCGGTCTCCGGTCTCCGGCCTCCGGTCTCCGGCCTCCGGTCTGGCCACGACTCTCCCTTCCGAAACTCAGCAAGTGCCGATATAGTGTGGGCCGTGTGAGGGCTGGTTCAGGTACGCGATTCGCCAGGAGGAGTGAGGACCATGCAGTATCGCCAACTCGGCACGAGCGACGTCCAGGTCACCCCGGTCGCCCTCGGGGCGTGGGCCATCGGAGGGTGGTTGTGGGGCGGCACTGACGATGCGGCCGCGATGGCCGGCATCCGGAAGGCCGTCGACCTGGGGATGACCACCATCGACACGGCACCCGTCTACGGTTTCGGCCATAGCGAGACCGTCGTCGGCCAGACCATCCAGGGGCGGCGCGACCGCGTCCAACTCCTCACCAAGTTCGGCCTGCGGTGGGACCTGACCGAGGGTAAACGCCACTTCGCCACCCACGACAACCAGGGCCGGCCCGTCACCATCTACCAGTACGCCGGCCAGGAGAGCGTCGTCGAGGAATGCGAGCGAAGCCTGCGGCGGCTGGGCACCGACCACATCGACCTGTACCAGCAACATTGGCCCGACCCGACGACGCCGGTCGAGGACACGATGGAGGCGTGCGCGCGGCTGCTGAAGCAGGGCAAGATCCGGGCCGTGGGCCTGTCGAACCACGGGCCGGACCTGATGGACCGGGCCCGGACCGTCGTGCCGCTGGCTGCCAACCAACCGCCTTACAGCATGCTCCGCCGCGGCATCGAGAAAGACGTGGTGCCCTATTGCCGCGAGAACCACATCGGCCTGGTCGTCTACAGCTCGCTCCAGAACGGCATTCTCTCGGGCAAGGTCCAGATGGACCGGACGTTCCCCGAGACCGACCTGCGGTCGCACAACCCGTACTATCGTCCGGAGAACCGGCGCCGGATCCTCGGGTTTCTCGATGCGGCAGTGCGTCCGGCCGCCGAGGCCCACCAGGCCACGATCGCCCAGGTGGTCTTGAATTGGACGATCCACCGGCCTGGCATCACGACCGCGCTCGTGGGCGTCCGTAACCCCGCCCAGGCCGCCGACAACGCCGGCGCCGCCGCCTTCACACTCACCCCCGCCGAGACCGCCGCCATCGATGATGCCCTCGACGAACTGACGCTGGAACTGTAGCGCGGCGGGCAAGGCCGCCGGCTGACTTGTCCTGCGGCCTCCAGTCTCCGGCCTCCAGCCTCCAGTCTCCGGCCTCCAGCCTCCAGTCTCCGGCCTCCAGCCTGCCGTTCTACAAATCCAGTGGCGACACGAGGTCGCCTTTGGCCTGGCGGAGGTCGTCGAGGCGGCGGCGCTGGGCGGCGAGGGCCTCGCCGACCTCGGCGGGCAGGCCCGTCATGCCGCCGAAGTGTTGGTCGAGCCGGTCGAGTTTCTCGAGGTTCTTGGCCACGCGGATCGAGAACTGCTCGACGTACTGGGCCTCGGTGTACGCCTGGCCGAGGGTCTCGGTGAAGAGAACGGCCAGGTCCTCGAACTTGGGGATGAGGCCGGTGGGCGAGGGAATGGCGTCCACCTCGCCATGGACGCGCCGCTCCATCCACTTGACCCAGACGTGTTTGTCGAGTTTGCCGTTGAGCCACTGTCCGTCGGCCCCCCGCAGCCAGTAGTTGGTCGCGAAGATGAGGGGCGGCTGCTCGACCTTGCCGGCGAAGTCGAGGTGGTTCTGGACGTACTTGCCGAACGGGATGGCCAGGAAGTCCTGGTTGCTCATCATGTTGAACTTCCGCACGCCCGCCGCGCCCAGGGTGGCCGCCGTGCTCTCGCTCTCGATGGCGGCGCCCATCGTCACGACGCCGTGCGTCCAGTCGAACGATTGCTGGACGGGCACGCTGGTGTCGCTGTCGCGTCCGCCGTACAGGATGCCCGCCACGGGCACGCCGGCGGGGTCGTTGAGGCGCGGGTCGCAGTTGGCCAGGGCCTGGAGCGCCACGGTGTACCGGGCGTTGGGATGCGACGTCGGGACGGGCTCGCCGGCGTCGTCGGTGGTTCCTTGGCGCCAGGGCCCGGCGAAGTTCTCGCCGGCGTCGGGAATCTCGACACCCATGCCGTCCCAGTAGGGCCGGCGGTCGGCCGCCAGGATGTTCGAGAAGATGACCTCGCCGGGATGGGTGAGGACGTCGTAGATGACGGGGTCGTCGTGAGAGTTGACGTTCCCGATGATGCCGAAGATGCCGCTCTCGACGTTGACGGCCCGGACCTGTCCATCGATGACCCGCAGGTAGGCGATGTCGTCGCCGACGATCTTCTCGCCGGGGAGCATGGCGGTCGACGTCTTGCCGCACAGGCTCGGAAACGCGCCGCTGAAGTACGTGACCCGTTTGTCGCCGGGCCCGCCCACGCCCATCAGAAACATGTGCTCGGCCAGCCAGCCCTCGCGGTCGGCCTTGCGGATGGCCAGGCGCAGCGCCAGTTTCTTCAGGCCGATCGTGTTGCCGCCGTACTGCGTGTTGACGCTGTAGACCATGTCTTCGAGGATGTCGATGTAGACGCGGCGCTTGTCGACGTCGACGCTGGTGCGGCGCGCATCGAGCCGGCCGGCCGAATGCAGGAACCGGAAGAATGGGCCGTCGGGGCCCAGGCGCTTCAGTTGCTCGTAGCCCGGCCGGTACAGCAGGTCTTCGCTATGGGCCACGTACGCCGAGTCGGTGCACTGGATGCACGAGATGGCAAACGGCGACCCGGTGGGACCCAGGCAGAAGAAGCGGACGTACATCGTCTTGCCGTCCATGGCGCCGGCCAGGTATCCGCGGACCTCGCCGAGCCCCTCGTTGCGGTCGATGGCGGCGAGTTTCGGCCCCAGCGTCACGCCCTCCGGCAACAGGTACCGGGTGGCCCGGGTGTCGCGGCCCTGGTCGCTGATCCCGTCGAAGTGGAGGGTGTGGCCGTCGGCAGCCAGGGCAACCTCCTCGTGATTCTCGAGCGCCTTGCGGCGGATGAAGGCCCGGTCGTCGGCCGAGTCGTCACACACCTTGACCGAGGCCGGGCGGCACAGGCGCACGGCGTCGGCCACGAAGGCATGAACCTGCTCGTTGCCGAGGGCATCCAGAACGGCCAGACCCGCCGGGTCGATCTTGCCCGCCAGCACGTCACGGTACGTGGTTTCCATCGGTTTCTTGTTGCTCCTGTTCCTTTGAGTCGATCACGTTCCCCAGGCCAGACGCACCCCGTGTGTCTGACCTGGCAGCGGGGAGCCCCTGCCAGAACACGCGTGCCCCTGACAGGGGCGGGGAGTATAGGGGGTCGGTCGGGCCGTGTCAATGGTCTGGTGGGGGGGGCGGT